>JAFWYR010000005.1 GCA_017522615.1 Bacilli bacterium | reverse complement strand
TTCAGTTCGTTCTTCATCAGTAAATCGAATAAATTTTTGACCCTTTTTAGCCATAATAAAACATCTCCTTTCGGAGATGTATTATATCATAGTACTAAAATATTCTTTTTTTTATGTGTCTACTCTAAGGGGTGCATTTCAAAAAAATTAATTCTTTTTTGTTTTGCAAAAATAAAAAAGTCCAAAAGAGAAACCATTAACGAATTAAAACCTGATCTCCCAGGTGGGCATCACATTACAAATATTAGGATCCTTTAAAATAAAGTATTCGACACCATTTGCAAATTAGATTCCCAAATCGTATACTTAGTAGGTTTTTCATATGCGGTATTCTTCTTTTAGACAATTAAATTATAACATAAAACAAAATATAAATCCATATGTCTTTCAAATATAATACCTTTATATATTCTTTTTACTCAAAACAGCAGTAAACTTTCTTTCCATATTCTTGGCAGTAGCTTCCCTCAAATCAACATCATCGATATAAAAAGTACCTAATTCATAATATAATTCAACTGCATGAGCAAACTCATGTACGTTTATAAGTAAATCTTTCAAATTATGTATTTCAGGAACAGAAACCCTAATATCCATAAGAATATCATCATAAACAATTGGAAAACATCCATAAAAACAAGTATCAGAATCATTAGGTAATACTAAAACTTTATCCGAAATATACTCCCAAAAATCCGAACCACAAATATTTTCAAAAAAACTAATTAACCTATCATCAATTTCCACTATAACACCTCAAAGATAATTAAAACTCTCTATACCGAGAGTTTATAAGTCATTGGCTACCCCTGTAGGATTCGAACCTACGAATGATGGAGTCAGAGTCCATTGCCTTACCACTTGGCCAAGGGGCAATAACACAATAAAATTATATCATATCCAAAATAAAATGTAAATCAATTTAAAAGAAAAAACTAAGCTTAATGCCTAGTTTTCAACACTCTCCCCTTTTGAAGCAATACTATTAATTAGCTCAGAAGAAACATGTTCATATATATTAAAAGTTTTAATATCTTTCTTTTCCAATTCTGGAAAATCTTTATCTTCGATTAAATAATCATTAATAAGAAGATCAGAAATCTCTTCTTTTCCATCAAATGTCTTTCTTATTCTTTTATCACTAACATGCATTACATCAGCAACCTTAAATAAATAATCACTATATCGTTTAGTTAAATCAGATAAATCTCTAGTAGCCAATATCATATTAATATCATAAGAATTAGAAGAGACAAATAGTTGTTTAAAATTATATAATTTAAGTTCATCAAAATTATCTAAAATAACATTAAACTTATTATTAGAATTTCTAAAGACATAATCTAACTGACTATAAATCATATTAAAAATTATATTTCTATCACAATTAACATTAGAAGTTATAACAAACATAGCAAGTGGCTTATCTTCTACATCATCTAGTTTAATTGATGCATTATTAAGCATATTAACCATATCTTCGTAAATTACATTGTCAAATAATAAGTTTTTAGCAACTGCAATTACACTTTCTCTAGTCTCAGGTGGCATAGATAGTACACTTGCTGCCCCTTGATAAATAACACTTCCATCATTAGTATTAAAATAATTATTTAATAACTTATTATCCAAATGAGAAAATTTAGCTAAAACATTATAAACACTTTTGAAATTAAGTTCTTCCTTCTTACCGTCTTCCATTATCTTAACTAATATACCTAAAATTAAAGACCCTGCACTCATGCCCCAAAATGGATCAGTACTCTCATCTATTAAACAGATACTTTTAGTCAAAATATCAAGAAGTTTAAAAGCCTCATCTTTTCTACCTTCTTTATAATATCTATATGGTAATTCAAAAATATCTATAGAATTACTATTACTAGGATTTTCAATATTAATTACGCAGACATTATATCCATTATCTCTAGCCTTTTCACTATAATAATTATAATATTCTTTTTTAGAATCACTTACAATAAAACTTTCTTTTCGCTTTAAAATTTCTTCAACAATTGGAAAAATAATTCCTTTAGTCTTTCCAGCATTTAAAACTCCATCAATAATTATATTTTTATTCATTTTCATCCCTCTTTCTTGTTTCTAATTTTAATACTTTACCTCTAATTCTTTTCCTGACAACTTCCAATTCATCATACATTAATTGTAGTTTTTCCATTTTATCCATTAAAGATCTTTGTTTTGCTTCCAAAACATCACTTGACAGATTGTCTTTATTGTTAATTATTTCCTCAAGAGAAAAATCAACTGATTTTAAAAACTTAATAACTTCTGCACTTTCTTTATCATCATCCGTGTAATAGCGGTAATTAGTAAACTTATCGACAATACTAGGCTTAAGTAAACCAATCTCATCATAATAACGAAGTGTCTTTACGGAAAAGCCAGTTTTTTTAGAAAATTCACCTATTCTATAAATACCACTTTCCACATTTTTCCTCCTTTCGAAATCATTATAACATTACAGTTAACTGGAGAGTCAAACATATAGTAATTATAACAAAAAAAGACCAGATAATAAATATCTAATCTTTAAGCTTTATATTTAATTCATCTAATTGTTTAATATCTACCTCTCCAGGAGCATCAGTCATTAAATCAGAAGCACTTGTCGTCTTAGGAAAAGCAATAACATCGCGAATATTTTCAGTTCCAGACAATATCATAGTAAATCTTTCAAGACCAATAGCAAGTCCACCATGAGGAGGTGCCCCTAAAGTTAAAGCTTTAAGCAAAAATCCAAATTTATCATTAGCTTCTTCTTTAGTTAATCCTAAAGATTTTAAAACTTTATCTTGAACTTCCATATCGTGAATTCTAATACTTCCTCCACCTAGTTCATATCCGTTTAAAACGATATCATAAGCGATAGCTTTAGCATTCTCTTTATCATCTAAATCGTCGACATTAGCTGGCATAGTAAACGGATGATGACAAGCAATATACCTATCTTCTTCTTCACTGTATTCAAACATTGGGAAATCAGTAATCCAAAGTAACTTATACTCATCAGAAATGATATTTAAATCTTTAGCCAATTTACATCTAAGTGCTCCTAAAGAAGTTTTTACCATCTTCTTATCACCTGCAATAATAAAAATTAAATCATTGTCACTTAACTTTAAATCTTTAACTAGTTTATTACCAATAGAATCATCCACAAATTTTGCAACACTACCCGAAAAATCTCCATTATACTTTAAAAACGCTAAAGCCTTTGCTCCATATATTTTAACAAAATCAGTAAGCTTATCAATAGCTTTTCTAGAAAAATTGTCAGCTTCACCTCGAACAACTATACAGTTAACAATACCGTTATTATTAATGATATCAGTAAATAACTTAAAATCACTATTCTTAAAAATAGAAGAAATATCGTGAATTTTCATTTCAAATCTCAAATCAGGCTTATCCGAACCATATAAATCAATAGCATTATCATATGTCATTCTTTCAATTGGAAGTTTAATATCTATTCCTTTAACATCTTTAAACACTTTAGCAAGTAAACCTTCAGTAACACCAATTACATCATCTTGATTTACAAAACTCATTTCCATATCGATTTGTGTAAATTCAGGCTGCCTATCTGCTCTTAAATCCTCATCTCTAAAACATCTAGCAATTTGATAATATCTTTCAAAACCACTCATCATAAGCAATTGCTTAAATATTTGTGGGGACTGAGGTAAAGCATAAAAAGAATTCTTATTAACTCTCGAAGGAACCAAATAATCTCGGGCTCCTTCAGGAGTAGATTTACAAAGTATCGGAGTTTCTAACTCAACAAACTCTAAAGAATCTAAATATTCTCTAGAAGCCTTCATAATTTTATGCTTAATCATCAAATTATTTTGAAGTTCACTTCTTCTTAAATCCAAATATCTATATTTTAATCTAGTATCCTCTAAAGCTGTAACGTTATTTAAATCAAATGGTAAATCATCAGACTTGTTTAAAATATCTAATTTATCAACTAAAATCTCTATCTCAC
This sequence comes from Bacilli bacterium, assembly GCA_017522615.1. Classification (GTDB taxonomy): domain Bacteria; phylum Bacillota_I; class Bacilli_A; order RF39; family UBA660; genus Coprosoma. The sequence continues at coordinate 60,613 of JAFWYR010000005.1, read as the reverse complement.
CAGTTTTTAATTTATCATTAACACTTTGTCTCTTTCTAACTAAACCTTCTACCTTAATAACGAATTCATTTTTAAGTGTCGACGCAATTTCATATTCACTACTATCTGGATCGACAACTAATTGAATAATACCAGATCTATCTCTTAAATCGATAAAGATAAGTCCCCCTAAATCTCTTTTCTTATTAACCCAACCATATAGTGTTACTTTTTCGCCTATATTATTTTTATTAATGCTATCACACATAATCTTCATCGTTATCACCTATTTTCTTATCAAAAAAATCAATCAAATCATCATATTTAATTTTATATTCTTCTTTAGAATCATTGTCCTTAATTGTTAATATTCCATTTTTAACTTCTTCTTCACCAACTATAATAATAAATTTAACCATAAGTTTATCAGCATGTTTAAAATTATTTTTAAAATTTCTATTATTATAATCCATCTCCACATTAAAACCATTTAATCTAAGCATATTAGCAAGTGAAAGAGCTTTATAATTCTCTCCCATAGAAATAATATAAATATCAGGCCTAACTAATTCTTTAATATCAATTCCTTCTTTATCTAGAGCTAAAAATAGTCTTTCGAGTCCAATCGCAAAACCAACACCAGCAGTAGCAGGACCACCAATATTTTCAACCAAATTATTATATCTTCCGCCTCCACCTAAAACATTTTGACTTCCAAACCCTTCGATATCAGCTTCTACCTCAAATACTGTATGTGTATAATAATCAAGTCCTCTGACAATTTTTGGATTAATGACATATTCAATATTCATTTCATCTAAATACTTTAAAACTTCATCAAAATGATTCTTACTTTCTTCATTTAAATAATCTATCATTTTTGGTGCAGATTTCATTATTTCTTTTTCACCATCTACTTTACAATCCAATATCCTTAAAGGATTCTTTTCATATCGATTTTTACAATCATCACATAAATCGTTTAAATGTGGCTTAAAATAATCAAGTAAAGCATTTCGATAACTATCTCTTGATTCACTGTCACCTAAAGTATTAATATTTACTTTAACGCCCTTTAATCCAAGTAGACCAAATAAATTAACAATCATACTAATTACTTCAGCATCCATAATAGGAGAAGATACACCAAATACTTCTACTCCAAACTGAAAAAATTGTCTAAATCTACCTGACTGAGGTCTTTCATATCTAAACATTGGACCTAAATACCACGCTTTTAAAGGAAGAGAATCAGCATACAATTTATTTTCAATAAAACTTCTCACTATACCCGCTGTACCTTCAGGTCTTAAAGTTAAATCTCTATTTCCCCTATCCTTAAAATCATAAGTTTCCTTAGTAACTATATCAGTAGTTTCACCCACTCCTCTATGAAATAAACTACTTGATTCAAAAATAGGTGTTTCAAAATATTTTGCATTATATTTATTCATAAGAGTTTCAGCTAATTTTCTAAAATACAACATTTCTAAAGCTTTATCCCCATATATATCATAAGTACCCTTTGGTTTTTGCATAATATCACATTCCTTCGCTATATAAAATTATATTGTTTTTATATAAAAAAGTCAACAAAAAAGAAGGCTAAAATTGCCTTCTATAATTATTTATTAGCTTTAATATTTTTTGTTCTAAAGTAGTATACTCCAAGACCACCAGCAATAGCGACTAAACCAACAGCAAGAATAATAATTGGAGTATTGGCAGCAGTTGAAGGAACATTAATAACAGAACCTTCTTCACAGTCCCATGCACCATATAAAGTTTGATCTTGATTAAGTGCAGTACCATCTTTCCACTTACCAGTTAAATCTTCTTTAGTAAACCATCCTTTAAAAGTACATTTTTGTTGTCTAGTAGTTAATTCTTTTTCTTGAGTATATTTAGTACCTTTATCATAACAAGTTTTACCAGGTGTAGGATCAGTTAAATTTGGATCAGGAATAACTTTACCAACTATAACATAATCAACACATACTTTTTCTTTATCAACTTTAGCAGTAATAGTGATAGTCTTATCAGCAGATACTTGTTCATCATATAAAGCAGCTACTCTTTGATAAGCATCATCACCAGGTTTAAATATATAAGCTTTTTTAACAGTAGCACTAGCAGAAACCTTAACATTAATATTTGAAGTTCTACCAATAGAATTAGCAGGAATTCTAATTACAAATTTTTCACCTGCACTAAATTCAGTTTTAGCAGTACCATCAGCAGTAGTAGCTTTAGCACCACTAGCTCCTGTTATTTCAACTTTATAAGTATTAGCTCCAGCTACATTAGCAGTAATTTCAGATGAAACATATTCTTTCTTATCACTTGATAAAGTCATATTTGTTGAACTAATTGCTACATCAACTGTAACATTAGCAGCAGTATTTTGAGCCCCTTTAGCAGCTTCTTTCAAATTGATTATATGTTGTCTAATTTGGAATAAATCCTCACCATTTACAAAATCATCTGAAAGTTGTACACCTTGAGTATCAGCTAAATACCACCAAATAGCAGCTTGAGTAATAAATCTATCATAAGTACTATTACCAGTAAAATTCTTATATGGATAACCATTTTCTAAAATGTATTTAACACCAGCATCAGCTTCACCAGCAAATGCCATATTACTTGAAACTTCAGGCCATTTCTTAGTAACATCCATACAATAAGCTACATTATCTTCAGATGTTTGGAACATAGCCCATTTGTTGTGCTCACCAATATATGATTGCATAGCACCAACTTTACTAATTGTAGTTGATTTAGGAGCTGCAACTACATTCCCAATTGAGGAAATTGCAGCAACCATAACAATCAACATTAAACATAAAATACTACAAATTTTATTAATTTTTTTCATATAAATCCCCCCTAAATTATATAGCCTTTCCATTTGAAATACCATTTTTATAAACTTCATAAGCTTCTGGATCCTCAACAGCTAATAACATAGCTCCACCCATACGCTTCTTCATTAATATAAATGCTCCACCAGCTACCGCAGCAGCAGTTAAACTAGCAATTAAATTATTTTGTAAGTTAGCTTTTGACTCATCACCAGTTCTTGGAACATTTTGAACAACAGGTTGAACTGGAGTCGATGGTGTAACAGGTTGTTCAGGTTGAACTGGAGTCGTTGGTGTAACAGGTTGTTCAGGTTGAACTGGAGTCGTTGGTGTTGGTGCTGGTTCTGGAGTTGGCTCTGGTGCTGGTTCTGGAGTTGGCTCTGGTGTTGGTTCTGGAGTTGGCTCTGGTGTTGGCTCTGGCGTTGGTTCTGGAGTTGGCTCTGGTGTTGGTTCTGGAGTTGGTGTTGGTTCTGGATCCTTATGAATAGGTTTATCATCAACTTCAGTATTTGGATCAGTTTTTTCTCTCTCATTCTCATCTAATTGTTCAGAATCATTACCATAAACTAATTCCATACCAGTAACATCAATCTCATCGCCATTATCAGGCATAACTTGATAAACAAAGTCTGCATCTGCATATTCAGGATGTTCAGCTAAGAATTTATCCCTTTCTGCTTTAGTTTGCTCGATACTTGCTCCGCCCTTTCCAATTAAGAAATGAACAGTACCATTTTGATCAACATAAGCTCTAACATCATTTACATCCAAGTTAACAGTTTGTCTATTATTTTCTTGTACTTGATTATCTACTGGTGTAACAACATTAAAATTCTCATCTAATGTATTAATATCAGTAACATTGTCACCATTGACAGTTACATCACCATTTTCAGCTACTTCAAGAGTAACACCAGTAGGTTTATTATTTTCATCATATAATTCATTTTGACCTACTTCTAATTCACCATCAGTAACACGAACTTCAACATCATCACCGTACTGTTGAACCATAGCATCTGCTAAATCAGGAAGTTTTTCCTCTTCAACATTACCTACAACATTAACTTCACCGTCATTAACAAATGAAGTATATTGAGTTTGCTCAGTTTCAGCTTTTGTCTCAGTAACTACCTCTTGAGGTGCAACTTCCTGTTCAGGTTCACTAGCCTCAACAACTACCTCTTGAGGTGCAGCTTCTTGTTCAGGTTCACTAGCCTCAACAACTACCTCTTGAGGTGCAGCTTCTTGTTCAAAATAATCATTAACAGCATTTTCAACCATTTGAACTTGAGCTTCTGTAGGTTCTACAGTCTCAACAGACGCTGGAGTTTCAGCTTCATTACCAACAACATTAGTAGCAACATCTTGGTTTGGTAAATTATCTGCACCATTTTCTTGAGCTAAAGCATTTGTAGGAACTCCTCCTAATGTACTAGCAATAGCAGCGGCAGCTATACCTCCACCAATTTTGGCTTTATTAGTTTTAAGAAAATTTTCTAATTTTTCCTTAGAACCATTAATGACAGCTCTTAAACGTTCTCTCACTAATTTAAATTTCATAAAAATCCCTCATTTCCTTTCACAGACCCTTATAATTCCTTTATAAAATAAGAATCTCTCGTTTTCGAGTGCATATATTATCACTAAAATAAATATTTGTCAAATCCACACAATCATATGAATTTGATGTGATTATAAAGTCACCACATATCAAAATCATTATAACAAACTTTAATTGAATTTTCTATCAATTTTTGTTATTTTTACCGAACTTTACACAAAAAAGTCTATAACTTTACTATAGACTTTTAATTTCATCTTTAAATGCATCACCACGTTGCTCAAAATTGTCGAATTGATCCCAGCTCGCACATGCAGGAGAAAGAAGAATTGTATCCCCCTCATCAGAATTATTATAAGCTTCATGAACAGCTTCACGAACATCATTAACTAAAGAAACATCTATATTATTTTTTAAAGCAAAATCTTTTATACGCTCTTTAGTCTCTCCATAACAAACGATTCGTTTAGTATGATTTAAATAAGGAACTAAATCATCAAAACTGTGTCCTCTATCTAAACCACCTAATAACAGTATTACATCATTATCAAAAGATTTAAGAGCTGTAATGGTGGATACTACGTTTGTCGCTTTTGAATCGTTATAAAAAGTTCTTCCATTGACTTCACCTGCATATTCCATTCTATGAGCAACTCCGCCAAACCTATTTAATACATTTTTTATAATATCAAAAGAAACATTAAACTGCATGCAGACAAGCATAGCCGCCATAATATTTTCATAATTATGCATACCTTTTAATCTAATATCAGATAATTTCAAAACTTTTTCGCCATTGTAAATAATATAATCGCCAGACACATATGCATCAGCTTCACCTTTTGATGAAAAATAAAATTTATTAGATTCTAAATCATTCGTTAATCTATAAACCTCTTCGTCACCTTTATTTATAATAGCTATATCATTTTTATTTTGATACTTAAATATTCTTAACTTATTCATTTTATACTTTTCATAAGTTCCAAAGTGATCTAAATGGACTTCTGACAAATTGGTAAGTACAGCAACATCTACTTTAAATTTATCCAGATTAATTAATTGATGACTAGATACTTCTATTACCAATACATCTCCATCTTTTATATCTTTTATTTGATCACAAAGTGGTAATCCGATATTCCCAGCCAAATGAACAGGTAATCCGGCTTCTTTCATAAATTCATAAGTAAGTGTCGTTGTTGTAGTTTTTCCATTAGAACCAGTTATTCCAACAATTTTAACATCTGGTAAATATCTATATGCTACTTCTAACTCTGTAATAACTGGAATATTAAAGCTATTTGCCTTTAAAACCACAGGATGATCTAATTTAACTCCAGGATTTTTAACAACCACATCGAAAGAATCGTCTAATAAATCAACTTGTTTATCAGTTATTTCAACATTAACACCCAAAAGAGCTAATTCCTCTTCCTGGCTTTCATTGTGTTTCATATCAGTAATTAATATTTCATTTTTATCACTTAAAAGTCTAGCAACCGAAACGCCACTTCTTCCCATACCTAATATAAATATTTTTTTATTTTCAAACATAAATACTCTCCTTTTCAATCTAATATAAGTATATCACTTATTAGAAAAAAAAGATACAAAAATACCCTTATTGATAAGGGTATTAAAATCTTTTAATAATTCTATCCACTTCAGATTTTAACTTTGACTTCATAATAACATCCGCAAAGCCATCTTTTAAATAATGAAGTTTAATAAATTCTTTATCATCGTTAATCATTATCACAACAGGTGTATTAAATTTTTTATTTTTCTTTAGTTCCTTTAATAATTCATAACCACTATAAGTAGAAGTTTCGTCGTCAACTATTATTAAATCAAATTTGTGTTTATTTGATATTTTTTCAATTAAATCTCTACCAAATAATGAGCCACTAACAATCGCCTCATGTTTTTCCAAATAAGAAGTAATTTTAGCAAGTTCACTTGCATCATCATCTACCACCATTATTCTTTTATTATCATGAAGTGACTGCTCGTAAATATCTAATTTCTTAGATATTTCATAATTTTTACTTTCTACAACCTTCTGATCAATGGTAATACTAACATCAGTACCTTTACCTAAATCACTCTTTACAATTAAATTACCGCCTAAAATCATAGAAAGTTTTTTAATTTCTTTTAAACCATATATCTTCTTATCGTCAGATAAATCGACTTTTGACAAATCATCAATATTTAAGCTAAGTATATGATTAACTTCCTCTACCCCCATACCTTTTCCAGAGTCAGAAATATTTATAAGTAAACGACAAACATCATACTTAATTATAGAATCGACACTTAAGCTGATAAATCCAGATTTAGTATTTTTTATAGAATTATCGATAGCTGAAAAAACCATCTGTTTTAACTTTATTGAATCACCATATAAATATGGCGGAAGATTATTAGACATACTAAATTCAAATTTTATATCTTTGTCAATACTATTTTGAGACTGATATTTTATTTCATTAAATAATACAGAAGGATTATATCTAGTATTAAACATTTTCACATTTTTAGTATTCATCGAAGAAACATCTAGAGCATCATTTACTAAATAATCAAGTTCTTTAGCTTTATTATTTATAATCTTTGTCCCATCTTTTAATTCAGAAACATCTTTAATAGAAATCATATCATTACTTATATCTATAATATCACTAATAGGCTTTTTGATATCTTGAGTCATTCTAAACAAGAAATTAGACGTATCCTCAGCAGACTTCTCAATAAAACGCTTATTTTCATAAAGTTCGCTCAACATCTTAATATCCGGATTTTCTATAGTAAAATACATAAGTACAGTTATAAATGTTTCCATTGCTGTCATTAGAAGTAATCCTGGATTAGTCCTTTGAATAACTGTTACAATAGAACCAATTAATATAAACAAAAATAATGGTAAATATTTTTTGTTTTTTAAATATTTTAAATGCCTTAACATATATATGAAAAAACTCATCATGTATAGTGGTATTACAATATATAACATATTTGCACTTGGACCATATGAATAGACAACCCCATTTTCACTATGATAATAAAGTGGCATAGCGATAATTAAAAAGAAAATAATTGTAGATAAAACAGCAAAGAAACTTCTTACCTTTTTAAAATGATTATTCTTTCCTTCTTTAGAATTATCTTTCTCATACGATATTACAAATACATATATAGTAAATATTGTAATCCATGAAAGATAATAGACTAGTAATCCTTTAGAAATCAGCTCATTTATAACAGGGATTGAATCTCTATATATAATTGTGAAATAACAACTTGTTGCAAGAATAGTACCTAATAAATTACAAAGTATAAGACATCCATATATTTTATTTTCTAAACTTCTAAGTCTACTTTTAGAAAAATAGGCAATTGTCAAAAGTAAAATATAAAATATACTACCAGCAGAGAAAGTTAAACTAGCACTCATATACAACCACTCCTTATCTTTTTAATGATTTTTCCTTAACTAAATCAGATAAAACGATACCAGCATCATAAAATTCTCCAATCGTTTCATCTTCTAGTTTTTTGTAATCTATTTTCATTCCAGGAGTCACTGGTAAAAAATCGACTATTTCATAACATTGAGCAACATCTCTTTCTGGGAGCTTGTCATTACACATATCGATTAATTGATCAATAACTTCCTTTCTTTTATCTTTAAATTCATCTTTTAAAACAATAACAGCTTTTGGAATTTTACCATTTTCGTGTTCTGAAGTAGAAACCCCAACAACTGCACATTTATCTATAGCAGGATGCTTTGAAATAACTTCTTCAATACTTTCTAGGTAAATATTATGTGAGCCAGGCGTTATTATCATTCTTCCAATTCTATCAAAAACAAATACATTTCCATCTTCATCAATATAACCTCTATCACCTGTATGAAGCCATTTTTTTCCATCAGAATGTTCAAACAATACTTCATTAGTTAGTTCTTCATTCTTTAAATATCTATCCATTAAAGAAGGACCTGTTACACATATTTCTCCTTCTTCTCCGTATTTTAATTCTTGATCAGTTCTTTTTATTTTACTATCAGAATCTAATTCGTATTTGAATACAGAAATAGTATCTTTAGGAAGAGGAATTCCAGCACTTCCAAGTTTGTCACATTCATTAGATAATACAGCAACTAATGCTGATCCACCCTCAGTTGCGCCATATCCTTTTGCGAGTTTAAATTTACATCCTTTTTTCTTTAAAAATTCATTGTATCTTTCTTCATCTTCAATAGATATAGCTGATCCTCCAATACCAGGACATTTTATGAATGATAAATCATCAACATCTTCTTTAGCTAAATTATCAAACAATAATGGGTTAATCATAAAAAATGCAGGTTTTTCTTTTAAGGTCAATTTACCAAATTCATCAAAATTTACTTGAGGTATCACTATATCAGTCATTCCTAAAGATAATGGCATATGAATACCACAAGTTAAACCATAAAGTAAAAATGTCGGCATAACATTTAGAAATTTATCGCCTACTTCATGAGGAACTCCTGATATTGCATATTGATGAGCTACTGAATTAAGAGCATCATTACTAATTATTACACCTTTAGGCTTACTCGTTGTTCCACTCGTATAAACAATTGATGCCGGAAAATTATCACTATAATCAATTTCAGTATAATCTTTATCTCTACCCTTGATAAATGAATCCCAGTCTATAAAATCAGTTTTATAACTGTGCTTTTTTAAAAACCTTTCTAACATTTCCTTGCTCTTATAAAAATATTTTAATCCATAAGGCAGCGATTCTGCAGCTGGAAGAGATATAACTTCACTTACATTAGTATCCTCTACTATTTTATCTATTTTTGGCCTAGCTAAATCAATTGTTACTAATGCTTTCGCGTCTGCAGCATTTATACTTTCCTTTATTCTGTTTGCTCCAGTTCTAGGATCAATCCAGCATGATATTGCTCCAAGTCCATTTAATGCATAAAACGAATAAATTGATTCTGGTAATGTTGGTAAACAAAACGCAACACTATCCCCCTCTTTTATTCCAATTGTTTTATATGCCTGAGCCACCTTTTCAAAATACTCTAACATTTTTTTGTAACTTATGTTATTTCCATAATACTTTATTGCAGTTGTATCTAAATGACTTAAACTATTTTCTCTCAAATAAGAAATAAGAGTATCTTTAGGCAGTTCACTTTCAATAGATTCTTCGGAAAAATATTTTAACCATGGTTTATCAATTGAAGCAAACCCTGTAATAGTTTTACTTATTTCACTGTCTACTTTAACATCTTTTTTTAATTCGCTTCTAAGTGAATCTTCATTTAATATTTGTAAATTTTCAATCATTTTAAACCTCCCTGATTATAAAACATACTACATAATAACTATACCATTTTTCTTTTAATATTACAAACTCTTTTAACAAATAAATAATTATTTCAATAAAAATATCATTTTAACTCTAAAACCCATATATTAAAAATTTTCAAAAATCTATTGTCATATTTTTTTAAATTTGCTATAATTTACTTGTTGTTGATTTGGCGAGATAGCTCAGTTGGCTAGAGCGCACGGTTCATACCCGTGTTGTCGAGGGTTCGAATCCCCCTCTCGCTACCAAGAGGAATTTTACTCGAACTTTTATAGTTCGAGTTTTTGTATCGTTTTTACATAATAAACATCATAGCTTGTATGATATAGATGATAAATAGATTAATGTTGTTAATGATATGTATGATGATAACATTTTAGATGATGAAGATATTGAAGATTTAGATTTAAATAAAGAAAAAGATGATTTTTAATGTTTATCATCCTTTTCTTTAAAAATTATTTTGTTATTATTTCAATTAGTTTCTTTGTACTAAAATTAGGTACATGATTTTTAGATAATGCAATTCCTATATATCTACTAGGAATTTTTTCTTTTATTTTCAATTCATATAATTCTTTATTTTTAATTACCTCTTTAATATATTCTTTAGTCGCATATCCAATACCAAGACCGATTTTAGAAAATTCAACTACTAATGAATAACTTGCTAGTTCAATATTTGGTTTAAGAACAACTCCATTTTCTCTTGCTATATTATCTAAAAATTCTCTAGTATTTGATCCTTTTGCTTGTAAAATTAAAGGATAATTATTTAAATCTTTTATAGACACTTCTTTAAGAGTTAAATCCTTATATTTATTATTTACTACAAAACAATCATTTATCTTCCTACATTTAATAATATCAATATCGTTGCCATAATTTTTATCATTTAAGTTTAAGATTAAAATATCTATTAATCCATTTCTTAATTTTGGCACCAAATCAGAAGTTAAATTAGTTATTATTTGTATATCTATTTTAGGATATAATGAATGAAATTCTTCTAAATATGGAAGTAAAAATTCTTTTGTCAGTGTTGTACTGATACCAATTTTTATACACCCTGTTTCTAGATTAATAAGATCGGTAAATTTATTTTCAGCATTATTAATATATTCAATTGCTTGTTTTATATAATTATAAAACTCTTTACCTTCTTCAGTAAGAACTACTCCTCGCTTAGTTCTAACAAATAATTGACCACCTAATTGTTCTTCTAGATTTTTGATTGATTTGCTTATTGCAGGTTGAGATATACTTAATTCTTCACTTGCTTTAGTAATATTAGAGTGATTTGCTACTACATAGAAGATTCTATATAATTCAAAGTCTATATTCATAATAACCTCCCGTTATGACAAACATAATAAATATGTATTTTAATTATATCAAGAAATGCAATATAATACAAGTAGATGGGAGGAAAAGTATGATTATAGGTATTTGTGGTAAGTCAGGTTGTGGTAAAAGTACATTAGCAAATCAAATCATAGAATTAACTGATAATAAGGCAATACATTTAGATATTGATAAAGTTGGACACAGAGTTTTACTATTACCTGAAGTTCAAGAAGAATTAGTAAGTTCATTCGGAGAATCTGTTGTTAAGGAAAACACTGTTGATAGAAAAAAGCTTGGCGAAATAGTTTTTGATTCAAGAAATGAAATGAATAAATTATCCGATATTACATGGAAATATATGCAAATAGAAATTGATAATTTTTTAAATCTTAATAAGGATAAAATTATTATTCTAGATTGGATATTATTACCAATTTCAAAATACTTTGATATGTGTGATATAAAAATACTTTTAGATATCCCATATGAAATTAGAAAACAAAGAGCAATGAAAAGAGATAACATATCTGAAGAAGCATTTGATTTAAGAGAAAAAGGAAGTATTGAATTTGATGAAAGTGCTTTTGATTATGTTATAAAAGCAAATGATAAAGAAATAGTTAAAAGGTTGGTGAAATCATTATGACAAAAGTTTTATATCCAGGAAGTTTTGATCCAATGACTAAAGGACACATGAATATTGTTGAACAAGCAAGTGATTTATTTGATGAAGTAATAATAGCAGTTATGCAAAATCCTTTAAAAAAATCTGGATTGTTTACTCTAGAAGAAAGAATGGAAATAATTAAAGAATTATATCAAAGAATGAATAATGTAAGAGTTATTTCTGCTAATGGTGCTGCAGTTGATGTTGCTCTACTTAATGAGTGTAAGGCAATTATTAGAGGGCTTAGAAGTTTAAGTGATTATGATTATGAAGTTCAATTACAACAAATGAATAAAGAAATATCAGATAATAAAGTAAATACAATTTGCTTATTTGCAGATAAAGAATATCAATTTGTATCATCAAGTATGGTTAAAGAAGTTCTTAATCTTGATAAAGATATTTCAAGATATGTAGATCCAATAGTTAGAGAAAGAATGTTGGTAAAGAAAAGGAGTTTGATAAGATAAGTAAAATAATAATTACACCACTTGGAACAATATCACCTTATACAAAAGGAAATATGAATTGTCCTGGATTTTTAGTTGAATATAATAACAAAAAAATATTATTAGATTGTGGTAATGGTATAACAAGATTATTAAATTTTCCTAAAGATTTAAAAGATTTAAATGTAATTATTACTCACTACCATAAAGACCATTTTGGTGATTTAGGTGCTTTACAATATGCTTCTTATGTTTATCATAATTTAGGACTACTTGATAAAAAAATAAATATATATTTACCCAAGAATGATATTGGATTTAATAAAGCATCAATTGCATCTAATAATGAAAGTTATTCAAATTATTATGATATAGATAATTCATATTCATTTTCAATAGATAATTTAAATATAACTTTTGAAGATAATAATTCACATACTATTGAATCATATATGGTTAAATTACAAAATAAAGATTTTAAAATAATATATACTTCTGATATTGGTACAACTAATTTAAGTAATTTAGTAGATTTTTGTAAAGATGCCGATTTAATAATTTGTGAAAGCTCCTTTTTACAAAAACATAATGCTAATAGTAAAACCCACATGACTGGTTATGATGCTGGTATTTTAGCAAGTAAATCTAATGCACAAAAAATATTATTAACTCATTTTTGGCCTGAAGAAGATAAAAGATTATATTTAGAAGAAGCAAAGCAAAACTTTGAAAATGTAGAAGTTGCTGAAGAAGGTAAAAAATTAATATTAAGGAGATGATTAGTTATGAAAAAAGACAGTTCTTATACATATTACGATAGTGATGAAAGAATAGCAGATATGATGTGTCAGACATTGGATAAATATATTATGGAAAAAATAATTCTCCCATATAAAAAAAGTGAAAAAATAATTGATATGCATGCTCATACCAATTATTCAGATGGTGATCTATCACCTCAAGAGTTAATAAGATTAGCAATAGATAAAAGAATTGGAACACTTGCTATAACTGACCATGATACTATTGAAGGAATTAAAAAAGTTAATAGAAATGAAAATATAATTGTAGATAGCGGAATAGAAATTATTAATGGTATTGAATTATCTGCAAAAACTGATAAAGGAAGAATGCATATTTTAGGTTATGGTATTGATCTAAATAATAAAGCACTAAATAAAAAAATGATAGATTTAAAAGACAATAGTATTAATTCAGTATTATCAATAATGGAACAAATAAAAAGAGATTATGGAATTAGATTTAGTTACGAAGATATAAAAGCTCTAGTCAATGCTAATCATAATTTAGGTCGTCCAGATTTAGCAAAACTTTGTGTTAAATATGGATACGCAACTACATCTCAAGATGCTTTTGATAAGTATTTGATAGATGCACATAATAAAACAAGACAAACAAGTAAAGGATTACAATATCAAGAATGTTTAGAACTAATAACAAATAGTGGTGGCATTCCAGTTCTAGCACACCCAAAGTCATTAGAATTATCAGAAAAGGAATTTTTAATCTTATTAAAAGAAATGATTAGTTGTGGATTAAAAGGCATTGAAGTATATCATTCAAGTCATTCAAAAGAAGAAATGGATTATTATTTAGAAATAGCAAATCAATATGGTTTATTAATAAGTGGAGGTAGTGATTTTCATGGAAAATCTGTTAAACCAGATATTGAATTAGGTACTGGTAAAGACAATAATATTAAAATAAAAAAATTATCATTACTTGATAAATTACATAAATAATATTTCAAAAAATAAAAATATATGGTATTATTATTTTAGTGATTAGTTGTTTATCAACTATTCCTAAGGTTTCGGATATACTATTTGTCCGTACCATAAGAAATTAAAAGAATTTGAACTTTTTAATAATTCAAATTCTTTTTTTGTACCATAAATCAGTGACATAAAACTTTTTTAGCATTTGTGACAATGTACTTTTCCTGCTCTTGCCACTCTGCAAACAAAAAAGTTTTTAGACATATATAGTCACCTCTTTTATTTCTGCCTTTTATTTATTTTGATACAAATAAGCATAATATGTAGAATCATATTCAAAGCCAAGTTTTTCAGCCAATCCTAAAGAGTTTAAATTTGCAGCATCCCAGCTAATTTTTTTATCGCATTTTAGACAATCAAGTATTAATTTAGATGCCATTGCTGCTGCAATACCTTGTCTTTGATAACCTTCTTTTGTTCTGATGTTTACTTCTATACCATCATTATAAATAATGTTTGATGCGCAGACACCAACAAGCTCGTTATTATATAAACAACATGCTCCTATTCCATGCTTTTCAAAGTTATCAGTTATATTTCTAAAGTTTTCTTTCTTTATTCTTTCACTTAACTCTTTATCTATGTCTTTAAGTTCATATATGGGGTTTAATTTTTTTACAAATGATTGTAGTTTATTTTTATCAAATGAAGGATTTTTCTTAATTGAATATCTTTCTTTTTTATAAAAATTTTCTTTGTATAATTTTTCTAACACTTTACCAATCTCATCACTAGGAATAATTACGCATTTTTCATTTTTGATGGCTTTGGATACTATTTCTTTCAATTCTTCTTCGGTTATCTCGCCATTTATAAAATAATAAGATTTACAGTGAAGATAGGCATATCTTGGAGAATCTAGGTTATCGGTAAAAGCTTCCCCTAACATTCCATCTAGTACGCTTCTTCCCATATAAAATCTTATATCTTTAAAAAGTGGTCTTAATTTGTTGAGCATATTTTTATTAACTTCTATCATTTTCTTTGTCCTTACTATATTGATTTAAATAATTGTATATTATTTTTCCAAAAGTTCCCATTAACTTAAGTGCTTCTTCTTTTGTTTTATAATTATGTATAAAAATGCCTACATAATATAATTTTTTATTGATATACATTACACCTGAATCATTTATTAAACCTTCAAGACCCCCAGGTTTATTAGCGAATAATACATTTTGATATATATACCTTGTAATCATAGCTTTTGACCGCTGATTTCGTAAAATTTCAATTGCTTTATTACATAATTTAGGAGTTAAAATAGTTTTACTAAATATTTTATCAAAAGTAATATACATATCATTTTGGCTAATATAATTATTTTTACCATTTTTTATAGCATCAAAATCTAGCATTTTTCTTTGCAATGTTGTATTATTTAAAACTAAAACTTCTTTTATATATTTGTCTATAGTATCAATGGAAAAATGTTCTAAGAGTACATTAGTTGCTGTATTATCAGAATTAATAATCATCCAGTTTAAAAGTTCTTCTAAACTGCATTTAGTCGGTCCATATTCAAACACTTTTGTTCCTTCTAATATTTCTTTTTTTGGAACTTCTAAAACTGTATCTAAAGCAATTGTTCCTTTCCTAACTTCATCTAAAGCTGTGAGTAAAATAAAAACTTTAATTGTTGATGCAGATACAAACTGCTTATCTGCATTATACTTATAAATAGTGTTTTTAGAATTTAATTCTCTCACTAAAATTGAAATTTTACTAGAGCTTTCATTGATTTCTTTTTCTAATAATTTTGTTATCATGGCACACATCCTTTTTAATAATCTATATTTTTCTTTAATAGTCAAATAAGACTTATCCTTTTATTTACTTCAAATCCTGTTTCTTTATCAAATTTACCTAATTTTTATAATACTTGAAATATCCAATATTTTTTCTGTTGTTCATATGATCTTGATTCTTCATCGTATAGAAAACACCCTATCCATTTATCTAATAATTCTTTATGATTGTATATTAGTTGACTTATTAATTGTTTATCATCACTATTAAAATTTTTCTCTAGCTATTCTAAGCTCATTTTGGAAATAGTTTTTAGGGATGTTTTCTGATTTTATTAAATATAAGTCATAATAGAATTTTTTATTAGTTTTTCGGATGATTTAGAATTTTATACTTTTTGATGATTTTTTCTAATCTTTCAAAACAGTTTATTACTCTGTCTCTTTTTTATCCGATTCTTTTGCTGCATTCATTAATCTTTTTGATTTATGAAGATTAGTATAAAGCTTTGTTATTATATCTATCCAAATATTTCTTTCATTCATAGTTTTGGCTTCTTTTACCATATTAGTTATAACATATGACAGCCTAGGCATGCAACTTTTTTTGTTAAAAAAAAGCAAACTTCTACTTGAAATAGTTTACTAAAATACTATATTTTTTATGTATTCTAAGTCACAATCTATAAACAATCTATGTCATAATGTATTCTATGATACAGAATATCAGAGCCTCAAAAATAAATCCCCTGTTCATTCAGCAATCATATTATCTGTCCTAAACCTCGTGACAACTTGGCCCGAAGTTATATCACTTCTCGAACCTTGATATTTTATTGCTTCAAGTTTTAATTTGTAAGCATAAGCTGTTTTAGAAGGTAATACCTTTTCTCTATGAAGATCAGAATCTACTATAATAATTGTAGCTTCATCTTCTGTTAATTCTCTAACAGTACAAGGCAATCTTTGTCTTCCTGCATATTCACTTGTTTTCTTTCTCCTATGCCCAGACACCATTTCATGTCTACCATCTGGCTTAGGTCTAACAAGTGTAGGTACTAATACACCACTTTCTGATACAAATTCACTAAGCTTTCTAAAGTCCTCATTTCTGATTAGCTATAGATGTAACTTTACAATTTGGCATCTTTTTCACCTTCTTTCTAATATAAAAATGCTATCTTAAATTAATTGGGCAGCTATGTAAAAATTTTTAACAAATTACGGCACCAACATATAACCTTTATTTTATGTATAGATATTGAAAATTACTCATTTAATTTTTTGTGCCATAATTTGTGCCATAATATTTAATATTTTATGATATTTTATGATAATTTGTGATAGTTTGTGTCAGTTGGTGAATTTACGTTAGTCCTTGTTTTCCTTTGATAAATAAGGGATTTTGAAATACTGGAAAAATAATAACTCAACAGTTCATACCCGTGGTGTCGAGGGTTCAAATCCCCCTCTCGCTACCACTTAAAAATAATAGAATTTGATTTTTGCAACAGGTCAAATTCTTTTTTCGTGCCATAAATTTGTGCCATTTTATTCAGTCAAATAAAAAAAGATGCACAAAACATGCACCACGTCACCTGATAAATCATTTTAACTGTTGATATAAATCTTCTATATTAATTTTAGAGCAATCTACATTATTCGTTTCACAAAACAAATCTACTAATTGGAAAATCATCATATATAAACCAGAACATATTTTAGCGTTCTTTTCTTTAGCTCGACTTAAAAATAAAGTCTCAGTAGGATTTAAAATAACATCAAAAAAATACTTGTTATTTAAACTATTTATCTTATCCCAGACACTTTTTGAAATAACACACTCATTTTGATTATCATTACCAACAGAGGTAGCATTTATAATCAAATCTGAATCATTAATCTTTTCTACAAAGTCAACATCAAAGTCATATATATCTATATTAGAAAAAATATCTTTTAATTTCTTATTCTCATTTTTATCACGATTTATAACAACAATATTATCCGTAAATTTAAGTAATTCAAATATTATAGATCGAGCAGCTCCACCTGCACCAAATAACAATACTTTGTCAGTAGATAATATATCTTTTAATTTATATCTAATAGAATCTACGGCTGCTTTACCATCAACATTATAGCCAATTTTTTTATTATTAATAAATTTTATAGTATTTACTGAATTCATAATACTACTTTCTTCAGACAGTGAATCTAAAAAATCTATACATTTTATTTTATAAGGAAAAGTTACATTTACAAATGAAAAATTCAATTCTTTTAAACAATTAATAGCATTTTCAAGATTACTTTCGGATACATCTATTTTTATGTGTGAATGTTCAACACAAAACTGACTCTCTAATATTGAAAACAGTAAATGAGATTTACTATGTTTTGTTGTTGAACCAATTAATGCTGAATAATTCATAATTTCTTTAGCAAAAATTGCTTAACATCGTTTGAATTTCCATTTAATTTGCTTATTCCAAACTCAGAAATAAGAAAATTTATAAAGTTTTGTCTTTCCCTACATAATTCTTCATTATCAAAAGAAGGAATATATCCCTCTACATTACCAAGCTTTGAATTTATAAAATAAAATGATGTACCTCTAATATATCTAGAAAAATCTTCTGCTAAATATAATTTTGTAGTAAGTTCATTTCCAGATACTTCGGTCAACTTTTCAAAATTATTATTTATGTTAAGTATATATGCCGCTGTTATTGGTGTACGTTTTTTTTCAATACTAAAACCAATTTTTCTTGGATCTAATATATAACTATTTGATAGCTTAAATTCACTATTATAATCCATATTCTCCACTAAATTAGGAACTTCAATTTTCGCTACATTTTTACGAACATTCAAAAATTTAGTACCACCAAGAGCATATATTTTATCCTTTTCACTATAGTCTATAACGCAAATATCATTAGAAATTAGTGAATATCCGTTAGAAAGCAATTGTAAAGCCATAGATGTTTTACCACTTCCCTTTGGTCCCAATAAAAGTACTGCTTCACCATCTTTAGAAAGGCATGAAGCATGGCAAGTTAAATTATATTTTTCTTGTCTTTGCTTTTCAATTAATGGCCCTGAAATATATATAAGTGAATGACCATTATTAATTTCATCAATAGGATAGTCAACAGAAGCATTAAAACCATCATAACAAAACTTTCTTAAATTATTATCACAATAGTTAATATTATAATTATCATTAATGGTAGGTTCTTTTGATAATTTCATATCTGGTAAATGAGAAAAAATTTTCATATTTTGAAAAAGACAAAACAAATCAACTTCTGAATTAATATAAATTTTTGTTCCTAACGATTCGACGGTGAAATTATTCATACTAAGTCCTCCCTTTATTTCAATATTTCATTTAAATAATCACAATCAATCATTTCTCTTTTTATTATTTCCTTAACTATATCTTCAGAAACATAATTACTTGTTTGTATATACATTAAATATGGAGGCAATAATTCATCTTTATTCTTTGTAACAACATATATAGTATTTTTAACCTTTAATTGCTCATATATTTTTTTTGACAGTTTATTGCATAAATAACTCAATACCCTACCAGAATGATATCTAGGATTTTTCCCAAATGGTGCTTCCATAGAATAAGGCCTGCCTACAGAAATAATACCACTAAAATTATTACCTCTACCAACAATTCCTTCTTCTCCACATTCAGCACATGTGCCAATTCCTAGCATATATTTTCTATAGTGTGGTCCTTCTAATTCGTTTATTTTTACATTAACATCATAATCTGTATCCTCACATATTTTGTTACCAAGTACTTGAAGTTTAGTTTCATAGCTTTTTATTATTTCATCATACTCATCTTGATTCTTAATATAACTTGCTATAACAGGAACACATAAATTAGCAGTAATTTTATTATCAATTCGTGTAACCATCACCTTAATATCCTGTCCTATATTTTCAAATTTAGGACTAGGATATCCAAATTCATTATAATCCCAAAAGAAATGTTCTAATTCATATGCAAGTAATTCACAAGTTGTCATTGGATAATGACACACATAAGCAGAAGTATCATTAGCTGATGGTTTTTTTGCATCAGGAACATCGTCTATACTATTAGGAGAAAACCAATTTTTAAATTTAGTGTACTGAGTATAATTTAAATCTATTAATAAATCTTTTTCGATATCTATGTGTGGAAGTACTGATTTAACATATCTTTTTATTGTCTTAATCATAATACCATCTACATCAATAATTTTATCACCAACATTTTTAGAAATTCTTCCATTTATTCTAGCTATTATTGGTTTCTTTTTATCAATTAATCCAAAATCATTAAAAACCCAACCACCACCAAAATAAAATTTATCTAAATTATGATGAAGAACGGCGCCAAACTCTTTTAAGCAAGCTTTTGAATACTCTTTTGAACATTCATTTGCTAAAGCATCAGCTATAGTATCAGGATGTCCTATTCCCTTCCTTTCAACAACTTCAAAATCTTTTTTCTCAGGATCATCATAATTATTATTAATCTTAAGTATATTTTTCATCTATTTATCCTCCATTTTATCATTTAACATTTTTATATATTGATACAATATATTTTCACCATCTAATAAAGATAAATTGGCAATTTCATCCCAATATGTTACAGTACGAATAACAAATACATTGGTCAAAAACTCAAAATCAACATTATTAATAGCACCTTTTTTATTAATAAAATAATATAATATATTTACCCAAGTTTCAGAACTAACATCATTTAATATAGTAAAATTCGTTTCGCGTATTATACTATCAAACTTAGGTTTTTGCAAATTAGATATTGCTTCTTCTCTTAATATATTACCTTTTTTTCTTTTCGTAAAATCATCTTCAAAAAAAGAGTAAATTTTTTTACATTTATTAAATTCATTTTTAGTTTTGCCTATCATACAATAGTCCAAATTAACAAATAATGCTGGTGCAACTTCTTCAAACATTTTTTTCATATTATTTATACCAGGTTTATGAATTTTCATACCAAGATCAACACTAGATACATTTAAATTATTATTAATCGCACACAAAGTCATACAAATATCTATTCCATAACTAAAAGAAAAACTATTATATTCTTTTGAAAACAATTTCATAAATTTTTTGTCAAAAGCAAATTCCCCACCTATTGGCTGTCTTATAATAGTTTTTGAATATAGACTAATGACAGGAAATATTAATTGGTTTGTTAAATTTCCATCATATTTACTTCTTTCATATAAAGGTGTTACATAATTAAAGCCTTTATTTAATTCCTTAACAAACTTATATATCCAATCCTGCTGCATAGATTTAATATCAGCATCTATTGTAATTCCAAAATCAACGGAATTTTTAATACAAAAATTCATAAATTTTATTAAATTATATCCCTTGCCACGTTTCTTTGTGTTAAAAGAAATTTTTTTTGTTTTAGTAATACATTTTTTAAAAAGTTCTCTAGTTCGATCATCACTATTACTGTCACAATTTACAATATATACTGTATCATTTGAAAAATACTTAATGATAGATTCATCAATCTGCTTTGTTATATTTTCAATGTTTTCTTCCTCATTTAATGTTGGTATCAAAACTGCTAATTTCATTAATTGTCACCCCATATCTATCATAAATTAAACTATTTAAATCATCTTTTGTTAAGTCACAATTACTATTCATATATTTTTTCGCTTCTAAAATAGATTTTTTTATAAAGTTATATTCCTTCTCTAAAAAATCAATATTATCCTTACAATTATTCAAATATTGTTTTTTTAAATGATAAAAATTTCTTTTAAAAGTATCAAAATTCATTTTATATTTTAAAATTGTATACTTAAATAATTGCTTATATTCTGAAATTTGATCTACCGAAAGATTTTTAAATCTAAAATTACAATTAATAAATACTATATTTAATAGCAAAAAATTTAATTCGCTATTTTCTATATGTATTTTTTCAACATCAAAATCAAGTGATTGATACTCACCATACACATTATACTGATTATTTTTAAAAACAACAAAAGACTCATCTGGCAATATAACATATTTATTATTTGTAAGTGTTATTTGTGAGTGTTTTTCTATGTGAGGCAAAATATTAAAATCTAAAAAAGAAAAACCCTTGTAAAAAGTTTGTATTGGATTATGCATATTAGACAAATATAGAGCAGATACTTTATCTGCCATATTAATAGCACCAGCACAAATACCAATTATAAGTCCATCAAAATTCATTATATCTTCGAAGATATCTTTAATATAACAAAATTTAATTTGCTCAAGTTGTTGGCCACCCATTATAAATAATATATCAGCAGATTTAATATATTCTTTGATTTCATTTTTACTCATATCATAAGTTAATAATATATTATTTTTAAAATAAATACCACATTTTGTAAACCATTCCGTATTAATTTTATGATACTTTGTATTTCCTTTAGTTTGCCTATAGTTGCATGGAAGAAAAACAATATTTTTATTATTTGTGTTTATATCTTCTTTTAAAAACTCTCTAAGCTTTATAGGAAATCCACTTTGAGGATTACTAAGTAAGTAGCATTTTCTCATTTTAAGACCTCATCATTAATAATAACTTCAGAAGAAAATCCACAAATAGTCGTCATTGCACCTATTGGAAGAACACAATTAACACCACCATGACCAAAATCATGACATTTAATAATAGGAAAATCATATTCTTTTAAAAGTGGAAGTAATAAATCTTCGAATGCTATATTTTTTTCATTAATGTAATCAGCAATTAATAACCCTTTAGTTCTTTCTAGTATACCTTTATCTTTTAATTTTTTAATATTATTTTTTATTTGCTTTTCAGTTGAAGCACCTTCTAAGTCTTCCAAAAATAATATTAGATTTTTATCAGTTGGAAAATACTTGGTATCTGAAAGGAGAGTAAAACAAGTTAAGTTTCCACCTACTAAAGTACCAGTTCCTACCCCATCTTTTAATGTTTTCCATTTTTCTCTTTGCGGAATAATTCCTTTACTCGTACCAAAAAACATTTGTTTAAATGCAAGTTCATTATATTCATTATTTTTTACAAACCTTTTAAAGTCAGACATATGAAAAGTTATAAGTCCAGTCTTTTCATAAATAGCATTTAAAAGAAAAGTTCCATCACTTATACCACCAATTATTTTATAATTATCTTTTATTTCTTCATAATTAATTTTATCAATTAAATTTTGACAAAATTTACCACCTTTAGCAAAGAAAATTGCTTTAACTTCTTTATCAATAATCATATCATGTAAATCAGATATTTTTTCTTTTATCTTCACTTCTTTGTCAGTTGAAGTAGAATAAGCATTCTTACTAATTTTTACCTTTAAACCAAACTCTTCACACATTTTAATTGAATCATTTATATCGTTTATATTTTTTTCTTTTAAATTAGTAGACGGAGAAATAACGCTTATAAAACATTTTTTTAACTTTTCTGGCTTAATTTTTGGTTTTCCTAAATTAAACCAATATCTTTCTATCTCTTCTCCATCTTCCGAAATAACTATATTTTCGAGTTTACCACCACAACTTTTTATAGTTTTTGATGAAGGAATATTTTTTTTATCACACGTTAATAAGACATACTCAATCCCCATTTTTTTTGATTCATCTAATGCAAGGTTTAGTAATAATTTAGCATAACCTTTTTCACGCTCACTCGGCCTAATACTTCCTGCAATATGACCACCATATAAATAAAGTCCCTTATCAAGTTTATGACAAATAGTAAATGTTCCAAGTACTTTATTATCACTTTTTCTCAGCAAAGCAAATAATGTCTTTTTGATACCACGTTTTCCATTTTCAAATTCACTAATTCTATCCAACCATTCTTCATAAGTTATATTGGTATCTAACCCTAAATCACCATAAATTTCATATTCATTATTTTCAAAAAAATCATTCTTATATTCTTCAAAAAGCTCTTTATATTTCATTTTTGGTTTTATTATATTAATTTCATCCATTTATTTAACCTCCATTTTTTCTTTTAAAATACTAACTTGCTCTTCTAATTGTTTATATATCTTCTCATCTTTTATTAATACAGCTCTTTTAAGAAAATAATCATATTTTTTAAAAAGTCTATCGCTAACTTCTTTATCAGTAACTAAATAATGATATTTACTATTATCTAATATATCTGCACATTTTATAATTAATGATCTAAATCCATAGGAGGCGCTTCTATCTATTAATTCTTCATTTCTTTTAATTTTATCTTTAATATTTTTATTTTCAGTTAAAGAAGCAACTAATAATGCAGTTTCTAAACCAAATTTTTCTTCTAGTTCTTTTAAAGAAATATCAGAGTCTTCAACTACATCATGTAAAAGTGCATTCAAGACTATTTTTTCATCATAACCTAGATCATATAAATTCATTGAAACTCTGACACTATGCATTATAACTGGTTTTTCATTAATGCACCTTTCATAAAAAACATTTATCAAATATTTTATATATTGTTCCATTTTATGTTCTAATTCAGGTCTTTTCATTTAGTCACCT
Source organism: Bacilli bacterium (assembly GCA_017522615.1). Lineage (GTDB taxonomy): Bacteria > Bacillota_I > Bacilli_A > RF39 > UBA660 > Coprosoma. The sequence continues at coordinate 36,216 of JAFWYR010000005.1, read as the reverse complement.
CTAATTCAAAATTCTTTTAACTTCATTCTATCCATAACCATGCCATTTATTATTACAGAATCATGACCTGGATAAATCGTTCGATAATTCATCTTTATTTTTCTTTTTGTTGCTAAATAATCGTTCTTACTTACAGCATTTCCATAATTTGCATCATCACTATAATCATTATAAGTTTTTAGGCTATCACCTGCCAAAATAGTATCATTATTTAAAACAACTGAAATATGACCAGGAGTATGTCCTACAGTATATATAATTTTAACATCTTCAGTAATACTAGTAGTTTCACAAACCTCCTTAATATTCAAATCACTTTTTATAAAATCAAAATATTTAAATAAATCTATATCACCTTTTTTGTGATTATTAAAATAATCTAATTCTTTTTTCGAAATATATATTGGAATATTCTTATCAATAAACAAATCTAAATTTGAGCAGTGGTCAAAGTGAAGATGTGAAATAACAACACAGTCAATTTGATCAATTATTTTTATTATTTCACTTCTTAAATTATATCCCCCAGTATCAAATAAGATATTAACTTTGTCCCTTATTAATAAACAACTAGAATATCCAAAACATCCTATTTCGGGTTTATATGGAAATCCTTTACTAATTATCTCTATCATTGATTAATCACCTACTAATTCATCCAATAATTAATTTATAAATTAATCTTTTCTTTTCAACATTATTATAACAAATATAACTCACTTTTTCATTAAAAAATAAAATAATTTAATCTTCAAGTCAATTATATTAATCACCTTCTTTCTAACATAAAAATGCTACCTTAAATTAATTGGGCAGCTATGTAAATTTTTTAACAAATTATTGCATCGACATATAACCTTTATTCTCTGCATAGATATTGAAAATTACTCATTTAATTTTTTGTGCCATAATTTGTGCCATAATATTTAATATTTTATGATATTTTGTGATAGTTTGTGTCACTTAGCAAATTTACGTTAACCCTTGTTTTTCTTTGATAAATAAAGGATTTTAAAAGTCCAAGAAAATAATACCTCAACAGTTCATACCCGTGGTGTCGAGGGTTCAAATCCCCCTCTCGCTACCATAAGCAATTAAAAGAATTTGAACTTTTTAGTAATTCAAATTCTTTTTTTATTTTAAAAAGATATTATAAATATATTATCAATTATTTAATATAAGAAATTCATAAACAAAATATAACCACATTACTTCATATACCACTTTGCATACTATCCATAAATCTTTCACACTTTTATATATCATTTATTATTAATAAGCAAAAAACGACTTAATAAATGTTAGTCGTCATTTTATATATAAAATAAATTAATAATTATCTTTTCTTTTCCTCTGAAACTTTAATAGTCATCATATTGTTCTTATTGCCACCATGGATATCAGCCCATAAATCGTCTCCTATAACCGCAACCTTCATAGGAGATTTTTTTAATTTAAAGCAAGCTCTTAAAAAATTTAATCTAAAAGGTTTAAGTCCAAACCCTAAATAATCGATTCCCTTTTCTTTAAGATTATCTTTAATTTTTTTATCATATCCATCACTTAAAGCTATAACATCCATTTTAGACACTAACATATCTAACCACATATCATTTTCTAAAGGAATATCCCCAGAATTAAATCTCAAAGTCTCATCAACATCTATAATTACACCATCTATCCCCTTTTCTATTAAATGATCTAACTCGCTTTCATTTAAATCAGTAACGCATCTAACTTCCATATCTGGCTTAACTGCTTTTTTTATAATTTTTTCAAACACTTTATCCAAATTATCATAGAAATAATCCATATATTTCCCCCTAACAAATAACAATTATACAACAAATAATATTAATTTACCAATTGAAAGAAAAATATCAAGAATAAAGAGAAATTATATAAAGATATAAAGAAACGAAAAAATAAAACTCGGAAAACCGAGTTTTTTAAAACAAACCAGAAATATTAAATTTACTATCGATGTTCATTCCCAAATAAGCAGGTTTTTTAGATAAACCAGGCATCGTCATAATATCATCTAAATAAACGGTTATAAATCCTGCACCATTATTAAGTTTAACATCCTTAACAGTAAATTCCCTGCCAACACCTAAAACATATGGAGATTTTGCTACCGCAATAGGGCATTTATCTAAATTAATTTCTTCAATTTTACTAATATTCTCAATTGCTTCATCTGAAAAAACAATATTCTTAGCTCTATATATTTCATATAAAACTTTTTTAATCTTCTCTTTAATACTCATAGAATTATCATATATCATATTAAAATCAGTTTCATTTTCTAAAACTTCAATAATAGATTTAGCGGTATCAAGAGCTCCTTCAGATCCTCTAGAAAATGAATCGCAAACAGTAAAATTAACATTCAAATCATCACATAACTCGCGAATCCTATCTATATCTTCAGAAATATCATCGTCAAATTTATTTAAACATACAACGACATTTTTTATATATTTTTGCATGTTTTCAATATGTATCTTTAAATAGTCAAGCCCTTTCTCAAAATTATTTACATCTTTATTTTCTATATCGTACTTTAAGCTTCTAACAGTAACATTTACCACTATACAAGATGGCTTAAAATCGCCAACTCTACACTTAATATCTAAAAACTTCTCAGCACCTAAATCGGCTCCAAAGCCAGCCTCAGTAATAACATAATCACTCAATCTAAGAGCCAAATCAGTAGCTATAATAGTATTACAACCATGAGCAATATTCGCAAAAGGACCACCATGAACAAAAGCAGGATTACCTTCTAAAGTTTGTACTAAGTTTGGTTTAATCGCATCTTTAAGTAAAATTGTCATTGCATCTTCAACGTGCAAATCTCTAGCAAACAAAGGCTTACCATCTAAATCAAACCCAAAATTTATATTTGCTATTCTTTCCTTTAAATCACTCAAATCTTTAGCTAAACATAAAATTGCCATAATTTCCGAAGCTGCAGTTATATTAAATGAATCATCTCTTTCGCTTTTATATTTGGTACTTATCTTAATATTTCTCAAAGCTCTGTCATTCATATCCATACATCTATTAAAAGAAATAGTATTCTTATCTATTCTAAGATCATTTCCTTGAAATAAATGATTATCTATAGCCGCACAAAGTAAATTATTAGCAGAAGTAACCGCATGCATATCACCAGTAAAATGTAAATTAATATCTTCCATCGGAACAACTTGCGAATACCCTCCACCAGTCGCCCCACCTTTAATACCAAAAACCGGACCTAAAGAAGGCTCTCTTAAACATACTAAAGCATTTTTTCCAAGTTTTCTAAATGCATCATATATTCCAATAGCCATAGTAGTCTTACCTTCACCATAAGGCGTAGGATTGATAGAAGTAACCAAAATTATTTTTCCTTTTCTATCACCTATTTTTTTTAACATATTCAAATCTACTTTAGCTTTATACTTTCCATAATACTCTAAATAATCTTCTTCTATTCCTAAACTATTTGCAACTTCTTTGATATTCTTAAGTTCATATTGGTGTGCAATTTCAATATCTGTCACTATAATCACCTCTCACAGATATTATATCATCTTTTAATCAAAAAAATTATATAATTTTACAAAGATAGTCTGAAATATAGGAGCACGGTAAAAAAGATGAGGACTTTCAGTGTCTATCGCCTTAACAATTTTAGTTACAATCGTAATATTATTTTTCTTTTCGAATAATTTTAATAGTAAAAATTCTATTTTCTTAACTAACTCCATTTTATTAGCAAATAAAGAATCATCCATATATTTATATTTCTTACTAAAACCATATTCGTTAAATCCAGTATTATATAACCCAGGCTCTATAATCACAATATCGATTTTTCTAGAAAGTAACTTAACCTCTTTTTCAAAAGCTCTTATCAATTGTCTAAATGCAGCTTTAGAAGCCGAATAAACACCGCAAAAAGGCATTGGAACTAACCCACCCAGTGAAGACATAATTATAATTTTAACATTATCATTATTTTTAAGTATTCTTTTTATAAGTAATATATTATTAAAAAAATTAATATCAAAACAACTTCTAATTTTTTCTAAAGGTAAATCCATTAAACTACCACTTTCCATAACTGAAGAATTACAAATCAAAATATCAACTTTAAACTCACTAATTTTATATATGTCATAAATATTATTCATATCTAACTTATAACATTTAATATTATTAAAGTCTTTATATATTCTTTTAACCATCTTAAGTTCATCATATGTATGAACAGTTAAAATTATATTATATTTGTACCTAATTTTATTAATCACATCACCAATAATTCCACCTCTAGCTCCAGTTATTAAAATACTTTTCACATAATCACCTTATAATTATCTTGCCAGTTTTTTATGTAATTATCCCAAATTGACAACATTATAATTATAATGATAAAATAATTCCTACTTAAGGAGGATTGTATGTCAGAAGAAAATTTCAGACAAGGTATTGAATTACTAAAATATATTAGTGAAAAAGGTCAAGAAGCTTTAATAGATGCAGATAAAGTAGAGATATTATGTAATAATAAATGGATTTCAGCTGGAACATTTGGAATAAAACAAATGCCAATAATATTTTCAGCAGAAAAAATAAATGAAGACGATCAAAACAAAATTATATATAAATTAAACTATAGATTATTGATACCTAATATAAATATTTCTTCTAAAAAAGAAGAATATATTATATTAGAAAAAGATAAAGAGGAAGGTTTTATCAAAAAATATAGAACTCTACCAAATCAAGAATATGAAGAAGAAGATAAAGTTAGATATAATAATGAAGGTATAAATACTTTTTCAAAAGCTAAAAATGCTTCTGTTATATTATCTTATATAGCTAAAAACGGTAGACTTTTATATGAAATATCAACTATCATCCCTAAAAAAAGTAAAAACAAAAAACTAACAAAAAAAGTATCATAATAAATGATACTTTTTTCTATTACATCATATCATCTAACGATTTATCAACTTTTCTTACAGTTTGATTGAAAGATTTTTTTAAAGCCTTCATCATCGGCTTATTATATTTTTGATAAGCTAAAACAGCCATACCACCAGCAGTCATCATAGCCATGTCTCTCATCTTCATAATTATCACCACCTATTAGAAATATGATGTTCGTATGTCTAAAACATACATTATTAAATTAACCAGCTTTTTCAAATTTATACTTTATCTTATCAAGTAATTTTGAATTTCTAATATATTCATTATCGTTATAAACTGAAGATAGAAAAGCATCCGGTTCACCAATCATAATTAATTTTTTCTTAGCTCTTGTAATCCCAGTATATATTAACTTTTTATAAAGCATTCTATTATATGAATGAGTAATAGGCATAATAATAAGTTCAAATTCACTTCCTTGACTTTTATGGATGCTAATTATATAACCATGCTTAATAGAAGCAAAATTTTTAGGAGTATATTTAACAACATTACCATCAAAATCTACATATATTTCATTTTGTCCTTTATTTGTTTTAATATACCTAATAATTCCAATATCTCCATTAAATATATTTTCATCAGGCATATTTACAAGTTGTAATACTTTATCATTTTCCCTAAAAATAACATCACCATATTTTATTTCTTTTTTAGATACTTTTGGTGGATTAAAGACTTCCTGTAATTCTTTATTAAGTAAATCAATCCCATTCTCACCTTTATACATTGGAGCAAGTAATTGAACCCTCTTATAATCATAACCCTTATCTAAAACCTGCTGACAAATATTTTTTAAATTTTTCTTGATATGCTGGCTTGAACATTTTAAAAATGTATAATCACTATAAGTATTTAAAAAATTATCAGATACTTCTCCATCTTTAATTTCTAAAGCTAAAGTATTTATATAACTATTTTCATCCTGTCTATATAATAAATCTAAATGCACTATTGGAACGCAATCACACAAAATAAAATCTTTTAAAAGCTGTCCTGGACCCACACTAGGTAATTGATTATAATCTCCAACTAAAATCATCTTAACATTACTTTTAAGACCTTTTAATAATGAATAAAATAAATTAATATCTATCATGCTAGACTCGTCTACTACCACCATTTTTACATTACTTTTATTGTCCTCATTTATCATAAATTCTGAAGTATCCTTATTCCATTTTAAAAACCTATGTATAGTATATGCCGGCATATCAGTTGATTCACTCATTCTTTTACTTGCTCTTCCAGTTGGTGCAAGTAAAGCTACACTATCTACAAGTTCGTCATAGTCAAGTTTATTAATATGTTCATATACCTCAGTTATTGCTTTAATAATAGTTGTCTTACCAGTTCCAGGACCACCTGTTATAATTAAAAAATTATTAGATATAGCTTTTTTAACCGCTTCTTTTTGTTTTTTATTATATTCAATCCCATAATTTTCTTCCATTTGCTTAAGTAAATCATCGACCTTTTTAACACTTTTATTTTCTTTTTTAGTCATATTAAATAAACAGTTAACAATAAAATCTTCCGCCTCATAAATTTCTCTCAAATAATAGTCTTCCCCATCTATGACAATTTCATCCATATCACTTAGTCTCTCAAAAACTTCATCTAATACTTCATCGGATAAATTCATACCAAAATAACTTCTAATACCGTTTTTTATTCTATCTTTATTTAAAAAACTATCGCCATTTTGATAAGTAAGTCTTTTTAAAACTTGTAATGTCAAAGCTTCTAATCTTCTTTTATCTGATCTATCAATTCCCATTTTTAAAGCAGCCCCATCAACTTTAGAAAAACTTACATCATTTAAATCATATAGAATTTGATAAATATTATCTTCGGCCACCTTAATTGTAGAACTCTTATATTCTCCGTATACACTTAAAGCCTCTTTAGTATTAAAACCTAAATCATTTAAATAAACTATAATTTCGTGACTTTCTTCGTATTTTTTTAGTATCTTAACAATTTTATCCGCTACTTTTTTAGTTAGTTTAGGAACCAAATTTAAATCTTCCGGTTTTTTAAGTATCACATTTAAAGCATCATCACCCAAAGTATCCACTATATTAAAGGCAAGTTTCTCTCCAACACCAGGAAAAAGATCACTAGATAAAAATTCAATTACTCCTTCTCTATCAGTTGGTTTTACCTTTTCATAACTTCCAACTTGAAATTGGAAACCATACCTAGGATGTTTAACACCTTCACCATAAAATATATAAGTATCATCCTCATTCAATTCGTAAAAATATCCCGTAAAAGTAATAGTTCTATTTATATAATCTTCGAGTTCCTCATCGTTAGTCTCTCTAACTTTAAACAGTCCTATAACATAACCTTTATCAGATTGATAAATACTTTTTCTATAATTGCCTTTAATGTATGTTTCCAATTTTATCACCAATTTAAATTATATCAAAAAAGAGACATCATTTCTAGATGTCTCAAGTACATTTGTTCTTAAATATTATTCTATCTTCTCATTCTTCCTCTTATTACTTCTTCCTCATTTTCAGCTCTCTTTTTAGCTTCCGCAAGACCTACAACCATAGCTCCACCACCAATTAAAGTTCCAAAAGCAGCCATATTACATCTTACTTTAACAGGGTTAATCTCTTCTCTTCTAACTCCAATACTAGATCCCTCGTGTAAATATTCATCTGGAGCATAAGTATAACCAGGATTAACATTTGGCTCAATCGTTTCTAATTCATTAAATGTAAATGTAGTAAATAGCCCTTGATTATCTTTAACCGTATAAGATTTAGAAGTATAATCACCCGGAACTTCCTGTTCTACAGAAGCATCATTAGATGAAAAATAATATCTAACATCTTCGGGTTTAGCTACTACACCAGCAATAAGTTCAGCCACTAAAGCCCCAGTAGCAATAAGAGTTCCACCTAAAGAAAAAAATTTAATTCTTTTTTTCCTATTCTCTAAATCATCAATCTTTTGTCTATAAGTATCTTGTAATCGATTATAACTATCATTCATATATATCCTCCAATTATAATCTAACATACATAAAAACGTCTGTCAATAATCACTTTACACTTACTTCACTAAGGACATAAGGATAATCAACTTCTAATAGTTTAACTAAAACTTCTTTTTTTAACTCACTTTCTTCGCCTTTTGCTTTAATCATTAAATAATTTCCAGTATGACCAATCAGATAACCATCTTTATAAACTTCAGGAATAAAAGTCATTTCTCTTCCAATAAATTTCTTAATATAATCTATTTCCATTTTTTTAGATAACTCAAGTAGTTCTTTAACTCTTTTTTTCTTTATATTACCATCTATTTTTTCTTTCATCATACTGGCCACAGTACCATTTCTATCCGAATATGGAAAAACGTGCAACTTAGTAAAATTAATTTTTTTAATAGTTTGAATACTTTCTAAAAAATTTTCATCAGTTTCTGAAGGAAAACCAACAATTACATCTGTAGTAATAGATATTTCCGGTCTTATTTCTCTTATCTTATTAATTTTATCTATAAAATAATTAGTATCATATTTTCTATTCATCTTTTTTAAAATAGTATCAGAACCAGATTGTAATGGAATATGCATATGATCAACCAAAACATCACTTTTTTTAAGAATATCTAATACTTTATCATTTAATTCAGTTATTTCAACTGATGATATTCTAAGTCTTTTAAGTCCTGAGATATGAACTAAATCACCGAGTAAATCAGAAAAGTCATAATTTCCATCGTGATAATTTCCTGTATGAATTCCAGTTAAAACAATTTCTTTATGACCATTTGAAACTAATTTTTTAGCTTCTGAAAGAACATCTTGCTTCTTTTTACATCTAACATGCCCACGTACATAAGGAATCACACAAAAAGCACAATAATTATCACATCCATCTTGAATCTTGATATATGCTCGTGTTCTATCAAAATCATCTAAAGTCATACTTTCAAAATCTGCTTTAAAAATATCTTCGACATCGAATATTTGCTTTTCTCTATATTCATTTAAATAATTAACAATCTCCGTTTTATGCATATTTCCGATAATAATATCCGCATCGATATCTAAATCATCTTTTTTATTTTGAATCATACATCCACATACAACTAAAATTGCATTAGGATAATTCTTTCTAACACTTCTAATAAGTTTTCGAGATTTACTATCCGCATTATTAGTAACCGTACAGGTATTTACAATCGCCACATCTGGAACTTCCCCAAACTCATAACCATGATTTTTAAGTAAACTTTCCATTACTTCACTTTCATATTCATTAACCTTACAACCTAAAGTAAAAATTTTATATTTCATACATATCACCCATTAAAAATAAGCCTATTCAAGGCTTATAAATTTTTTCTAAATTCTTTCAAAGAATTCAAAAAATCTAAATTCTGTGTTTTTTCTTCTTCAAAATGTTTCTGCCCATAAGCCTTGCTTATTATATCATTTTTTTTCTTTTTTGAAACATCTTTTTGTCTTATCATATTTTTATTACTTTGAACACCATAAATTGGTGAGACAATATCCGAACTTTTAAAGCTTCTATAATTAGGCTTACTCTCTCTCTTAGGGCTATTAACTTGTCTTTTACGGATAGTTTCCTGTTTATATTGTTTTGAATAAGTATCCATTGCATCTTTAACTTCCATATCAGCAGTTTCTTCAGCCATTCTTTCATATCTATCAGCTTCATTTTTTAACTTTTCAGCTTGAGCCATTAACTCTTGATAGCTTATAATAGCATTTTCTTCCTGTTCTCGCTCAAATTCTTCTATATCATCAGGTTCATCAGCTTGTTTTTCTAAATCCTGGCTCATCATATTATAAACTCTCTCGAGCTCACTTTTAGCTTCTAATTGTTCTTCAGTAAGCTCCTCCTTAGGAATTTCCTTAATCTTAATACTAGGAAAATCATCTGCATCATATCTATCGTCATCGTCAATAGGTTTAACTTTTCTGTTATGAGCTTTGATAAAAAAAGCGATAATAACAATAATTAAAAAAATAACCGCTACCACTCCAATTATCAATGTATCAGATATTTCAAAAAGTATATTCATACAATCACTCCACATAGTCTATCTTTAAAATTTCATTTTCACACTATATACAGTTTATCACATCTTTATATCTTTTTCAAAGAATTTTTATTATTTTATAATTTTTTTAAATCCTTCACTCATATAAGTCTCATCGTCCTTAAGAAAATAAAATTCACACGAATATTTTTTACAAATATCTTTAGCCTCTTCAAAATTCTTATTAGATAAATAATAACTCAAAGCTAAAGCTTTAACATTATCTTTATGAAGCACTATAGTACTATCATAATTACCCTCATAATTAACAGTTGCCATACTTTCATTTTTTAATTTTAAAGTATTTAATACATCACCATTTAAAGGGTCGTTAATGCTTATCGTATAAGTTCCTCCATTATAATTTTTACCCGCACTTATATTTCCATTTTCATTAATAATAAAATTCTTTATTCCTTCTTTTTCAAATAATGAAATAATATTCTTAACTATATAGGCTCCTTCTAAATCATAACCATCATTAATATCATCAACATCATTATCTTTTGTATAATCCTTACAAATATTCTTAATATTATTATCTATTTTCTTCTCATTAATTTTATCATATATCGTAATAGTTATCATACCATGAGTATTATATGTTCTAATAAATGGCTTTCTCTTAGGAAAGAAAATAATAAATCCTAATAAAACAATAATAATAAACAGTATTATATAATTTCGCTTATCTATTATAAATTCCATCATATCACCATTTTAATAATATCAAAAAATAATCTATCAAACAAGATAGATTATTTCACAGTATCTTTTTCTAATACCCTTTCATAAGCTTTTTTTAGCTTCATACCAATTCTTTTAATATCTCTGTCTTTAGCTATTTTATACCCTTGATCAGTTAAATCTGGTAATTTACCTTTTAAAATACCTTTTATCTTTTTCTCAAAATCATCGACATCGACAGCCTTATAAACATCTACCCCATCTTTTAACCAATCGTCAAATATTGGAATATCACTTATCAAAGTTTTTGTCTTAAGTGCTAAAGCTTCAAGTAAAACTATACCTTCAGTTTCTTCTTTAGTTGGGAAAATATATAAATCACATCCTGCATAAGCATCCTTAAGTTCCCCGCTCTCTACATACCCAGGAAACTGAACATTACTAGGTCTATTTTTAATAGCCCTACTTATATTTTCAGGAATAAGAGAAGGTTTAGTATACCCAAACCAAATAAACTTATATTCGGGCATTCTTCTAGCTAATTCTAAAAATTCAAGAATTCCCTTTCTTTCAATATATAAACCAACTGCCATAATTACTTTATCTGAAGATGAAAAACCGTATTTTTCCCTAAACTTAGCAGGATTACATTTATTTCTATCAAAAAAATCTAAATCTATTCCATTTGAAATAGCAATTATTTCTTTATCTAAATTATAATTTTCTAACAATCTTTTTGAATATTCTGTCGGAGTAATTAATAAATCTGCAGATCCATAACAACTTCTAAGCCACTGTCTAAATAAAGGTGACACTTTATTCGAAAGTTTGAAAGAGTTTCTAAAATCTTCTTCAGTAGAATGTGCGTGAAAAATAACTTTCTTACCCTTCTTTTTACATCTTTTAGCAAGTAATAAAGATTCTGGAAAAATAGTATTAATATGTACTATATCAAAATCGTCATTAGGATCAGTAGTATATGGAATATTCATAAGTTCTAGTGCTTTCTTTTGATGAACAATAGCCTTACCAACCCCACTTTTCTTCACTTCATTATACTTTCCAGTATGCAATAATATCTTCATATATTCTCCCCTAACTAGTTACATTAACTAGTATAACATCTTTTCCAATCTTGTCAATCTGTTCCCATTTGATAGTAACCGAAGAAGAAGCAAAAAATAAAAACCTTTTTCTTTGAACATATAACTCTATAATTCTACCTTTTCTATCGATATTGACATCGATAATCATCCCAATTTTCTTTCCATCAAATAAATTGACGACATCTTTATCTTGTAAATTTGAAAGCATCATACATACCACCAATTAATTATATTCAATAAAAAAAAAAGGATTACTAAATCCTTTTCGCCCTTTTCATTCCTTCTGCATAGAAATAAGCATCTTTATTATCTTCGATATACCAAATATCACCTGCAAGCCTATCTTCGGGATATTCTATACCACATTCTTCAAACAATTCTACCATTAATTGTTCATCCCCTTTAATACGAGCATATCCACTGAAAAATAATAATTCATCAAGTGTTCTCAAAACAGCCTTCTTAAAAACCGCTACTTTTTCATCAGAAAGAGATGGTTCTTTTTCTATTTTAAATTTTATATTTCCGATATATTCATATATATAAGGACTTTGTAATTCTTCAACAATATGCGATGCCACTTTATCAGCGACAGTCGAAGCAACTTTTTCCTTTTTAAATAAACCTTTAAACATAATAATTCCCCCTTTTTACAAGAGGATATTATACACTAATTTTTGTTTTTGTCAAATTAACACTAATTATTGTTTTCTACACTCTAAAACCAACTTTTCAAATAGTTTATAATTATCTTTTTCTATTTCCGGATGAAACTGCACACCAATCTTAAACCCTTCTAAACCTTCGACTGCTTCTATAACTCCATCTTCACTTCTTCCAACTATTTCAAAATCACTATTTTCAAAAACACCTTCTTTAATGATAAATCCATGAACAGAAGGCATTAAAATATAATTACTAGAAAATACTTGAGACAATATACCTTCATTTAAAATAATTCCATGTTTAGATTTATCAATATCTTTAGTATAAAAAGGTGATAAAGTATCATGACCACTTATAGTTTCTAAAAAATACTCTTCAAATTCAAGTTTAAAATTTTCCTTAATAATCTTATAGTCAATATTCACGCATCTCTTTTTAAACCATTCATAAGCAGCTATTGTCTGAATACCTAAACATATTGCTAAAAAAGGCTTATCATTAGATATTACATAGTGCATCGCTTCAACTTGTGAACTCTCAATTATCCCGCCACCAGTAAATAAAAAACCGTCACATATTTCCATTGAAGCCAAATCAAAATCATTATCTGGAAAAAATAATCCAATAGGAACTCCACCAGCTTCCCTTATTCGTCTTGAATAATTATTCGCAAACCTTGTAACATCTAAAAAAGTTCTCTCCATATTAATAGACCTAGGTGAAATAATACCTATAATCGGTTTATTCATAAAACCCACTCCTTCAATATAAGATATTCTATCATAAAATATATATTAAAAAAAACTGATAATATCAGTTTTTATCTAGAATATCTTTTAGATTTTTTATCTATTCTAGCATAAGCTTCTATAATATCATTTTGAGCAAACAATTTCATTCTAGCAATCTTGTGTTCTAAATCACTTGCGTATTTTTTATTATAATTAACCATACTTTCTCCATTATAAGGTATAGAACTTAAAGACTGAATAGAAGCAAGATATACCCCTAAGGGATTTTCAGTAACAAGCTCACGCTTATCAAAAACATCACCATCTGCTTTTCCAAAATCGCGAATCATAAATGACTTATAGGCATCGATTCTATTATTACACGTTCTAATTTCACCTAAATTTAACTCTTCTGAATCACCATAATAATAATCCTCACCAAGTATTAAAATATAATCATCAGAACATAATGGTTTAAAATAGTATCTTTCTCCATCATTTTTAACTTCTAAAACAATTACCTCATTAACATCATCACAAACATCATATGAAAAAAATCTATAACTATCTTGGATGCCACCGATTGTAATACCTCTAATATCTTCGGTATTAACCACAAATAAATTATCTTCTCCATTTAATATATCATGTGACAACCTATATTCCTTATACGGTATAACTCCCATAAATCAAACCTCCAAAATAATAATAACATACATAAACATTAAAAACAATTATTACTTTATCATTTTCTTGATAATTCCAAGAGAACCTTTCTCAAGTCTAGATATTTGAGCCTGACTAATTCCAATTTCATCGGCAAGTTCCATCTGTGTTTTTCCAATAATGTATCTTTGAATCAAAATATATTTTTCTTTATCCTTAAGTTTTTCCAAAGCTTTTCTAAGAGAAATCTTAGTTTCCAAATCATAAACACCTTCAGGACTAGAAAGCTGATCAGATAAATATATTATATCTCCTCCATCATTATAAATAGGTTCAAACATACTTACTGTATCTTTCAAAGAATTTAAAGCATTAGCTACTTCAAACTCAGATACCCCTAAATTAAAAGCAATTTCAGAAATATTAGGTTCCTTAATATTTTCTTTCATATAATCTTCCTTATATTTTAAAATTTTATAAGCTAAATCTTTAACACTTCTAGATATTCTAACACTATTATTATCTCTTAAATATCTTTTAACTTCACCTAATATCATTGGAACCGCATAAGTACTAAATTTAACCTCATGCGACAAATCAAAATTATCTATTGCTTTAATTAAACCAATACATCCAATTTGAAATAAATCATCCATGTTGTCACACCTTCCAGAAAAAGATTTCAAAATCGACAAAACTAGCTTTAAATTCCCATTAATAAGTTCTTCTTTAGCTTCTAAATCACCAGTTTGATATCTTTTAAAAAGTTCTACTTGCTCATCGTGTTTTAAAACTTTAATATTCGCAGTATCCATGCCACATATTTCAACTTTATGACGCGACATATTTTTCTCCTTTCAAAATCATAATGAGTAAAAAATTGTTATTTTATACAAAAAAACCTCCACGAATTCGTGGATAGGTCTTTTATTCAGTTCTAAGTGCCTCAACAGGATCTTTTTTAGCAGCCATACTAGAAGGTTTACTTCCAGCAAGTACATTTAATCCAACACTTAATAAAATAAGTATTACAGCACTTCCAAATGGAATAGTTGCAATATTATTTATATGAGCAAGAGCACTAACAACCGTATTAATCATGACTGCTATTATAAAGGCGATACCAATACCAAGAAGTCCGGCTACCAACCCTTCAATAATTGTCTCTGCCTTAAATACTCTCTTAATATCTTTCTTAGAAGCTCCAATTGCTCTTAAAATACCAATTTCTTTAGTTCTTTCCAAAACAGAAATATAAGTTATAATAGCAATCATAATACTTGAAACAACTAAACTAATTGCAACAAAACCAATTAATACAAACGATACAATATTAATTACAGTTGAAACTCCTCCAACTAAATTTTTCATTAAATCAGAATAATTAATAACTAAATCTTCACGTCCTGCTTCCTTATTCTTTTTATTATAACTTTCTATCAATTCAGAAATAGCTTCTTTTGATTTATAATCCTTAGGATATATATTAATCGAAGATGGATTATCTATTTCATATATACCTAATTCTTTAGCCAAATCATCATAAGAATTACTTATTTCATCAAACTGTTCACCTGTTATAACATTAATATCCTTATTATTAATCTGTTTTTGATAAATACTAGTTTCAGAAATCTTATTAATTTGACTTAAAGTTAAATCATGTGAATAACCAACATAACCGTTACTTCCATTTTTTTCTACAACAACACCTACTATTTTTATCTCTTCACCATTATCAATTTTGTCTTTCATATATGCAGCATTATTTGAATAATCAATATATTGTCCGTTTTCTTCCTTATATTTATCAGTATTAAGAATTACTTTATATGTCCTATTTAAAATGTCATCATAACTATAGCTTTGATCAGCTACTATATAACTTTCATCCGTTTTAGCTCTTTGTATATCTTGTTCTAACTGTGCTTTATCTTTAATCCCAAGTGAATATAACAAAGAATCTTTTACTTTTCTATTCTCTCCAACAACTAAAACAACTTCGTTATATTTTTTTGGTAAAGATCCAGCTAAAACCTCATAAATACCTTCTCTAATAGATAATTCTTTAAAAATAATATTATTATCACCTATAGCTAAATCATTTGGATTTACCTTTTGGTAATCTTTAGTATAAACTGGAAGATCCATATCATATTTATATACAATTTCAGATGTTAATTTCTTAAATTCATCATTTTTTACATACTTTCCAAATTCAACCAAATTATTTCTTTTAATCATTCCTTTGTCAGATGACATATTATAACTTTTTATAACATCATCTTCAGAACAAATTTTTCCTTTTTCACAATTTTCCTTTTTTGTATTACTTTCTTTAAAAGCAACAGAAATACTACCTAATAAATCAAAACTTTTTCTTTCAACAGTAAGTGGATAATCAGAAAGTGCATCCCTTTCAATTTTTTTTGCATAATTATTAACTCCATTTGATAAAGCTAAAATTAAAGCAATACCGATAATTCCGATTGACCCCGCAAATGCGGTTAAAAATGTTCTACCCTTTTTAGTAAGTAAATTGTTAAAAGATAATGATAAAGCTGACATTAACGACATAGATGTTTTATTAATTTTTCTCTTATCTTTTTCCTCTTCAGTCCCTTCAAAAGGATTACTATCGTTTATAATTTTTCCATCTTTAAGTTCGATAATTCTAGATGAGTAATTTTTAGCTATTTCAGGGTTATGAGTAACCATAATAACCAACTTATCTTCAGATATTTCTTTTAATAAATCCATTATCTGAATACTTGTTTTTGAATCAAGAGCTCCAGTAGGTTCATCGGCTAGTATTATTTCTGGATCATTAACTAAAGCTCTCGCAATTGCCACCCTCTGCATCTGTCCTCCAGAAAGCTGGTTAGGTTTTTTATCAATATGATTTTTAAGTCCAACTTTCGTTAAAGCATCGATTGCTTTTTTCCTTCTTTTATCCTTAGAAACACCAGAAAGCGTTAAAGCAATCTCAACGTTTTGAAGCACAGATTGATGCATAATCAAATTATAACTTTGAAAAATAAAACCAACTCTATAATTTCTATAAGAATCCCAATCTCTGTCATCATATTTTTTTGTAGAAATCCCCTCGATAATCAAATCACCACTATCATATTTATCAAGCCCGCCAATAATATTAAGTAATGTAGTTTTACCACTACCACTAGAACCAAGAATAGAAGTAAACTCACTATTTCTAAATTTAATATCAATACCTTTTAAAACTGCTTGACTATTCTCACCCATATGATAGCTTTTTTTAATATTTTTCAATTCTAACATAACAAATACTCCTTCCACATTAAAATTATACATCAAGAATAAAAAAAGTAAAATAAAAAGACTAGAAAAATCCATCTAGTCATATTTAATATTTTTATCTTCTTCTTTCTACATTTTGTTCCTCATACATACTTGCTTTTCTTTCCTGCATAAGAATATCGGCTTTCTCAAGCGTTTCTTTAATACTTTCACCAGGAATATGTTTAACAATTCCATAATTTAATCCAAGTGGTAACTCTTCTTCAGTACCGAGTGAAATCATTCCAGCTTCAGTTGAAGCTAAATTAGCTTTGCCAGAAGCCAAAGAAAGGCTCTCAGAATCTGTTATTAAAACAAATTCATCACCACCAACTCTATACACACAGCTTCCGGTAGATATTGACCCAACTACACCATTTCTATCAATCGTTTTTCTTTCCTTAGGCCAATACTTTTTTAAAATATCAGCCGCAGCTTTAATATAAAGATCTCCTTTATCGTGAGAATAATTATCATTAACATACTTTAATCTAAATAAATCAAAAATACCTACTACTAAATTATCATCGTTTTTATTTAAATTATTAAGTCTTATCTCATATGAATTTCGATTATCAAGTCCAGTTAATAAATCCATTGTAATTGCCTTTGTATTTCTCTCATAACTAGCTGCTCTTTTTAAAATAACCTGCAATGTATCTCTAACTCTATCCCAAAACATAGGGCCAAGATTCTTTTTTCCATTATTAGTAATTGATAAAATCACATCTTTATCTTCTACTTTGACATAAAGTAATACTAAATTATCTAATTTTTCAAAATCACTTCCATAATTAGATGCGTAAAAACATTTTTCCTCAACAAATTCCTTATTACTTTCAATATTAATAATATGTGAAACATAAAAGCCAAGTTCATCCTCTATAGAATCACTATCTTTTAAAAGGTAATAACCGTCTTTATTTTTCACATATAAATCAACACTTCCTGATCCTAAAAAACGTCGAAGTAACATTAAAGATTTATTAAAACCACCTTTTACATCATCAGTTTTTAATGATTGCATCATCATTTCATATAATAAATAATATTCATTATATTCAGCAAGATTCATCTCAGGCTCCATAGTATTATCTTTCGTCATAAAACACACCCTTTTTCAAATAAAAATTATAATAAATATCATATAATAGTCAAAATTATTCAACAAGAAATAAACCAAAGGCTTATTACTGTAATAATTAAAAACACTAAAGAAACTACGAAAATAATCATATTATCATCTTTTTTTAATTTAAATAAATAAGCAAAAAATGAAATAAACAAAATTGTAAAACTCACATAATAATTAACAAATAGAAATGCACCACTAATAAGTATACCAATAATAAATATATAATCATTATATATTCTATTTAAAATATATTCAAATGAATATTTTCTTTTATTTAATAAATATATGAATAAGATTTTCCAAAACTCTATAAGAAATAAAGCAAAAAAACTCAAAGCAAATACTTTAAAATAAGAAATTTGATAACTAGAATTACTTATATATGATCCCATAAAGTTTGAATTATTATAAAGTGACAAACTTTCATTTACTAAAACATATTTATATAAAGTGTTAAATCCGCTTAATAATAATATATATATAAGTCTATTTATTATTTTCATTGACAAATCTCCGTGTAAATTCTATATATAATATTAATAAAGCAGTCGCACATGAATAACCTGCAATAATGTCCGTAGGATAATGAACTCCTAAATAAATTCTACTAGTTCCAATAAAAAGTATAAGTAATCCAATTAATATAGTAATAATTTTTTTATATTTTATATCGATATTCAAATGACGAATAACATATATAATGTATCCATAAAAACCAATTGAAACCATCGCGTGACCACTAGGAAAACTAAAACCTGTCTCTTCAATAATCATCAAATCAAATGGTCTAGATCTCATAAAAATATATTTAAGTAAATAATTTATAGCGACAGTAATAAATGCCGATCCCATTATCAAAACACAGTACTTCTTATTTCTAATAAGTAAAAATAATAAAAAGGTCATAAAAATAATTCCATATTCACTAGCAAAAAAAGTAATTATCTTAAAAAATGTAGTTAAGACATCATTCTTATAAAAAGTAACTATCCTATAAACACCACTATCTATAAATGAAGACATATTATTAGTAACCAAAAAAGCCATACATGCAAACATCAAAATACTAATAGTAAAAATCACCCATCTATACTTCTTCAAACAAATCACCTACTCCGGAAGTTTTTTAATATGTGAACCAATTATTTCAGAAACATCCATTACTGTAACAAATGATGAAGAATTTGACTCATCTAATATATCTTTTAAAATAGACATCTCAAATCTCGTAAGAACTGTATATAAAACAGATTTTTCATTCTTAGAAACAACCCCTTCTCCAGATATAACAGTAGTCGTTCTCCCAAGCCTTTTTAATATTTCTCTCGAAACATTTTCCCCATCATCGGTAATAATAAATATTGCTTTCGCACTATTAAGTCCATCAGAGACAAAATCAATAACTTTATAAGAAACAAAATATGTTAAGAGTGAATATAAAGCTCTCTCGGCTCCAAAAACAAATATAGCTGAACCATAAATTAAAATGTTAAACATAAATACGACTTGTCCAACAGATAAACTTCTTTTTCTACTTACTAGTATAGCAACAGTTTCAGTACCATCTAAAGACCCACCTTCTTTAATAATTAATCCAACACCGATACCAAGTGCTATACCACCATAAACAGTAGCCAAAAGTGTATCATCAATCAAAGGTTCAAATTGCCCAAACACTTCCAACAATATACTAAAAAGTAACATTCCATATCCAGCCTTAATTAAGTATTTTTTTCCGATTAAATTATAACCTAAAAATATAAATGGAAAATTTAAAACCAGAACAATTAGTCCTAAAGGACCACCGATTATTTTATTTATAATAATTGAAATACCATTAATTCCACCATCGATCATCATATTAGGAATTAATACAAGTTCAAGTGAAGCAGCTGCAATAACTGCTCCAATAGTAATAACAACTAAAGACATAAAAAATCTAAAGTTAAATACTTTACTATTTCCCATACAGTCCCTCCATTCTAATTATATATTATTTTATAATTAAATTAAAGAACAAAAAGCTATACTTGACACATATTAACTAAAATAATTAATATTTTATTATAAAAACTATTACAACATTCAATTAAAATATATTATAAAGTATAACAAATTCATCTATTCAATAGTTTTAATCTTCTAATTACCTTTTTTTCTATCCTAGATATATAACTTTGACTTATCCCAAGTAATTTAGCTACCTCTTTTTGCGTCATTTCCTCTGTATTGTATAATCCATACCTCATAATCATAATTTTCTTATCTCTTTCATTTAAACTACTGATTTCTTTATAAAGTAGCTTTTTTTCAGTCTCTTTTTCTAAACCTTTGGTTACAATATCACTTTCTGTCCCTAAAACATCTTCTAAATGTAGCTCATTACCTTCAGAATCAAAACTTAAACTATCCTCAAAAGAAACTTCACCTTTTCTTTTTTTATTTTTCCTTAAAAACATAAGTATCTCATTATCTATACATCTTGATGCATATGTTGCAAGTTTAATGTTTTTATCTAACTTATAAGTATTTACCCCTTTAATTAATCCAACACTTCCAATACTTACTAAATCCTCTAAACTCTCACCGGTATTTTCATATTTTTTAGCCAAAAATACCACTAGTCTTAAATTATGTTCAATCAGTTTAGCTCTCGCAAACTCATCACCTTCCATCGACATTGTCACATACTTAACTTCATCTTCCTTAGATAATGGTTCAGGTAATTTATCCGCACTACCAACATAAAAAACTTCATCTTTATCAAATAACATTCTTAATAAATTAATAATTCTTTTTATCATATTATCCCTCCATATTTCCATTAAGAAGTACATCCACACCACAAATATTCATACTTTTACTAAATCCTAAAAAAATATTTTCAAATTCTCCAATACCTATTACCTCCACCTTCCTAACCTTTATACATTCAAGTAAATTAACTCCACTAATAGACGTATAAGAAACCAAGTATTTCTTATTTTTAAAAATATTTTTAATATTGGTAATAATAACCATCCTTCCTTTAAAAGATAAAGTATTACCACTATCTAAATAACCATTTAAACTAATAACTTTTCTACCAATATATAAATTAACCTTATAAAAATTAGAAACTTTACTTTTATAATTTTTAACTTGCCTTATATAAAGATATAAAATAATCGGAGAAATTATACATAAAAAAACAATATTAATAGAAGGTCCCTTATTATAAAAAATCAATCCTTCATGTTTATAAGAAAACTCTAAATTTAAATAATATAAAAAACCACCCAAAATAATACTAACTAAATAAAAGGTTCCCATTGAAGTTAAAAAATACTTTATATTCTTATATCCAAAAGAAATAATACACATTAAAAATCCTAAATATAATTTAATTAAAAAAAGTTCAAAAGAATTAATTTGAAAAAACAAAACCAGTATAGATAAACTTCCAAAAAAAGCCCCAAGCATAACTCTAAAAATAGTTACATTTCTCTTTAAAATAATAGAGGTAGTTAATAACAGTAAAAAATCAAAAAAGAAATTTAAAAATAAAAGCCCATCTACATAAACAATCATAGGCATCACCTTCTACATTATAAAAACGACATCATAAATATAATGTCGCTTTATAAATTATTTTTATAATCAACTACAATAATTCGCACCACTTGCTCCAGCATATAAATATTCAAATTCACCACCACTACAAGAAGCATTAGAGTCTGAAAATTCCATTTTACAATCTATCATACCAGCGTCTTTTAATCTTCCAAGTAAACTTTTATTCTTAGTATAATAATAATTTCCTGATAAATCTTTAGTAATAACCATGTTTATTTTTCCTAACTTTATATCTTTAATCATTTGTCTGTGAAAAGTTTAATTTTGCTACAATATTTGTTCTAAATCCATCTCCTGTTGGTATGTTGTCTCATAGCGTACCCTCCTACATATTCTATTATAATTATATCTAAAAACAAAAATTATTTAATAATTAAAAAATATATAATCTAAATTTACGCAAATTAAACACTTTTTTATAAAATTCTATTGATTTATATTAAAATAAGTATATAATAACGCAACTAGAGGCGAAAAAATGGAATTATTAACTAATATCTTAAACTATATGTTTATACATACTAACAATAAAGAAAATAATAAAAAATTTCAAAATATTGAAGAATTTAACAGTTACATAAAAAGACTAATAGAATTTATGAATAGTCATCCAGACTATGATTTTTTTTCTAACTTAACTGACGAAGATAAAAGCTTGATAAAAAATATAATATTTAACTATGGTTATCCTAGAAAACTTAGAAAATATGCGCTAAGATTATATGATTACACAGATATTGAAAATTTACTTTTCTGTGCTTTAAATTTATGCTCTATAGAATTAGAAAGATCATTTCAATATAAACAAATAAATGGTTCTTTTATAGTCTCAGATGGATGCTATTACTCAAAATTAAATAAAATGAGATATCATACTAAAACTGCAATACCTCATGAATTTATGCACATGTCATCTAGATCTATAATAACTAAAGATGATAATTTAAGAGTTGGTTTTGGACGTGCATCTAAGGAAAGACAAAAATTTGTAGGAATTAATGAAGGATATACAGAAATGATATCTAGAAGAATATTTTTTGACGAAGACTACGATGGACATTCATATACAACCAATGTATTCGCTATGAGATTGTTTGAACTATTATATGATAACAGACAAGAAATGGAAAAAGATTATCTAAGAGCTGACTATGAAAGTTTAAAAAATCACTTTCTAAAATTTGGTACTGAAGAAGAATTCCTATATTTAGCCAGTTTATTAGAAGTATATGAATGGGAAACAAAACCAACAGAAAAAAAGATAGTATTAAAATTCATAAAAGAAATAATAAAAAGAACTGCAGATCAAAAAAAGATAGATGAAGCCGAAGAAATATCTGAAGAATTTGAAAAAGTTATCTATAAAAGACATTAATTAACCATTTTATATAATTAAAAAATTTATAAAAATAACCAGAATTAAAAAAGTGAAGAAAAATCTTCACTTTTAATATTTTATTTTTTACTCTTCTTACTAGCTAATTTTAAAATATCATCTTTAAAATATTTTAAAGTTGCAACAATCAGTATTGAAACAGGTAAAGCAAAAGCAATACCTAAAACCCCAAACAATATTCCTCCAGCAAATACAGAAATAATAACTACAAGTGGATGAATTTTATTTGTTTTACCATATATTAATGGATTAATAACGTTTCCATCGACAAATGAGAAAATCATAAACACTATACAAGTTTTAATAAACAATTCTGGACTGATAACAAAAGCTGTAATAGCCGCAATAATATTTGTAATTATTCCTCCAAAATAAGGAATTAAATTACCAAATGAAGCAAACCCACCTAATAAAATTGCATTGGGGTGTCCAATAATCGTATATATAATTGAATATTCAAAAAATGAAATAATAACAATTTTAATAAAGCCAGATAAATAACTCTGCATTTCATCATCTAAAGTTTTAACATAATAATATATTTTATCAGATTTAGTTCTAAAATATTTCTTAGTAAATGCTCTTATTCTATCCATATCTATCAAGAAATATACAAAAGCCGTTGCTATAATGAAGAATTTTGATAAATACTCAAGAGAAATACTAATCACGCTAATTGCTCCGTTAGAGACATAAGTACCAATAGTTTCTAAAATACTATTAAAATTAGAAGATAATGTGTCTTGAATATCCTTAAAATTAATATTATAATCTAATGACAATTCTTTAAGAAAAGCAACTATACCATTAAACAAACTTCTAGCCTGATCAAATAATAATGGAGCAGCTAAAAGAACCATCAATACCAAAATAGCCGCAACAATTAGTAAAACTATCATAACCGCCAAGGCTTTCGGAATATTTTTTCGCATCAGTTTTTCTACAATTGGATACAAAGCATAAGCAATAGCAAAAGCTATTAAAAAAGGCATACCAATTTTATAAATCATAGAGATAACGCTTATCCAAAAATCTTTAGTTTGAATAATCAAATACACTCCGATTATAACAAGTAAAGTATTTACAACCTTATAATCTAACTTATTTTTTAACATCTAATTACCTTCTTTCTCTAATAATATAGTAACCGGTCCATCATTACAAATATTAACCTTCATATCAGCACCAAATTTACCTGTTTGAACACTGACAAATTCCCTTAATTTATCATTAAATAAATCATACAAAGACTCAGCTTCAGAAGACTTTAAAGCTTTAATATAACTTGGCCTATTTCCTTTTCTAGTATCCGCATATAAAGTAAATTGAGAAATACTTAAAATATCTCCACCTACATCCAATATAGACTTATTCATCACATTATTATCATCTTCAAATATTCTTAAATTAACTATTTTTTTAACTAAATATTCGATTTCTTTAATAGTATCACCGTAAGTAAAACCGGCAAATATAACAATACCTTTATCTATCTTCCCTACAATATTGCCAGATACCTCAACTGAAGACTTTAAACTTCTTTGAACAAGTACTCTCAATCTATCACCCTATCCACACCAGTCACACCAGGAATATTTCTAATGTCACTCATAAGTTTAACTAATGTTTCTTTAGAATCCACTGCGACCGTCATTTTAATAATATCATCTTCTTTAGAATGAATATTACTAAAATCTCTAACTGGTATATCTCTATTTGCTGCTTTAGACACAACTTCTATAAGTAAATTTTTAGAACTATTAACTCTAACAATTATAGATGTTGGTAATTTTTCACAAGTATCGTTCCAATTAACTTCTATAAGTCTCTCATCCATTTCAGAAACATTTGGACAAACCATTCTATGAATAGTTATTCCATAACCTTTAGTAATATAACCAACTATTCTATCGCCTATAACTGGCTTACAACAAGATGCTAAATTAACCTTTATATCATCAATCCCTGCAATTGAAACTAAACTATTACTAACTGATTTATTAATACTTTTAACCGCTTTTTCAAGTATTATAGATTCTTTATCCTCACTATGATTATAAGCAGTAAATAACGTATCCAAAGCAAGTTTTCCAGTACCTAAATTAGTACATATCTCTTTTAAGGATCCAACTTTCAAATCAGTACAAAGTTTACTAATATTTTCATTACTATAAAAATCATGACTTGAAATTTTTTTCCTTTTTAATTCCTTACTTAATAATTCTTCTCCTTTTTTAAAATGTTCTTCTCTACTAGCTCTATTAAAAAAACCTCTTATTTTATTTTTCGCTTGTGTCGACTGAACAAAATTTAACCATTCTCTACTAGGCCCAGGAGAATTATGGTTAGTAATAATTTTAACTATATCTTCATTTCTAAGTTTATAATCTAGAGGAACAATTCTAGAGTTTACAATAGCTCCAGTTGTTCTATTACCGACATTTGTATGAACTTTATAAGCAAAATCAACTGGTGTTGAACCATTAGGTAATTCTATTACATCGCCAAGTGGAGTAAATACATATATGGTATTTTGAAAAACCTCTTCTTTAACAGTATTTACAAAAGATTCTGGATTTTCTTCAGCATTTTTTAAATCCATTATAGATCTAAAAAATTGTAATTTCTGTTCCATCTCATTTTGCATAACTGCCTTAACAGAACCTTTTTCTTTATAAGACCAATGCGAAGCTATACCATATTCGGCAACTCTATCCATCTCATAAGTTCTAATTTGTATTTCAAATAATTGACCGTCAACCCCAAAGACAGTAGTATGAAGTGACTGATACATATTTGTCTTTGGCATAGCAATATAATCCTTAAACCTCTTTGGTTTCGGTCTATATTTAGAATGAATTATACCGAGTGCTTGATAACACTCAGATTCAGTATCTACAAATATTCTAAGAGCAAGCAAATCATATATATCACTAAATCTCTTACCTTTTTCTAACTTTTTATAAATACTATAGATACTTTTACTTCTACCTTTAATTTTATGTTTAATACCGTGTTTATTTAATAGTTCTGAAACACTTTCAATCATGTTAGCCACACTTTTATCTCGCTCAGCCTTCGTCGCGTTTAACTTTTCAACAATGTCGTAATACTCTTCAGGTCTTAAATATCTCAAGCACAGCTCCTCTAATTCTTGTTTAATACTATTTATTCCAAGTCTTCCAGCTATTGGAGTTAAAATATCTAATGTTTCCCTAGCAATCTTCTTCTGCTTAGCTTCACTATGAACATAAAGTGTCTGCATATTATTTAATCTATCTGCAAGTTTAACAATTATTACTCTAACATCTTCTGAAAGACCAACTAAAATCTTTCTTTGATTATTAATCGTAAGTTCATTATCGTGAGAAAACTTTAATTTACTTATTTTAGTAACACCGTCAACTAAAAAAGCAATATTTGGGCCAAACTTTTCTTTTATCTCTTCTACACTCACATTACAATCTTCTACAACATCGTGTAAAAGTGCGGCAGATAAAGTTTCAAAATCAGCCTTAATACGCGTTAAAATATAAGCTACATTAAGAGGGTGAACAATATATCCCTCACCAGTTAATCTAACTTGTCCAAAATGTTTTTCATATGCAAAATCATAAGCTTTTCTTATGATATCTAACTCTTTCTTATCATCTAAATAAGTTTTAATTTTCTTTTCTACTCTCTCATAAGTTAATCCCTTTTGATGTTTTCTCATAACCCATCACCTACTCAAAATAAATAACTCTATTTTTCTCATTTAGTTTTTCCTTAAAATAAGCATCGACTAATTCATTATCAACCGATAATATATCACTAACCATCTCATTCAAAGATAAATTAATACTATTTTTCCAAACACTTTCCTTAAGATAATTCCAAATGTCTTCAATTTTTAAATATCCATATCCATACTCATTTAATTCCCTTTGTTTACTTCTAAGTGCTGGTTTTAATCTATTGTATAACTCTTCTAAAGACGAAAATTCTAAATCCATAATTTCCCTCCACATTTATAATACCATTATATATTATTTTGTAAACTTTTTAAAGAATAAAACAAAAGAATAGTCCAAAACTATTCTTTATTTGACATAAACCATAGAAAAAAGAGCAATTAATCCTCAAACAATTATCTTAAACCACGTATTTGTTTTTTTTCTACAAATCCTGTTTCAATATTATCACAATATGCACTCAAGATTTCTTTAAGCTTCTCATCATTTTCTATATAATCTAAATCGTGTCTATGATTTTTATAATCATCTAAAAAATCTATATATTCATTCATTAAAATTGATAACTCAGCTAATTCTAAATCAGAGATTTTTGTACTAGTTAAAAGTGACTTAGCTCGCATCAATATAGCTTTAGAACTAGATAATTTATTCATAAATTCACCTCTTTCTTTTTGCAGCAATTATATTATAATATCAATAATACAAGGTCAAGAAAATCAGAGATTATTACTCTGATTTTTTCTCTTCTTTTTTAATTTTTTTAACTTCTTTTTTTTCAGGTTCAATAGCTTGTTTTCTAGATAGGTTAAGCCTTCCTTTATTGTCAAAGCCTAATGCCTTAACAATTATATCATCTCCGACTTTAACCATATCACTGGGTTTCTCAACCCTCTTAGTATCAAGTTGTGATACGTGAACTAGACCTTCACATCCAGGCCATAGTTCTACAAAACATCCAAAGTCTTCAACTTTAACGACTTTACCGTTATATATTTTTCCTGGTTCAACCTCTTTAACCACGTCTTCAATCATCTTTCTAGTTGCATCTATTATTTCTTTATCAGTATGGTATATAACAACTCTACCATCATCTTCTAAATCAACTTTAACAGCATTAATATCGTTGACACTATTGACATGACTACACTCTAATATAATCTTAGTAATCATCTCACCACCACGGCCGATGACATCTTTAATCTTCTCAGGATCAATATTAAATGTAACAACCTTAGGTGCATATTTACTAACCTCTTTTCTAGGTTCAGCAATAGCCCCTGTGATTACATCTAAAACTTCTAACCTTGCTTTTTTAGCTTGAATTAAAGCCTCCTCTAATATTTGTTTAGTTATACCTTTAATTTTAATATCCATTTGAAGAGCACATATACCATCTTTAGTACCTGCAACCTTAAAGTCCATATCACCTAAATGATCTTCCATACCTTGAATATCAGTTAAAATAGTATATTCCTTTTCATTAGATATAAGTCCCATCGCAATTCCCGCAACTGGAGCTTTAATAGGAACACCTGCAGCCATTAAGCTCATGCATCCCGCACAAATACTTGCTTGTGATGATGATCCATTACTCTCAAGTATTTCAGATACTACCCTAATAGTATAAGGAAATTCTTCTTCATCAGGTATTACTTGAAGTAACGCTTTCTCACCTAATGCACCATGACCGACTTCTCTTCTTCCAGGGGCACCATATCTACCAGTTTCTCCAACTGAAAATTGAGGAAAATTATAGTGAAGCATAAATCTTTTAGAATCCTCAAGTCCTAAACCATCTAATATCTGATGTTCGCCTAATGCACCTAAAGTTGTTACTGATAAACTTTGTGTTTGGCCTCTTGTAAACAAAGCTGATCCATGAGTTCTTGGTAAGAAATCAATTTCAGCTGAAAGTGGTCTAATTTCTTCAAGTCCTCTTCCATCAGGTCTTTGTTTTTCAACTGTAATAATATTTCTAAATAATGAATATAGAACATCATTATAAATTAAAGTAACTTTTGTAAGTAATTCTTTAAGTTCATCGTCTTTTAAGGATTCATTTGCTTCTTTATATTCTTCAATCAAATTTTCTTTTATCTCATCTAATTTTTCATCTTTTTCTAGTTTTTCTTTAATTCTTAATGCTTTATCGATATCTTTTTCTATTTTCTTAGTAACTTCATCTCTTAATTCTTCTTCGATATCAAGCTTTTCATATTTCATCTTCTCTTGTCCAACTTCACTGACAATCTTATCTTCGAATTCAATCAATTCTTTTACAGCTTCATGACCAAACATTAAAGCTTCTAACATGTCTTCTTCTTTAACTTCTTTTGCTGAAGACTCAACCATATTAATAGCGTCACGAGTTCCAGCAACTGTTAAATCAATATCAGACTCTTCAGCTTCCATAGTTGTTGGATTAATAACAAATTTACCATTAACTCTTCCAACTTTAACTCCTGCAATTGGTCCATTAAATGGAATTTTACTAATTGAAGTTGCTAAAGAAGAAGCGAATAATGCTGTTATTTCTGGTGAGTTATCAGGATCGACAGATAAAATAGTATTTACTATTTGAACTTCGTTCTTAAAATCACTTGGAAAAAGTGGCCTCATAGGTCTATCGATCATTCGTGCAGCTAAAGTTGCAGCTTCAGAAGGACGACCTTCTCTTTTAATAAAACCACCAGGAATCTTACCAACAGAATATAATTTTTCTTGATAAAGAACCATTAATGGAAAAAAGTCAGAAAGCAAATTTGCATTTTTAGAAGCGACAACTGTTGACAAAACAACTGTATCACCATATCTGACTAAAACTGCTCCATCAGCTTGCTTAGCAACTCCACCGATTTCGACAACTAATTTTCTTCCTCTAAAATCTGTTTCAAATACTTTTTTCATTTTTACCTCCATCTATTCTCATAAAAGAGACACTCTTTTAGAGTGTCTACTATTTTCTAAGTCCTAATTTCTTAACAATCTCACGATATCTTGTTACATCTTTTTTCATTAGATAGTTTAGTAAACTTCTTCTGTGTCCAACTTTCATTAGAAGACCTCTTCTTGAGTGAAAGTCATGTTTATGCTCTTTTAAGTGTTCAGTAAGTTCACTAATTTCTTTAGTTAAAATAGCAATTTGAACCTCAGCAGAACCAGTATCGCCTTCTTTTCTTGCATATTTTTTAACTATTTTTTGTTTTTCATCTTTCGTAAGTGCCATGTAATTACCTCCTCTTTGTATATATTCGCTTATATCCTAGAATAAAAGAAGGAGAATATAAATCTTCCAATCCAAGAAATAAGTACAATAATAATATACACTACTTGAGAATAAAATGCAAGAAATTTATGTTTATTTTACTTTTTTTCTGTAAAATTATATCCATATTTTCTAAGTATTTTTTTAGGAATATCTAAATCCCCTATATCATCACTAGAAAGTCCATAATTATTTAATAAAAACATTTTATCTTTATTAGCTGTATCTAAAGACATATTTAAAATATCATCTTTTACTTTGTTTTCGTCTAATAAATATTTATCATAATAATGATAAGCAAGTAAAGTACCATAAGCAATCGAATCAGATAATAAATAATCTTCAAATCCTCCAAATATAATATCTTCGTATGTTAAATCAAAATATTTATTAAATTCACCAGTGAAAAATATCATTCTACTCGCACTATCACTTTTTAAAAACTGAATACTATTATTATCAAAATTAATCTCTTCTAAAAACTGAATAAAAACCAAACTTGAAAAATAAGTAATAACCTCATCCAAATTATTCCAAAGTCTTTTTTTTCTTTCATCATAAGAAAGATCAAACATGTGACTTTCAACATAAGAATGAAATACTTCGTGAATAATATTAGAAGAAAGTAAAATATCGTTTCTAAAATTTACTTCGATAAAATTTTCTTTCAAAGAATTAAGTGTTAAAGTAAATCCATCTATTGTATTACCATTAAATAATGGAGCAACAATTAAATTATCATCATCACATATTTTCTTAAAATGCTTTTTTACATCATTATCATAATATTCAAAAAACAATTGAACGATTTTCATAGAATCAGAAATGCTCAATTCAAGTGAAGGCTTAACGTCATATACTAATTCTCTTTCTCCAAATAATTCTCCACCTACTAAAGCTAAATCTTTATTTATCTCCTTTACCGAGTTATATATTTCTTTAAACCCATCATAATAAACAAAAGCAAATGATTCATAACCATCAAAACCATATTTTCTATAATTTTCAAGTTCATAAGGAACATAAATATTCAAATCATTGAATCTAATAACCTCATCTAAGCCAGACAATTCTCTATTATATAAATAAAATAGTTCTTTATCGTCTGAAGTATTTCTAATATTTCTGCAAACATCATTTATATATTTACTAACAATTTGTTCTAATTTCTTCATAACAAAATCATAACAGATTATCTAAGGTAATGTCAAAAAACATTGTCTAAAGTATTAGGAACTTCTACTATTACAATATCATTAATAATGTTATTTCCAATATTAAAAATATTATCGATAACTTTAAAAATTTCTTTTTCTTTAGTTTGTTCATTTATTTCACCACTATTGATAACATAATCTTTATAATCATCTTCATCTCTATAGATATAATCACCTACTCCATCTAATAAATAATCATCATAATAATTTCTATTTTCTCTATAAATATGGTACAACTTATATCTATATTTATACTTAATTATATCCCGAACATAGCTAGCTATTCTACTTACCCCTAGCCTATTTGGATAAATATCATTTACCCACTTTGAATAAGCAAAATAAGTTCCATTATAACCATAATATGTAAAATCATTATCAATATATGTTTTAGAAACTGCCTGTTTAGAATAATCATTACCAGTAGTAAAATGAACAAACCCATTAACCGCATCACTCATAATTCTAACTGTCATCCTCATTTGATCGTATTCTTTATCGAATTTAAGAGTAATATCTTTATTAGCTTTCAAAATAAATGTTCCACCTTCTAATTCTGGGCAATTATAATCAATTAATTCACCATTATATCTAACTTCAATTTTATAAATTGTTAAATCACTAGATTGATTTAAAATATTTAAATAATCAATATCTGCAGTTCTTTTATATTCGTAATAAGTAACCTTCTCAATCTCTAAATTATCATTAAATAAAGGACTTGCATCTGAAATTTCATAATCAGAATAAATATAATCATCTTTATCCAAATAAGGATATTCCATACTTCCTTCTAAAGCATAATCACCATACTCCCTATCTAATTTATAATATTTATACATTCGAACAGTATCTTTAGCCATTACAGTTGGCATAAAAATTAATAGAGAAAAAAAAACAAACAACTTCTTAATATAAATCACCATCTTTCTATAAGCCCCTCTACTATCTATTATTCTATAAAAAATATAATTTACCTTTTAAAAAACAAAAAACTTGCAAAAATATGCAAGTTTATAACATAATATCGACAACCATCATATTATTTTCTTTTTTATAAATAGCAAGTTCATTATCATCTTCATCAGTAAATAAAACCAAATCAGGATAATCTCCTTCTAATCTAACCCCATTAACTATTTTTTTACGTAAATCAGAAGTAACTTTAATTTTAGGAATATTTAGGACATCTTTTATTTTTAATATTTCATAATTATCATTATCGATATCCTCTAAAGTATAACAATTATCAATACTAAAATTACCCTGCTTAGTTCGAATTAAACCACTCATATTTCCAATTTTACCCATACTATATAAAATATCTCTAATTAAACTTCTAATATAAGTTCCTTTACTAACTAAAGTTTTAATCTTAAAACCATGTGCCTCATATGAAAGTAATTCTAAAGATTTAATTGAAACCTCTCTAGTTGGAAGTAAAATATCAATTCCTTCACGCGCATATTCATAAAGCTTCTTACCGTTTATCTTAACCGCAGAATACTTAGGAACCTCCTGCATATAAACTCTTGGAAAATTATCTAAAGTATTTCTCAAAATAGCTTCATCGACAAATTCTTCCTTTTCCTCTATAATTTTACCGGTTGAATCTAAAGTATCTGTTTTAACACCTAAACTTACATCGGCAACATATTCTTTTTCTGTACCTGCGAGCAATTCATTTAATTTAGTATACTTGCCAATAGTAATTACAAGTACCCCTTCAGCTAAAGGATCTAAAGTTCCATTATGGCCAACTTTCTTAGTATTAAATTTTTTACTAATATAATTAACAACATCTCTACTAGTAATATTTTTAGGCTTATTTATAAGTAATATTCCATTCATCTTAAAACCTCAAATGTCGTGCCTTCTCTAGTATCTTTAATAATTACTTTTTGAAGTTTTAACTCTTCTCTAATTTCATCGGCAAGTTTATAATTTTTATCTTCTTTAGCTTTATTCCTCTCTTCTATTTTCTTATTTACATAATCTAAAAACTCCGATGATACTTCTTCATCCTTAAGTAAATTTAAAGAAAGCACTTTGTCAAAATCTTCTATCAAATAATACTTAGTATTATTATTAATATCACTTTTAATAACATCATATAAAACAGTAAGCATCATCGAAGTATTCATATCATTAGAAAAAGCATCTTTAAACATATTTTGATACATTTCTATTGCCTCATCATCAATCTCACCATCTCGGTTATTTTTAATAAAATTAATTTTTCTTTTTAATTTATTATAAGCATTAGTAGCAATATCTAACCCTTCTAAACTATAAACCAAAGTTTTTCGGTAATGTGATTGAAGACAAAAGTATCTATATACAATTGGATCATAACCTTTTTCTATAAGACTATTTAAATCTTTAGAATCACCATTAGATTTACTCATCTTACCAGACTTATCATTTAAAAATTCCATGTGTACCCAGTACTTACACCACTTGTGTCCTAAATAACTTTCAGATTGAGCTATTTCATTTGTGTGATGTGGGAATAAATTATCGATTCCTCCGCAGTGAATATCTAAATATTCTCCTAAATTAGATATAGCAATCACTGAACATTCTATATGCCAGCCAGGATATCCCACTCCAAAAGGACTATCCCACTTAAGTTGTTGTTCGTTAAACTTAGAATCAGTAAACCAAAGCCCAAAATCAAATGGATTTTTCTTCTTTTCATCTACCTCGACATCATCCCTAACTGCAAGTAACATCTCATCGCGACTTCTTCCAGAAAGTTCATAGTAATTTGGAAATTTAGAAGTATCAAAATAAACATTACCGCCTGATTTATAAGCATATCCATCCTTAAGTAATTTTTCAATCATTTCAATATACTTATCAATATTATCAGTTGCTGAACTAACTATATCAGGTATTTTATTGTTTAATTTCTCCATATCTTTATAAAAAGCATTAGTGTAAAATTTAGCAATATCTAAAACAGATTTCTTCTCCTTTTTAGCTGCGACACTCATCTTATCATTTCCCGTATCGCTATCACCAGTTAAATGACCAACATCAGTAATATTCATGCATCTTTTTACCTTATAACCAAGATAATTTAATCCTTTTTCCAATATATCTTCAGAAATATATGTACGTAAATTACCTATATGAGCATAATAATATACTGTAGGTCCGCAGGTATACATCGTAACCTCTTTCTTATTATGAGGAATAAATTCCTCTACTTTCCTAGTAAGTGAATTATATATTTTCATAAAACCATCCTTTACACATTATTTTACCATAAAACTAACTAATCCGAATGCAAAAAGAAAAAATAAGAGAATAAAACTGCCTCTACTAACATTTATTTTTTTATAATCTTTAATATCCAAATTATCCTTACAACCTAAATAATTTAATCCAAAAAACTTCTTAGAACTTAAATCTTCATCCGTATAAAGGGCAAAAGAAGTCTCATCGTCAAATTCAGAAAATTGGATATTTTTTATTTTTAAAATAAAGAAAAACATAATTATATCACCCGTGCATCCTCCAATATTACAAATTGAAAGAAATAAAAGCATAGGAAGATGATATATTATAGAAATAATATATGTCAAAACACCTATAAAAATAAACGGATATAACAATGAAATTAATATATTTTTCTTACTGATATTTTGCTTACACAAACAGTAGCAAATCCCCTTCTCAAAAGCCATGCCATAAGTAATATTTTTAAAATTAGCTCCATGTAATACATAAGCTATACTGTGTAGTATTTCGTGTAGACAAGTATAAAGTAAAAGCATTAATATAAACCAAAAATAATTATCTATATAAAAAGATTCTAAAAGAAAATTTCTATCGATTAAAAATGTAATAAAAATAATCAAAAAATAAAAGATAATCGAAAAAATATTTAAAAATTTTACGTTCATTTGATATATATAATATTTTTTACTCATCCGCTTCTCCTCCAACACTATAACTATTATAAACTATTTTAAACAAAAATGAAAATATTCATAAAAAATTTGTTATAATAATTATAGGATGTGATGATATGAGGAATATAGTTATTTGCGGAAGTATGAAAGTCAAAGATAAAATAATAAAAATCGGAAACGAATTAGAAAAAAAAGGTCATAAAGTATTTTACCCAACAGAATGTTTCGAAAATAAACCCAAAGAAATTGCTTCAAAAGCTCATTTTGATAGAATATCCTCAAAAGAAAGTGATACAATTTTAATAATAAATGAAAAAGCTCATGGAAAAGAAAACTATATAGGTCCAAATAGTTTTGCTGAAATAGCATTTGGCTTTTACTTTGAAAAAGACATATATCTACTAAATGATATATATGAGCCATATTTAGACGAACTAACCGGCTGGCATGTAAAAACGTTAAAAGGAAAAATTAATAAACTATAAGAACTTTAACCAAAAAGAAGTATTAATAGAATACTTCTTTCAGACTGTTGACAAATATGGTCAATGGTCTTTTCATTTGAGACAAAAAATAGTATAATGAAAGTGCGAGATAAATGACTCCTATTTTAACCGATAAAGTCATTGCCAAATCTCGCTTTTTTTATTGGGAAATGATATAAT
>JAFWYR010000004.1 GCA_017522615.1 Bacilli bacterium | reverse complement strand
GGGGTTACTTAGTATTTTAGTAGAAGAAATAGATAGAAAATTACTTACAATAAAAATTATAAAAAGAAGTAAATCACTAAGAAACGATGTGGGATAAAAGAATTTCAAAATATAGAGGTTAGAGATAAATATAAACAATTAGAACTTCGATTGTAGTTTTATTAACTAATAGAATCAAGTAAAAAAAAGGACATATAACTATGTTATGCGTGAGCATGGAAGAAAATAAAAATTTTAATGAAAAAAATTTGAATTATAAAATTGCTTGGTTATAACGAAAATCAAACAAATTTTTTCGTAAAAAACCGAAACTCAAATTTGACAAATATTGACATTTTTTGCAGTACGAGTTATACTGAAATAGTAAAGTAGGGGAGTATGTTTTTGACGTGTCTCTTTTTACAAAATACTAAAAAGAAGGAGGTGTGTTTATGAAAGGAAATAAGAAAGTTTTAACTTTAGCTGTTTTAGTTCTATTACTTGCAGTATGTTTTACTACTTACGCAATTTATAGACAAAGTACTACTGCAACTGGTTCTATTAGAGCTGCTAAATGGTCTGTTAAGGTTGATGGTACTGATATAGCTTCAGCTAATTATACTTTTGATGCTGGTGATATTACTTGGACTACTTTAACTGGTTATAATGACACTATTGCTCCAGGTTCTTCTGGTTATATTGAAATTCCTGTTGATGCTGACGGTTCAGAAGTAGATGTTATTCTTACTGCTACCTTAGGTAATGTAACTTTACCTACTGGTATGACTGCAACTCTTGCTAGTGGTGCTGATTCACAAACAATAGCTTATTCAGCAACTGAAGGAGCTATGGAAGCTAAAGTAAGAATCAATATCGCTTGGGCTGGAGCTGATAGTGATGATTCTACAAAAGATGGTACTGATTTAGCTGCTCAAAACACTACATTTAGTATACCAGTTACATTAACTGCTAAGCAGTCTTTAACTAGCCATGTAACTCCATAGTTAATATAAATTAGTAAAAGAATAATTTTATATTATTCTTTCGCTTAAAGCTTATAAGTTTTTGTAGGTTTTAACCGGAAGAATAATTTTAAGGAAGTGAAAAAATGACAAGGGACAATAAGAAAAGTAATAAAAAGGATTTAATAATAGAGATAATTTTAGTTATAATTATAATTCTTTTGTTATTACATGGATGTTCACTTAGAAAAGGCAAAAAGAAGACTGGTAATGTGAATATTATTGATATTACTTGTGATAGTAAGAAGTGTGAACATACTGATTCACTTGTAAATTGTTTAAATGATGAAAGTAACAGTAAATGTCTTATTCCTGATTTTACTGGTAAAACTAAAGAAGATGTATTAAAATGGCTTAATTCGATTTCTACTATTATAGATATTGAATATAAATCAGTGGAATCTAATGAAAAAGATGGAACGGTACTTGGACAATCTGTATCAGGAATATCAATTAAAGATCTTTTGAATAGTAAAAATAAACTTATAATTACAATAGCTAATAATGGTTCTTTAGTAGATTGTTTAAATGATGAAAATAATGGTAAGTGTGTTGTTCCAAATTTTGTTGGTAAGACAAAAAAAGATGTGGATAACTGGCTTAATACTCTTGCTAATCATGTAAATGTAAAATATAATTACAAAAATTCTAGTGCGAAACCAGGAACAATATTAAGTCAAACTGTTCAAGGTAAAAAAGTTAAAGATGTTATTTCAGATGGTGATGTTATTATTATTACTATTGCAACTAGTAATAATCAAAATCAAACGGTAAATTCTAATGGAAATGGTAATAACAGTCAACCAAGTGGTGATGATATAGTGGAGTTTGATGATGATTTTTATGTTGATGATTCTGATGTTAGATGGAGCAATGAAACAGATATAAAAATATTTACTGATTCACTATATAATATTGAAGGAAGAATAGCTCCTGAAAGTTCAAATACATATAAATATGTCGTAAATAATGAAACGAAATATAATTTAAAATATAAAATATCATTTACTGAAGAAAATCAATATAATATTAATTTAAAATATAAGTTAAAGAAAAATGGTAGTTATTTAGTTGATCATTATGTATCTTATAATGAACTTAATATTGATAATTTGCTTTTAAATAGTAATAGTAAAGATACTTATCTTTTAGAATGGAAATGGGTAAGTAGTGATAACGATACTGAAATTGGAATTAAAGCTAGAAATATTGATGTGAATTATAATTTGAAAATTAAGGTTGAGGCTGAAAGTGTTTAGTAAAATTTTTAAAAAAATTACGGATATTATAATTATATTGTTGATTATTATTCTTGGGATATATTTTATATTAAGATTTATGGGGGTTGCTGAAATATATTTAGTTAAAACCGGATCTATGGAAGATGGTATTCATGTTGGTGATTATATATTAATATATAAGAAAAACAAGTATAGCATTGGTGACATTGTTACTTATGAAAAAGATGGGTATCATGTAACTCATAGAATTATTAGAAAGAATGGTAATAAGGTTGTTACTAAGGGAGATGCTAATAACATTGAAGATGATGAAATAAATGTTAAAAGTATCGTTGGAAAGGTAATATATAGTGGTGGTTATTTAAATTTTGTAATAGATTATAAATATGCTATTGCTAGTGTTTTATTTGCTTTATATTTGTTTAGTTATTATTTTTCAAAGAAAGATGATAAAAAAGGAATTATAGAAAATGAACATACAGATATAAAACAAGATTTATTATTTATTTATGATAATGATAATAAGTATCAAAAGAAATAATTGGAAGGAAGTGTTGCTATGAAGAAAAAAGTATTATTACCATTAGCTTTTATGGTAATGTTCTTTGCTATTGTAGCAACTACTTTTGCGATATTTAGAAAAAGTGGTTCAGGTACCGGAAGTATTCGTGCAGCAACTTGGAGCATTTCTCGCAGTCAAAGTGCGAGCGGGGACTCTTTGGAAGTTATTCCTGAATTATCTACTGATGTATATAATTTAACAGTTAATAGTGCATCTGAAGTTGATGTGGTTTATACAATAATTATTAGTAACTTACCTACAGGTGTGGAAGTTGCCTTAGATAATGGAACTTATCAGCCGTCATCAAATGGTACAGTTAGAATATCAAATGCTCAAACAGTAATTAATTATAATGATGCTGTTAAAACTAAAAATCATACTTTGACATTTAGGGCTACTTCTAGTGCTCAGGTTGTATCTGATCAAGAAATAGATGTTGATGTAGAGTTTAAACAATCATTATAAAAAAAGATAGAAAGAGAGGGATAGAAATGAATAATAATAAACATGTTAAAATATTAACACTTATTATAGGGTTATTTCTTTTCTGCGCTCTTATTCAAGGCTCTTTTTCCATTTATAGGGAGTTAAAAGGTGATTCAATTGATTTAAGTATTTTAGATCCTAATACTAATTATGCTGTAACTTTTAACCCTAATGGTGGAACCATTGCTCAGCAAGATGCTTCTAGAACTAAAAAATATAATCAACCAGTTGGTACGCTACCAACACCTGAGTGGACTGGATATAACTTTATTGGTTGGTATACTGATCCTGATGATGGTGAAGGAGATAGAATTAATGCTAATACTTTAGTTACTGGAAATGTTACTTATTATGCACACTGGGAAAAAATAATATGCAAAAAAGCAGCAGAAGGAACTTTACATACGGAAACTTGTGACAATTCTGGTTCGTGTCGTGTTAAGGGCTTATATAATGCTAATGCGACAATAACTTATGGTGCAATTCCTGGCACTTATAGTCCTTTAGTAGGGGATGCTTATGACTGCGATGTAAATGATGATGGAACTTTTGATCCATTAACTGAAAGATTTTATTATATAAGAGAAATTAGTGATACCTCAGGCAGTGAGCCTGTTTATAATAGTTTTTTAGTTCACTTTACAAGCTTTGATGAAAATGGACAAATGGACTCATCTACTTCAAGAGGTAGTTATGTTTATAATACAGCAATAAATTATCTTCCGACATCATCTACTTGGGATAATAGTGGTCTTAAAAGTATGAATGGAAATGTAACGAGATTTATAGACCGTGAAGATATAAAAGAAGCTTGTGGTTCTTATTCTGGTGGAACAAATTTTTCTACTTGTCAGTTTTTCTTAGAAAATAGTAGATTTCATAATAATAATTTAGGAAGGGCCGGAATATGGCTTGAAAAAGATAATAATGTACTTTACAGAATTCATACAGAATCATTAACTGCTACTACTGCTCCGGATGCAGAGAGTGTGAATACAGCTAGACCTGTAATTCAAATTCCTTCTTATGCTATAGAGGGTTATAAAAAGAAACAGCAATTTCATATAGAATTTGACGAAGATGGTGGAAGTAGTGTAACAGATTTTGATCGAACTGAAGGTGATGTATTAGGACCACTTGAAACTCCAACGAAAACTGGTTATATATTTGATGGTTGGTATACTGATAATGTTGATTACACTACGCAAGTTACTGAAAATACTATAGTAACTGGTAATGCAACTTATTATGCTAAATGGGTTGAAGAACTTACTATTAATTTTAATGCTAATGGAACAGGAGCTTCTGTTAGTCCAACTTTTAAAAAGGTTGGAAAAGGCAGAGCTATTGGTGAACTTCCAACTCCTACTTATACTGGACGTGAGTTTTCTGGTTGGTATACAGATCCTACTGGTGGAACTGAGGTAACCTCAACTACTATTATGAATGCAGGAACTACTTTATATGCTCATTGGACTGGTTCAGATGAACTTCCATATGTATTTTATATACCTGGTGAGTGTAATTTTACTTCATCTGGTTTAACAAATGGAGAAAATGGAGATTGCATAAGTACGATTAATCCAACTGGTTCAAATATAGACTATACACAAAGTACTTTAAGTTCTAAAAAATATATTGATACTGGCGTAGCTTTATATAATGCTACTAATCATGGTAAGGATTATGAAATAGGATTTACAATAGTGTCTTATTCTGCTAGTAGTCAGACTGATAAAGCTACTTTAATGAATACTAAGGCAGAAGTTAGTACTACTACTCTTAAATATCCAGGAGTGGTATTTAGAAGAAATAATACTACAGATGATTTTCTAATTCAATCAAGAAAATTGCTTAATGCTAATGCAGAATATACGGTTGCTTCTAGTGATGTTCAGAATGTTAAAATATATAGGATAAACGATGAAATATATTACAGCATAAATGGTGGACAAAAAGTTTTATTAAATACTTTAGAATCATATAATCCAGAATTTGATTTAAATGTTTGGTTCGGTGCTGCACCTACTAATTCTGCTGCAACAAGTGCTCAAAGATTTTTTAAAGGTACATTAAGTAACTTATACATTAAACTCGCACCTGATGTTGAAGAATTTGCGGAAGTAACATTTGATCCTAATTATCAAGGCGCACAAACAACTACACAAAATGTTATAAAAGGTAGTCCTATTGGAGAACTTGATGAGCCAGCTGCTAGAACAGGTTATACATTCTTAGGTTGGTTTACAGATCCAACTTATGGAACTGAAGTTACTTCAAGTACAGTTGTTGATGATGATGTTACTTATTATGCACATTGGGCTGAGAATGTAACAATAACACTTCATCCTGGAGAGGACGCTACTGTTACTCCAAATACTATAACTCTTGCTTCTGGAAGTACTGTTGGAGATTTACTTCCAACACCGACATATGCAGGACATACATTCTTAGGATGGTATGAAGAGTCTACGTTTGATACTTTGGTTACTTCAGAGACTGTTGTAACAGGTAATACTGATTACTATGCTAAATGGGTAGAAAATGTAACGGCAACATTTATTCCAGGACAGGATGCTACTGTTACTCCAAATACTATAACTGTTGCACCTGGTAGTGCATTAGGTGATTTACCAATTCCAGAAAAAACTGGTTTCACATTCAAAGGTTGGTTTACAGATCCTACTAGTGGAACACAAATAACTTCAAGTACAACTATTAATGCCAATGTTAATTATTATGCTCATTGGGTAGAAAACGTAACAGTAACATTTAATGCTGATGGTGGAACAGCTTCATTTAATTCAAAAGAGGTTGAACCTGGAACTGCTATTGGAGAGCTTCCAACAGCTACTAAAGAAAATAATATATTTGATGGCTGGTATGATGAAAATGATACAAGCTATACGACTTTGATAACAACTGAAACTATAATAAATACTGATGTTACTTATAAAGCTAAGTGGGTAGCCGCAAATTATGTTGCTGAGGTAAATGGTACATACTATGAAACATTAGCTGCGGCTATCGAAGCTGTTCCTACTTCAGGTGTTAAAACAACTGTTACAATATTAAAAGATATTACTGTGACTGAGGCTACAACAATACCAAGTAACAAATGGGTAGAATTAGATATAGGATCATATACAATTTCAACTAATACTGGTACATTTTCATTATTTATAAATAGAGGAAAATTAGATATTATAAACGGTACTTTGCATTCATCAGCTGGATATATTATTGAGAATATTGATGGTTCGACTTTAAATATCTCTGGTGGAACACTCACTTATGATAATTCAAATCAAACAGAATATAAAGTTGCTGAAATTAAAGGCGGAACAGTAAATATAACTGGTGGTTTACTTACTTGTAATTCTAAGGCAGCGGTAATAAATGTTAAGGGTGGTATTTTAAACGTATCTGCTGGCCAAATAAAAGGAAGTAATACATTTAAGGGACAAGCAATATATAATGATGGTGGTACTACTAATATTAGTGGTACAGCATATCTTGAAAATGTATCACAAGCTGGTTCTCAAAATGGTAGATCATGTGTTACAAATAATGCGGGAACAGTAAATATAACTGGTGGAACAATTGTCAGTAAAAATAATGCTGCAGCTAAGAATAATGGTACGATGACAATTGGTACAGATGATGGAACAATTGATACAACTTCACCTGTTTTGCAAGGAAAAACTTATGGATTGGAAACTGTTTCTGGTAAGCCAGTTACAATACATGATGGTATCTTTAAAGGTGGAAATGGTTTTAATCCAGCAAAAGCTATTAGTAATGAGGCTTATACTTCTCATGGAACGGCAGTTATTACTCATGATACTGAGGTTATTGAAGGTGTTACTTATGATGTTGCTTATTTAGTAGATGCATCTGTTAATTATACTGTAACATTTAATGCTACTGCAAACGATGGTGCTATAAATTCAGGAGATCCTAACACTAAAACATATATAGAAGTTGGTACTGTTGGTGAAATGCCTTCAGCTTCTAAAACTGATGCAGCATTCTTAGGATGGTTTACAGCAGCTACTGGTGGAGAGAGAGTACTTACAACAACAGTTGTTGATGCTGATGTAACTTATTATGCACATTATACAAGTCAAACTAAAGTATGTAGACCTGCAACTACTTTACATTCATCTGGTAATACTGAGTTTGGTCAAATTCCATCTGGCGATTCATTAAGTGCAGGAGATGCCTTTGACTGTGACGTTAATGGTGATGGAACTTATGATGCTACTAATGAAAGATTCTATTATTTAACAAATACAAGTAGTGGTAATGCAGTATTTATATTTTCTAATAACACTTCACAAGTTGGTGGTAATGCTACTCCAATATGTGGTGCTACAGCTATAGCGTATGGTTCTGATGGACCTACTACAGCTATGGGAGAGCTTCCAACTACTAGTCAGTGGACAAATGTAAATATTTATACGGAACCAAGAAACATTACTAATGGAACGGCAACTTTGGCAAGTGATTTCACTTATACGGAAAAAGCTGCAAGGTTTGCTACTTTAGATGAAATAAAAGCAGCTACAAGTTCTAGCATTAATGGA
The DNA here is from genome assembly GCA_017522615.1 of Bacilli bacterium. GTDB lineage: Bacteria > Bacillota_I > Bacilli_A > RF39 > UBA660 > Coprosoma. The sequence continues at coordinate 42,841 of JAFWYR010000004.1, read as the reverse complement.
GCAAATAATGAACTTGCTAGTTACACATTCTTACTTGAAAATGGAAAAGCTTATGACAGCACTTGTAGATCTAATTATTGGCTTGAAACTCCAGTTTCTGCTACTAATGTATATAGAGTTGATGCATCATCAAGTAAGAAACTTGGTAATGTGGCTATTTCTACTGGTAACTCTGGTGTAAGACCGGTTATAGAAGTTCCTTATGGATCAATCGATGGAATAATGAATATTGTTGAATTTGATACTATGTCAACCGCAATGAGAACATATTTTGATAATATTAGTACATGGGACGCTGGTCAAAGTGATTCTAATCACTCATCATTTGATTCATATATGACTAATAATTTAAACACTAATAAGTGTGTATACTTTGAAAATGATAATAGAGATACAGAGGTTAATTATAGTAGTGGCTTTAATGTTTATTGTGATCAGCCAAAACAGTATGATACAGGTGTTACAGGAAATGTTAATGTTTATGAATATAATGTTTCTACTAAAACAAGAGGATCACTTGCTACATATGTAACTGCTAATAATGGAAAACTTTATAATATGATTCCAAATCAAGTATATTATTGGGAATCTGCAACTGATTCTTCTAAAAATGGTTATGTTAAACCATTAGGTGAAAGAAGAATTATATCAATCGACAATACAGCTCCTAATAGTGCAAAATATAAGATGAGAAATGTTCGTGATTTAGGTGGAATTAAGGTTGATACTAATGGTGATGGAACGATAGATGGAACAATTAAGTATGGTAAATTATTTAGAAGTGAAAAAATTTGGGGTGGAGATGGTAGTACAGTTCAATACCTTAATAAATTAGGTATTTATAATGAAATGGATTTACGTGCTTATAGTGAAGTAGTAACCTCTAATGAAGATAGTCTTCATAAAATTACAAGTAATCCTAGTAGTTCAAGCAATAAAGTATTTGAAATTATCCATTATGGAATTGATTATACTAATAATTATTCTAATTATAAATTATCAAGAGATGCTGCTGCTAGAGTTATGTATGAATTTGTTAAGGCTCATAATAATGGTAATGATAATTATTCATTATTATTCCACTGCCGAATTGGTGCTGATAGAACGGGTACACTTGCTTATATTCTAGAAGGATTGCTAGGTGCTCCTACTGAAGAAAGATATCGTGATTATGAATTAACAGTATTCTTTGGATTAAGAGAAAGAACAAGATATTATTTTAATAAAGGAAGTAATGAAGTTAAATTCCAATATTTGAAGAGTGCTATTCGTAATGCTGGTGATGGTACTAATGAGGATGTTATGGCATGGTTCTTAAAAGATGGAAACACGGCAACAGTTACGGATGAAGATACATTACAAACAGTTACTGTTAGTTTACCAACATTAATTAGTGATTTTAGAAGTATAATGATTGATAGCTATTAAAGACTATCATAAAATGTTAAGAAGTGTTTGTAAAACACTTCTTTAATGTTTAATTGATTAGTTTACTAAAATGTGATATTATTTTAATAGGTGATAATAAAATGGTGTATATAGAAAAACGAAAAGATAGAATAAATAGAAAAAGGAAAGGTACTAGAATTAATATAAAAAGTAGAGCAGGTGAAATTACTTCATCTAATTCTATAAAAAAAACAAAGAATACAAAGAAAAAGAATATAAAGGTATTTAATATTGTTATAATTTGCTTATTATGTTTATTAATGATTTTTGGTTTAATTAAATTAATTAGTGGCAGTTCAAAAACAGGTGATGATAATTTAATTTATAATAAAAACAAATCTTTTATAAAACATCAAAAAATAAAAGGAATTGCTTTTAAAGATATTAATTGTACTTATGATGGTAAAAATTCACTTATAACATATACGATTATTAATGAGACAAACAAAGATATTTATTTAAGCAATTATGATGTAATTATAAGGGATAAGAACAAACAAATTATTACTAAAATTGTAGCTAGTTATTCTGAAAATGTTCCACCAAAGAAAAAGATAAGTATGGCTAATAGTGTAATTGGTATGAATTTGACTAATGCTTATTATATGGAATTGAAACTTAAAACAGGAAATAAATAAATATGGCTCTCCACGATTGAGTGGGGTACAAAATAGTGATTATTAGCTACTTGCTAATAGTCTTTTTTTCATGTAATAATTTTAATGTAACAGTAGTTACATTAAGGAGATGTAAGAAGTGAAAAAAGAAGATTTAAGAAAGCTATTAAGCTTAGAGTCATCTATAGATATAACGAACGTAGATATTAAAAAAGAAGGTGGAAAGAATAATAAATATGTTTATGTGAAATCAAATAAGAAAAAAGCAAGATGTCTTAAATGTGGTAATTTTAGTAATAAGCTTCATGATTATTTAAAACCAGTTAAAATAGTATATTTAAAAAATTCTGGGGAAAATACATACTTGATTGCTAGTAAAAGAAGGTTTAAATGTAAGGCGTGTAAAAAAACTTTTACAGAGGATTTAGGATTAAACGGTGGCAGATGTAGTATATCATACAAGACAAAGCAAATGATATTAAAAGAATGTTTAGATAGAAATAAAACATTAGAGGATATTGCTAAAGATTGTAATGTATCTACTGATACTGTGAGAAGAATATTTTTAGAGGCTATGAAAAATTATCCTGAAAATGTAGATACATTACCTGAAGTAATATCGTTTGATGAAACAAGTACTTATACATGTGCAGGAACGTATTCATTTGTACTTAATGATCCAATTCACAAAATAACTTTAGATATATTATCGAGTAGAAAAAAAGACTTTCTGATTAGTTACTTTTCAAAAGTAAAAAACAGAAAGTTAGTAAAAGTTGTAATATGTGATTTAAAGGACCATATTACGAGGTCGTCAAAATTTGTTTTCCAAACGCAATTTTTTGCCCACGAACCATTTCATTATACTAGATATGTTTTAAAAGGTCTAGATGATGTTAGAATAAGATTACAGAATGAGTATGAAGAAAATAAAAAAAGTTATGAATATAGAATGCTTAAAAATAGAGTAAATAGTAAATTAATATTAAAAGCCTTTGATTATACAAAGGGATAGTTAAAAAAGAAGAAAGAACAAGAAGAAAGATACAAGCAAGGAAGAACAAAGAAAAAAACATTTGATATATTTAATGACTACTGGTATGGAGTAATGAAAATAAAAAGAAATAATGCATTTACAGAAGTATTTAGAATCGATAGATTGCAAGAGATTTTAAATATAGATGATGAATTAAGTAAGGCTTATAATTTAAAAGAAGAATTTTTAAGAATAACAACTTATGTTAAATATAAAGATGCCAAAAGTGAACTTAAAAAGTGGATTAAATCATGCGAGGAGAGATGATAGAAGCATCGAAAATAATAAGAAACTGGTTAAAAGAAATAGTATATTCATTTAAAGATGAAAGATATTCTAATGGATTTATAGAAGCAAATAATAATACAATAACCAAGATAGTAGGTATCGTATATGGCTATAAAAACTTCCAATTTTTTAGACTAAGGACACTCGTAATTTTGCACAAAGGCAAAAATAAAATTTAATAAGAGATATGCTGTTAGTAACATATCTAAAGTAACCATTAAACGTAAAAGTGGTATCATTTATATCAGTTTTAATGATAAAGCCGATACACAAGTGCTAGATATGACATCCCTATCTGCACCATTCGATTTTCCTTTAACATTTGGCTCAAGTTTAGATAAAAATGGCAATCCCCAAAGGTACTTTAAAGGTACACTAAAAAATATGCAAGTAATTATATTTGAATAATAATTACAAAATAAAAACCAGTGACTTTAATATCACTGGTTTTAAATAGTAATAAACTCAAATTTTAAAATGTCTAATGATAATAAATAAAATAATAAAGATAATTATTCCTATACACCCATATATCATATAATCGGGTGTTTTATTCGCTTTAACCTTAGTAACTTTTGTCCCATCATCACTTATCTTAATAACGTATTCACCATTTTTAGTATATAAATAATTTTCTCTAGCATATCTTGCGATATATTCTTTATCCTGTAACTTATTAATTTCCGTTTTTAACGATTTTGCATCTGCTTTCAAATTAGTAAGTTTTTCAGTTAAAATATTCTCTTCTTTGCTAAGTTCATATAAATTAATTGAGGTAGTAACTAATGTAAAAATTGAGTAGCCAATGATAAATATGGCAATAGGACCAAATAATATTAATCTTCTTTTAGCTTTCTTTGGAACTTTTTTTGTTTTACCTGCCATATTATCACCTACCTTTAAAAGAATTATATCATTTTTTATGTCTTTTTACAATTGAATTTATCTTACTGTACATTTTGTTTTCAGTTATAAAACCTACAGTTATCATAATAAGTAGGTAAGGATGAAAAATAGAATTATTAATTATCCTAAGAATAATAAAATAACCCAAAACACTAACCAGTATTATTAATATAGAACCCAAGTATTTAATAATTATAAGTTTATTATACAATATTTTTTCATTTAACTTGAGGAATAGAGAAAAAAATAGACCAAATAAAAAAGAGAAGAGTAGTGACAAAATTTGAATATCTAATGTCATTTAAATAACTTTGTAAATATACTGCCTTCCTTTTCTTTATTTTGTCCCTCAGAATAACTAATACTATCTACCTTACCTTTTATAGATACATTACCTTGATAAGTATCTAATTTTATTATTTCTAATCCCTGTCCTTTTAAAGATAAATCGCCCATACTAGTTTCCATAAAGAATTCGTCCTCATCAAAACTTTCTATTTTTTTAACACCAGTTATAATAATATTTTTTCTCTCAGTAATAGTAATACTATGATTAAGCGATGTAATAACACTATCTATCTTGTCCATATATCCCTCCTACAATAATAATATGACATAATTTTCAAAATAGACGAAAAAAAGAAGCTAAATTACTCAGCTTCTTCTTTAGCTTTATTATATTCTTCAATAATCGCATCTTCGAATTGCTTACGACATTCTGGAGTGATTGGGTGAGCAATATCGTGATAAGTGCCATCATTAGTCTTACGACTTGGCATAGCGGTAAATAAACCATTATCGCCTTCAATAATTCTAATTCCATGAACTGCAAAGCACTCATCTAGCACTACTGAAGCGATACCACGCATACGGTTTTCACTGTCCACCTTGCGAACATTTACTGATGTAATTTCCAAGCTTACCTCTCCCTTCTAGCATGATTTCATTATAATTGTACAATATTTAAAAACAAAATGCAATACTTTTTAGTAGTATATTTTTATTATTTTAGTAACTATATCTGCAAAAGAAAAAGATTTAATAATATTTCCAGTATTTACTAAAAAAACAGAATTGTATACATTTACAATTGTTGCTTCAAATTCTTCGTATTTATTTCGGCCTAAATTATATTTGATTTTAATTTTTTTACCGACTAAAGGTATTAAAGCTTTCCTAACCATTAAGCTATCACATGGCTTACCTAGGATATCCAACATACATTGTTCCTTTCGTAATAATACCACCAATTCCATCCTTTCCATATTTTGTTTTTTCTAAAATATCTTTTAAATCGATATTTTTATTAATATCAGATAAACTCATTTTAGTTGCGATTATCGCAGGATCTAAAGCATGGATATTAATTCTTTTTGGACTAGATGCAAAATTTGCTCCAGCTTTAATTAACTCTTCATAACATGAACCACATCCCCCTGCAATAATTATTAACTTCTCGTGACTTCCTTCAAATTCCCTAGCTTTTCTGATAGAATCCACAAAATATTTACTATTCTTATATGCCTCGATATCATTTAAAGCTCCTTTTTTCTTATAATATACATCATGCCCAGTAATTACTACAATATTTGGTTTGTATCTCTCAAGCCAATCCTTAATATTAGGAGAAATATTTTCTTCTTTTTCATTAATTCCCATTGACCAAACATTGGACTTATCATAATAATCTAGACACCTTGATAAATAATCCTTATCGCTATCAATATGTAATATTTTCCCAGGTAAATAAAAATAATCATCTCTGTTTAAATTAAGTGGTTCATCAATCCTTTTTAAAAAAACTTCCTCGTTTTCTATATCTTCATTGTCATATCTCTTTAAATCAGAAATATCACAAGAAGCAATCAATCTTACATTTAAACCTTTAAGTTCAGCTTCATTGTTATTGATATTAGTTATTTTAAATATTATATCGTTTCCATGAGAATTTCTAGTTACTAAATCACCAACCTTTAAAGACATACCATCACCCATAAAGATTATATGAATACATATAAAAAAATAGACCAAAAGGTCTATAATTTAAAATCGTAAATATCTTCGTCTTCTTGATTCTTTCCGTCAAAATATCTCTTAGTTTTAAAAGAAAAGACAAGAGCTATAATGTTTGATGGAAAAGATTTAACCATTTTATTATAATCTGTAATAATATCATTATAATATTTTCTAAAGGCAACAATTTCAGCCTCAGATTCACTAAGTTCAACATCTATTTTTACAAATGATTCGTTATTTTTTAAAGCTGGATACAATTCTTTATATTTACTAAATTCTTTAATGCAATCGTAAAGTCTTCTATCTAACTCAAAATTGGATAATTTTTTAGATTTAAGTCCTTCAATAGAACCTAAAACATCATCTTTTGTATTAGTATTAGCTTTAATAACATCTATAGATTTATTAAGTAAATCAAATCTTTTTCTAAGAACTGTATCTATATTCGTCTCAGCTTCATTTATTCTAATAGTAAAAACTTGAAATTTATTATATGTTGTTGCTAGCAAAATAAAAACAATGCAAAAAATAATAAGCATAAGTAGTATAGTAATAATTACTCCCATATCATCACCTTAAAATCATTATAGCACATTTTAAAATGTTTTATCAATTATTTGGATAGAATTCTGGATTAGAAATAATTCTTTCATCAAACTCAATATAATTTACATATATTATTAAAATCAAATACCACTCGCCAGTTTTAGGATCGCTTAGTATAATATGATCTCTTCCAGATTGTTCTACAATACCTTCAAAAACTTTATCTCTCCATTCATTAGAATCAGGATATGATGCAAATATTTTTACTTTTTTTCCTCTATTTAATCTTAAAATATTTTCTATATAAGATTGTTCAAAAGTAGTATTTTGGTAGTTCATCTGATTTTGCTGATTTGGAACCATATTTCCATCAGAAAAAAGGGGAGTACCTGGAAAGTTTCCTTGGTTAGAAAAATTATTATTCATAAAATCATCCTTTCAATTAATTTATATTTAAAATTATATACAATATGCCAAAATTAATGACAGATCAATTATAAAAATAAAATACGGTAAAATAAAAAAATAAAAGAAGAGGTTTGCTAATTATTTACATTTATTATAAAAAAATAATTGAAATAGATTAATAATTATTTTATACTTAAATAGGTGATGAAAATGAAAGTAATATTAGGTGTATCAAATAGACATGTTCATCTTACTGAAGAAATATATCGTAAATTATTCGGAGATGAAACATTAAATGTAGTTAAAAAGCTAAGACAACCTGGGCAGTTCGCATCAGATAAATTTGTCACTATAAAAAATGGTGATAGAGAGATAAAACATGTGAGAGTACTAGGCCCATTAAGAAAATATAATCAAGTAGAAATATCCAGAACAGATAGTTATACTTTAAAAGTAAAGCCACCAGTTAGAGATTCAGGAAATATCGAAGGATCTTCACCAATTACCTTGTTAAATGGTGAAAATAGAGTGGATCTAAAAGAAGGATGCATTATCGCTAACAGACATATCCATATTAGTCCAAAAGAACTAAAAGAATACGGACTAGAAAACGTAAAAAAAGTTAAGATAAAAATAGAAGGTGAAAAAGGCGGAATATTAGACAACGTCATGATAAGAGTAGATGAAAATTTTAAATATGAATTACATCTAGATACTGATGACGGAAATGCTTTTAATGTAAAAACAGGTGACGAAATAGAGATAATAGAAATGGAGAGAAGATAAAATGAACTTAGAAGGGAAAGTTGCCATAGTAACCGGAGGGGCCATGGGAAACGGTCTAGGGATAGTCAAAGTATTTTTAAAAGAAGGTGTTAAAGTAGCTATACTAGACTATGCTGAAGAATTAGAAGGAACAGTAAGAAGCCTTGGAGAAAATGTAATAAGTTTTAAAGTGGATATTAGGGATAGAAATAACGTTGATGAAGCAATAGATAAAATCTATGAAAAATGGGGAAACATCGATATATTAGTAAATAATGCCGGAGTTTGTAGGCTAAAACCATTTGAAAAAATGGAAGATGAACTTAGAGATTTTCACTTTGATATCAATATAAATGGAACTTGGAACGTAACAAAGGCTACATTAAAATATATGGAAAAAGGTTCTATAATCAATTTATCAAGTGTAACAGGACCAATGGTTGCAGACCCAGGAGAAGTAGCTTATGCCACTACAAAAGCCGCCATTTTAGGTTTTACCAAATCATTAGCGGCTGAACTTGCAGAAAGGAATATAAGAGTAAATGCAATAATGCCAGGTTATATATTAACACCTATGGTTGAGAAAATGGCTAAAGAAACTGAACCTAATAACCCAAATTCAGTTATTGATAGTATTGCTAAAGCTATTCCTATGAAAAGAATGGGTAATATTGAAGAAATTGGAGATTTAGCCGCTTTTCTAGCTTCTGATAGATCAAGTTATATAACTGGCCAAGGTATAGTTATAGATGGAGCATCTACACTTCCAGAAACAAACACAATGGGAACTAAATAGTCATATATAAAAGGTGAATTTAAAAGCACCTTTTTTATTATTCATCAAACTATACTCAATTGCTTAATATATATTATTTCTTGGTGCCAAATAATAAAAGAAAAAAATATTAAAAAAATTACTTAATATTATTATGAAAATAATAAATATTATGCTATAATTAAAGAAGAATAGGAGAATAATAAAATTCAATACGAATAATGAGAGGTGTGACAAAAATATATGGGAAAAAGATATAATAAAAAAGGCTTTACATTAGCTGAGATATTAGGTGTTATAGTAATAATTGGACTATTATTATTGATAGTAACACCAGTCATAGTTGGTAGATTAGGTAATACAAGAGAAACAGCTTTAAATGCAAGTAATAGATTAATATATAATGCTGCATCCCAGCACGTACTGGAAAATAGAAATGACTATCCTGCCGGTAAAAGATACTGTATAACAGTAAGAGAGTTAATTAATGAAGGAAAACTAGCCTCGCCGGTTAAAGATGTAGTTACAGGTAGGACAGTAGATGATAATTATTCTGTAATGGTATCTATTTATTCAACAGGAAATGAATATTATGAAGGGCCATTTGTAGATAAAGAGTGTGAAGAAACAAGCTCAATTCCTATGATTGACTTTTTGGTTGAACCAAGTGGGACTGATTGGGTAAAATCTAGAAAAGTAACTATTAAATATCCTGATGGTAGTTCAGAGAAAAAATACAAAATTGATAGTGGAGGATTCCAAGATACTAATGATAATAATACAATAATAACGTTTACTAAACCTGGAGTATTGACAGCAACTGCAAAATACCAGGGAAGTAAAACAGAATCAAAAATAAATATCGTAAATATAGAAAACCAACAACCAACGATAACTATAGTAGGTCAACCTACATGTAAAAAGGTTGTAACAGTTAAATTAACAGATGAAGGGGGAAGTAAATTAAAAGATTATGCTGTAATAAAACAATCAGCATGTCCAAATGATATATCATGTTTAAATTCAGCGGATTGGAAAAAATTAGACAGAGTAAATGAAAAGACCATTAAATTTACGGCCGAAGATGAAGTTAATTATACAATATATGCAAGAGACAATGCTGGAAATATTAAAACACATACGTTCATGCCAAACGTAAGACATACTGTTAGATTCAACTTAAATGGAGGAAATCCTAATCAAACAGAAAGAAAATTAATAAACAATCAAAGTTATAGCCAAAGTGGTGCTCTTCCAACAGTAAATAGAACTGGATACTTATTCCAAGGATGGTTTGAAGATAACAATACATTTGCTAAACAAGTTACTGATAGCACAATAGTTTGCGTTACAACGGAAAATGATATTAAAAACTTATATGTAAAATGGAAACCAATTACATATACCGTTAAATTTAACGCAAATGGAGGAGGTGGAACAACTAATAGTGTAACGTGTACATATGATAAAGATTGTACATTCACTAATGGTTTTAGTAGAACAGGTTACACATTCCAAGGATGGGCAACTACACCTAATGGAAATGTTGCTTATACCACAAAAGGAAAAAATTTAAGTTCTACTCAAGGAGCAACAGTTAATTTATATGCAAAATGGAAAGCAAACGAATATACAGTAACATATAATGCCAATGGTGGAAGTGTAAACCCAACAAATAATAAACAGACATATGATTCAAATTATAAAAATCTTCCAACTCCATCGCGAAGCGGATATAGATTTGAAGGTTGGTATACAGCGGCATCTGGAGGATCACTAGTAAATCAAAATACAAAATTTCAAACTGCAAATAACAATACAGTTTTATATGCTCATTGGAAAGATATTGCGCCACCTACATGTGGAAACTGGTCTGGTGAATCAACATCATGGACAAGTGGAAATAGAACAATATCAGTTCAATGTAACGACGGTGGTAGCGGTTGTCAAAGTGCCTGGTATACTGCAAAAACTTATACATCAGGTGAAATAAGCACCGACTGGGTATCAGTTCGTATTTATGATAATGAAGGTAACTGGGCGGATTGTGCAAAAACAGCCAATGTTTACGTTGATAAAGTTGGGCCAGTGTATAAAATTACAGAAGTCCATGCAACTTCACTTGTTAGTAGTGATTGTGTTGGAAAAACAAGCGGTTCTTGTACAATAAATGCTCATTATGTAGGATATTGGGGATTCCATGATTCTGCATCTGATGGAGGATCAGGGGTAAATCGAAAGGAATACAAATATTTCCACAATGGATATGGTAATCAATGTCCAAATTGGACGTCATCTTGTGGATGGGGTGGAGAATCTGCAGCAGACTCATTTAATACATATGGTAGAGCTATAGACAACGTTGGAAACATAAGTAGTGAAGTTCATATATGGACTAACTTTAATGCCTAGTCTTAAGAGAGGAAAATAATAAATGAAAAAGAAATTAATGATAGGATCAATTATAATATCAACATTATTAATAGCCGTTATAATATTACTAAATAGAAATTCCATATTCAATAAAGAAATAAAAAATACCGAAAAGAAAGATATCATTTTAACTGAAGAACAAAAGGGCGCGGAAATTCTATCAGATGGAATGTCTATCGATAAAGATAAATTAATTTATGATGGCAAAACAGAAACAGGAGAGCTTATATATTCTGAAAAACCTGACAAAGATAATTCTAATGTTAAAAATTACTATACAGTAAATGTTGAAACAGGAACATATACCATAAATTCTGAAATCAATATATCAACTGGAAAATAAAAAGACACTTTAACTAGTGTCTTTTTCATTTTTTATAGTTGGTAAGATATCATCTAATGATTCCTTATTATCTGATGGTTCCGTACCTTTAATATAGTATAGTATTTTAGTTTTTTTACCATCAGTAGCTACTTTACCACTTACAGGATCAATAGGTACTCCAACGACATTACTAGGTGGTTTATACCACACATCATCATTGCCATTTAAATAGTTTTCCATAATATCGACCCACATATTTTTAATATTAGAGCTATCTTTATTACTTACATTTCTATTGTCATCATATCCAGTCCAAATTCCAACTAGTAAATTTTTATTATATCCGAAAATCAAATTATCAGTATTTGTAGTTCCACTTTTAACGGCATACTTATGAGTCATTTTAGGATATATACTTAGACAAGTAGGAACATTATAATCTTTAAATTCAGTCGCATAAGTTGTAGTAAGTAGCTCGTTTAAAATATAGACAGAACTTTTATTTAATATGCTTTCAGGCTTTGAATCATACTTATATAAAACGTTTCCATCCATATCAGTAACTTTACTAATTAAATAAGGCTTAACTTTACTTCCCTCATTCGCAAAAGAACTATAAGCTTCCATCATACTAATCATATCTACTTCTTCAGTACCTAAAGCAAGCGATGGTAAATTAGAAAAATTAGAATCTATTCCAACTCTTTTAAGCATATCCACCAAAACATTATCACCTAAAAACAAATGTGTTTTAACCGCATAGACATTATCTGAATAGCTAATTGCCGCTGCTAGACTAATAGGACCATCCGCATATTTATCGTTATAATTTTTAGGCGTATAAGTTTTATTACCAGAAAAATTAAAAGTAGTCCTTTCACTAGTGAATGTAGTAGATGGCGTAAATCCGTTTTCTAAAGCCGCATAATACAGAAAAGGTTTAATTGTAGATCCGACCTGCCTTTTCGCGTTTATCGCTCTATTAAACTCACTTTTATCGTAATCTCTTCCTCCAGTTAAAGCAATTATTTTTCCGGTAGCAGGTTCCATAACCACTCCAGCAATTTCAATATCCTTATTATCTATATTTTTATTATAACTATCCTCTAATATTTTTTGAGCTTTTATATCTAAATTAGTATATATTTTAAGACCGCCAGTATCTAAAAAAGAAGATGGAATAGATTTAATTTTAGAAAGTTCATCTAAAACCGCACTTTTATAATACATCATCATTTTTAAATTTTCATCGTCTTCACTTTTTTTAAAAATTAATTCTTTTTTAAAAGCCTCATCTGCTTCAGCTTGAGTAATATATTTATTTTTAACCATAGAATTTAAAATAGTTTTGTGTCTTTCTTTAGCTTTTTTATAGTTAGTTAGTGGGGAATACTTACTTGGATTCTTAGGTATTCCTGAAAGTATACTAGCTTCACTTAAATTAAGTTCATTAGCTTTTTTTCCAAAATAATAATTTGCCGCACTTTCTATTCCAAATATTCCTCCATAATTAATTGTATTTAGATAACCTTCTAAAATGGTATCTTTATCGTAATGTGTTTCTAACCTCATAGTAATCCAAGCTTCTTTAAGTTTTCTAGACCATGTTTTATCAAAATCTAAAAACAAATTTTTTGAAAGCTGCTGAGTAATAGTAGACGCACCTTGAACATTTCCTTTGTTTCTAACGTTTATCATAAAAGCTTTCATTATTCTAAAAAAATCAAATCCTTGATGATTATAAAAATTTTTATCTTCGATAGAAACAGTAGCTTTAATTAAATTATCAGAAATATCTTTTATACTAACCCAATCTTTTGAATCCCCTTTAAAAAGATTCCCAGTATTATCGTATATATAATATCCATTCGCACCTTTAATTGAAAGTTTTGGGGTAGACTTCGCATACATATAAATACCCAAATATGCTAGTATAGACAGAATCAAAAAGAAAACAACTAATTTTATAACTTTTTTTGTCATTCTATCACACACTTTCTAAAAATATTATTAGAAAAAATAAAAAAAATATAAGTAAAAAATAAAAAGCTGTGTTATAATTCTGTCGGAAGTGAATTTTTTTGAGTAAGATTTTTTTAAAAACTAAATTAAAAAGTAAAAATGAAAACCACGAGTTTAGTGGTAAAGCTATTAAAAATAAAAATATTATTACATATAATGATAATAAAGTCATAACTAAAATAATAATGGATAAAATAATATCAATAGAGAGAAATAGTGATGAATATTTAAAGTTAAGTTTTCAAGAAGGAAAAAAACTAAAAGGAAAATATATCACTAAATATGGTGAGTTAGAAATAGAAACTAACACAAAAAAATTAGAAAAAAATAAAATAACATACGATTTATATATAAACGAACATTTTATTGACACTTTTACGTATAATTTTGAATATAGTATTGACAGTTAGAGATAATATGATACAATGTTCTAGGATTAATAAGGAGTGAAATTTTATGAAAATAAGCAAAATGCCTAAAGACGAATTAGAATCTTACTCGTATATTGAACTTGCTGAAATGATATTAAAAGAAGAAAAAAAGAGTCTTGATACGCCTAATATATTTAAAAAAATCTGCAAGTTATTAGAATTATCTGATGATGATTATGAAAATAAAATAGGAGACTTTTATACAACCATGACTACTGATAAAACATTTATATTATTAGATGATGGAACTTGGGATTTAAGGGATAGACATTCAAGTTCAGTAAGTCTCGAAGATGATGATGAAGACGAAGAAGATGAAGAATTAACTGAGACAGAAGAAGAGATAGAAAATGAAATGACTGACATGGCCGGAGATGAATATCACGAAATGGATGATGATGCTCATGTCGATGATACAGACTTAGATGATGTCGATGATATAGAAGATGAAAACTTATCTATAGTAGATGAAGATGAATTAGATTAAACACTAAATAATTAGTGTTTTTAATTTGTAAGTATTGGAATTAATGTTTGTAAATATTAGTAAAATATAGTATAATTGAATACGTGAAAACGGGTGATAAAATGAAAGAAAGGTTAATCGCAATAGAAGCAAAATATGAAGAACTTCAAAATGAACTTAGTAAACCAGAAGTAACTTCAAATATAAAAAAAATGCTTGAACTAACAAAAGAATCTTCATCGTTAAAAGAAGCATATGATGCATATCAAAATTATAAAAAAATAGAGTCTGATATCGAAGAAGCTAAAGAAATGACAAAAGACCCAGAATTAGGTGAGTTTGCCAAAGAAGAATTAATAGCCTTAACTCAAAAAAAATCAGATTTAGAATCTAAAATTGAAATAATGTTACTTCCGAAAGATCCAGATGATGGTAAAAACGTTATCGTCGAAATAAGAGGAGCAGCCGGTGGCGATGAGGCAAACATTTTTGCCGGTGATTTATATAGAATGTATACTAAATATGCTGAAAAAGAAGGCTGGAAAATTGATGTCCTTTCCGAAGAACACAGCGATGCAGGAGGATATCCTCTAGTTCAATTTATGGTTAAAGGTGACAATGTATATTCAAAATTAAAATATGAAAGTGGCGCTCATAGAGTACAGAGAGTTCCGGTTACTGAAACACAAGGTAGGGTTCATACCTCAACGGCTACCGTATTAGTAATGCCTGAAGTAGAAGAAGTGGATTTAGAAATAAATCCAAATGATTTAAAAATTGACGTATATCATAGTGGAGGTGCTGGAGGACAATCTGTAAACACGACTGATAGTGCTGTCAGAATTACCCATCTTCCAACAAATACCGTTGTAACTTGTCAAAATGAAAGAAGTCAGGTTCAAAATAAAGAAAAAGCTATGCAAATTCTTAGAAGTAGATTATACGAAGCTAAATTGCGTGAACAGGAAGAAAAAGTCGGAAATGAAAGACGAAATAAAATAGGAACTGGCGATAGATCAGAAAAGATAAGAACATATAACTATCCTCAAAATAGAGTAACTGATCACCGTATAAGCTATACCACTAAAAATTTAGATAGAGTTATGGAAGGAAATATAGAAGATATTATAAACGCCTTAATAACCGAAGATCAAAATAGAAAATTAAGAGAATCATGAGCGATATAGAATATTTAAAAAAATATCTATCAGAAGAAAAATATGAAGATGGAATAAAAAAATTAAAAAAAGGATTGCCGGTTCAATACATAATTGGAAGTGTAAATTTTTATGGTAGTGAACTAAAAGTAGATAAAAATGTATTAATTCCTAGATTTGAAACTGAATTACTTGTTGAAAAAACTATTGAGTATGCCAAAAAAACATTTAAAAATGAAATTAAAATTATAGATTTAGGTACTGGTAGTGGAGCAATTGCTATAACCTTAAAGAAAAAATTAAATTCAAAAGTAGATGCTATCGATATATCAGATAAAGCATTAGATGTTGCGAAATATAATGCTAAAAAAAATAACGTCAAAATAAGCTTTTTCCACAGTAATATGTTAGATAATGTCGAAGAAAAATATGACATAATAATAAGTAATCCACCATATATTTCTTTTGATGAAAAGGTCGAAGATATAGTAAAAAATAACGAACCAAATATTGCTTTATATGCAAATAATAATGGATTAGAATTTTATGAGAAAATATTAAAAAAATCTAAAAACCATATTAAAAGACCAGGAATAATTGCTTTTGAAATAGGGATGACACAAGGAAAAGAAATAGAAACAATTGCCAACAACTATTTAGATAACATCAAAGTAAAAATAGAAAAGGACTTAACTGAAAGAGATAGATATGTTTTTATCTTCTTAAGTTAATTTCTTTTTTTTAAAGAATTAATTATCGTAAAATACCAAATTCAGCTTATAGTTTTAGGATAATTAATAGAAAAATAATCTAAAAATAATAAAACAGTCATTTGAATTAATTTAGATAAATGAATATAATCCTTTCTCGAGAGGTGCAGAAACTACCCCAAAATATTAATAGATTCTAATTAAATTCTTTTATTTTATTATATAATACACTCCTTACTAACATATAAATAACACCTGCACCTCCAATTATTTATAAAAAAATGTAAAATTTGTACATTTATCATTGTATAAGGTTAGAAAAAAAGTTATAATTAACTTAGGGTGGTTTAGTTGGATTTAAGAGAAACTATTATTAAAAATTTAAAAGGAAAGAAGCTAAGCTCTAGAAACCTTTGTGAAATCATGCACATCAAAGGTGGTAGAGCAAAAGCTGCTTTTTTTAGTACATTAAAGCAATTAGTTAATGAACATAGAATATATGTCGATAAAGATGGATACTATCACGAAATACCTCTTAGAAAATCTAAGCCAAAAAAACAGAAAATAAAAAATCACGGAATTATCAGAATCACTAAAGATGGTTATGGTCAAATATTTATTGAAAATGACGACAGTCACGAAAAATATACTATTTCTCCAGAAAACCTGAATGGTGCTCTAGATGGAGATACTGTAGAATTTTCGACAGAGAAAAAGGAAATACTATCAGGTTTTTGCGATGCAAGAGTTACAAGAGTTATTAGCCGTGAAACAGGAAAGGCAATATTTGAATTCAATGGAAATTCACTAGTACCACATAATATTTATGGGAACATTAAAGTTATCTGTCCTAAAAAACAGCTAGAAAATTTAGTTTCAGGTAGTCTAGTATTAGTTGACTTAGGTAAAGACGTAATAGCTAATTTTGATAAAAAAGTAGCTTTTGAAGGTAACGTTGAATACGTTTTAGGTCATAAAGATGATCCAGATATAGAAGAAAAAGCAATTGGTGCTAAGCATGGATTTTACAATTCTTTTTCAGAAGAAGCACAAACTCAACTTTCGGAAATAAGTCAAATAGTTACTGAAAAAGAAAAAGAAGGGCGTATCGACCTAACAGATGAAATTATATTCTCTATTGATGGAGCTCATACGAAAGACCGAGACGATGCAATAAGTATAAAAATAGATGAAGAAGGAAACTATGTATTAGGTGTTCACATTGCCGATGTAAGTCATTATATCAAAGAAAATACACCTTTAGATTTAGAAGCTAGAGAAAGTGGAACATCATTATACATGGGAGATTCAGTTATTCCAATGCTTCCACACGAACTTTCTAACGGAATATGTTCATTAAATGAAGGAGTCGATAGATTAACCAAAACAGTTGAAATAGTTTTAGACTCTGATGGAAATATTTTAGAAGATAGAACAAAAATTTATTACAGTTACATAAATTCAAAAAAGGCAATGACGTATGAGGATGTTAATGAAATAATAGAAAAAGGAAATATACCAGATGGCTATGAACCATATGTTGAAGATTTATATTTACTCTTATTACTTTCTAGAGCGCGTGATAGAAAACGTATAGAAGAAGGTAATATTGACTTTGCGATAGCAGATACAATCATAGGAAGAGAAAATGGTGAGCTAACTTTCAATGAAATAAAACAACATGCAGCTGAAAGAATAATTGAAAACTGTATGGTAATAGCTAATGAAGAAGTCGCAAAAAAATATTATAGAAAGAATAAGCCATTTATCAGCAGGAATCACGAAGATCCACACTTAGATAGATTAGTACTAAAACTAAGAAGACTAATGGGTGATGGATTATGCGGTGGAGATGCTGCATATCTGATAAAGAAAATAGAAAGAAAGTCGTTAACTCCATATGACTTAGATAATTTCTTAAGAAAATATAGAGGAACAGAAGTAGAAGAAATATTATCTGTCGATATATTAACATGTATGAGTAAAGCATTTTATTCTCCAGAAGCAAAAGGTCATTATGGACTAGGACTACAGTATTACACTCATTTTACATCCCCTATTAGAAGATATCCTGATTTACTAGTTCACAGATTAATAGACAAATATGAAAAAGAAAAAATAAACAATGATCAGACCGTAAAAATAGCTGGGGAACTTCCAGAATTATGTTCTCATGCATCATTTATGGAAAGAGAAGCAGATGCTGCCGAGCAAGAGTCAATTGAACTTAAAATGGCCGAATATGGTGAAAAACATTTAGGCGATGAATACGCTGGACAAATAATTGCCTTTAGACCATATGGACTAGATATAAAATTAACAAATAACTTAAAAGGAACCGTCTCATTAGATGATATTATTCTTCCCAATCCACAAGATAAACATAAATTAAAAAGAGGACAAAGAATATACGCAATC
The DNA here is from genome assembly GCA_017522615.1 of Bacilli bacterium. Lineage (GTDB taxonomy): Bacteria > Bacillota_I > Bacilli_A > RF39 > UBA660 > Coprosoma. The sequence goes on along the minus strand of JAFWYR010000004.1, from coordinate 24,073 downwards.
ATTAAAGATGTGTCTATTCCTCATAGAGCAATTCACTTTTCATTAATTGGAACAGATAAAACTAGGGCTAAACAAAAAATAAAAGAAGATTCTAAATAGAACTTCTTTTCTTAAATTATAAAAAAAATATATGTTATAATTGAATAAGGTGATAAAATGCAAGATAAATTAGAATTACTACTTAAACAGATAAATTTAAAAGAAGATTTAGAATATTTTAAAGAAGGGTCATTAGATAAAATTATATGTAATAGAAACAAAGATCGCTATGCATTTTGTATATCTATTCAAAACCCCCTAAAAATAGAAACTTATCTAATCTTCAATAAGTTATTAAAAAAGAAATATAATAACGCACACGTATCATCGATATTTAAAATAAAAAAATATAATCTAGAAAATATAAAAGAATACTATAAGTATTTTATAGAAGATTTCAGTAAAGAAGCTCCACTATTAAAAGAATTTATAGATAGCGAAATAAAACTAGAGGATGATAGATTAATAGTTGAAATTACCAACAAAGCTGAAGAAATGAAATTTAGTAGTATTCAAAAAAATCTAGAAGATAAACTAAACAAAGCTGGATTTAAAATAAAAATAGAGACAGATATAAATGAGGAAAAAGCTCAAGCTATTAGAGATGAAATCGAAAAAACAAAAGTTATAAAAAACATAAAAGTAGAAGAAAGCCCAATAATAATGGGTGATGAAATACTTGATGAAGAAAGACCTATAAATAATATAATATATGAAGAAAATAATATCACCGTAAAAGCTAAAATATTTGGTATTGATACATTTGAATCTAGTAAAAGTAACTTTAAAATAATCACCTTAAAATTAACCGATAAAACAGATAGTATGTACTGTAAAATATTCACAAAAGATAGTAAAGAATATGCTGGATATTTAAAAAAATTAAAAAAAGGATCATGGTATTTAATCAAAGGAAATGCCAAAATAGATAAATTTTCCGACAATGAACTAGTACTAAATGCAAATCACATAAATAAAATAGACGTGGACGAAGTATCCAGAGAAGATAACGCCGAAGAAAAAAGAGTTGAACTTCACTGTCATACCAAAATGAGTCAGATGGATGGAGTAGCTGGAGAAGAAGAACTCGTAAAAACTGCAATGGCATTCGGTCATAAAGCAATTGCCATCACCGATCACAACGGTTGTCAAGCATTTCCTCATGTCTTTAATTTAGTAACAGGCTATAACAAAGGAAAAGAAGAAAAAGATAAATTCAAAGCAATCTATGGAACAGAACTAACTTTAATCGATGATTCAGTTGATATAGTTTTAAGACCTAAAGAAGAAGACTTACTAACATCTACCTATGTGGTATTTGACTTAGAAACCACTGGTTTTAATGCCGGTGGAGCCGATTCAATAATAGAAATAGGTGCCGTAAAAATATGTAATGGTGAAATAATTGACAGATTCGACGAACTGATAGATCCAAATAGACCATTACCTGCTAAAATAACTGAACTTACAAACATCACAGATCAAATGTTAAAAGGAAAACCTAATGAAGAAGAGTCGGTAAAAAAATTCAAAGAATGGGTAGGAGAACTACCTATGGTTGCTCATAATGCCAAATTCGACGTGTCATTTATCGTCATGGCTCATACAAAATATAACCTAGGAGAATTTACAAATACCGTAATAGATACACTAGAATTATCTAGAGCACTAGACACCGGGTATGCCAGACATAGCCTATCAGCTTTAGTTAAAAGATATGATGTTCCATGGGATGAATCAGCTCACCATAGAGGAGATTATGATGCCGAAGGAACCGCTTTAGTATTTCATAAAATGGTAAAAAAACTAGTCTCAAGAAATTTTAAAAACATAACAGATTTAGATAAACTAGTTTCTAAAGATGAAATTCACAAATACGGTTCAGCTTATCATGTAAATATAATCGCAAAAAATAAAACGGGACTAAAAAACATGTTTAAACTAATCTCACTTGCCAATACTAAATATTTATATAAAACTCCAAGAATCCTAAGAAGTGAAATAGAAAGTCATAGAGAAGGATTACTTATCGGAAGCGGCTGCTATGAAAGTGAAATATTCCGTCTAGCTAAAAGTAAATCAGAAGAAGAACTATCTAATTTAATAGCGTTTTATGATTATGTTGAAGTTCAACCACCAGCTGTATACGATCACTTAATTCAAATGGGAGACTTTGGAAATAAAGCTGAACTTATTCAACACTTAAAGAAAATAATCAGAGTTACCAAAGAATCAGGAAAAATAATAGTCGCAACAGGAGATGTTCATCAAATAAATCCAGAAGATAGAATATATAGAGAAATAATCGTTAATCAAAAAGTTCCAGGTGGTGGAAGACATCCATTAGCTCGTAAAGGAATAACTAGAATACCTTCCCAGTACCTAAGAACAACAGATGAAATGTTAGAAGATTTTTCATTCTTAAGTGAAAAAGAGGCTAAAGAAATAGTTATTACAAATACTGATAAAATAGCTGATATGGTAGAGATACTTGAAGTAATAATCGACACCGGTGGTATCCCATTTGCTCCGCACATAGAAAACTGTACTGAAACAACATTAGATTTAGTTTATACTAAAGCCGATGAAATATACGGAACCCCATTACCTTACAACATAGAAGAAAGGCTTGCAACTGAATTATATGGTGATGAACCATTTAATGCGATAAAAAATGAAATATCTAAAGAAGGACTAACCGAAGAAGAATATAATGAAAAAATATTTAAAAGACTTCACGAAGTAATGATCGGTGGACTAGATAAAGTAAAAGAAGTAATCAAAAATGACATCATTAGAAATGAAGGTGAAACAGAAGATATCGAAAAAAAAGTCGAAGATAAACTAACCGGTATTGTCGGGGCTCATTTCGATGTAATATATCTAATTTCCCAAAAACTAGTAAAAAAATCAAATGATGATGGTTATCTAGTAGGAAGTAGGGGGTCTGTTGGATCATCTTTAGTAGCAACGATGATGGGAATAACTGAAGTTAATGCCTTATCACCACATTATGTGTGTCCAAATTGTAAACATTCAATCTTTGAAATAGATGGAAGAAGTCTTGGAAGTGACTACGGAAGTGGATATGACTTACCTGATAAAAAATGTCCAAAATGCGATGAATTAATGAACAAAGAAGGACAAGACATGCCATTTGCTACATTCTTAGGATTCCATGCCGACAAAGTACCAGATATCGATTTAAACTTCTCAGATTTAAATCAAGCTGCCGCTCATGAATATACAAAAGTATTATTTGGAGTCGATAATGTGTATAGAGCCGGAACTATTGGAACAGTTGCTGAAAAAACTGCCTTTGGTTATGTAAAAGGATATTGTAATGATAAAGGTATTCAAATGAGAACCGCCGAAGTAGAACGTTTAGCTAAAGGCTGTGAAGGTGTTAAAAGAACAACAGGTCAGCATCCAGGAGGAATAGTCGTAATACCAGGATATATGGATGTATTTGACTTTACACCTTTTCAATACCCAGCTGATGATGTAAACTCTGCTTGGAGAACAACTCACTTTGATTACCATGCCATCGATCAAGATGTATTAAAACTTGATATCTTAGGTCATTCAGGACCTACTAAATTAAGACTAGTTCAAGATATAACTGGTGATGACGTTACTAAAATTCCACTAGATGATAAAGAAACCATGGGAATATTTTTATCACCTGAACCTCTAGGTGTAACCAAAGATCAGATTATGTGTGAAACTGGCAGCCTAGGAATTCCAGAATTTGGAACACCTTTCACCTTACAACTAGTCAAAGAAACAAAACCAAAATCATTTGCCGAATTAGTTAAAATATCAGGTCTTTCACATGGAACAGATGTCTGGAACGGAAATGCCAAAGACTTAATTGATAATGGAGTAGTGCCATTTTCAGATGTTATAGGATGTCGTGACGATATTATGGTATATTTGATGTATCATGGTTTAAAACCAATAGATGCTTTTAAAATAATGGAGTTTGTCCGTAAAGGAAGAGCTAGTAAACAACCTGACATGTGGAAAGACTATGTCAAAATAATGGAAGATGCTGATATAGAACCTTGGTTTATAAATTCCTGTGCTAAAATAAAGTACATGTTCCCAAAAGCCCACGCGGTTGCTTATGTCGTAAATGCCTTTAGATTAGCTTATTATAAAGTTCATAAACCAGAAGTATATTATGCAGCCCAGTTCTCAGTTGAATATGACGACTTCGATATAGAAGCTATGATAAAAGGATATGAATCGGTTAAAGCTAGAATAATTGAAATAAACGAAAAAGGTTATGATGCCACTAATAAAGAATCATCTATATTAGAATGTTTAAAACTAGCCTTAGAAGCTTTAGCTAGAGGATATACTTTTAAACCGATTAATCTATATAAAAGTCATTATTCAAACTTTGTAATCGATGATGATAATAAATCATTAATTCCACCATTCAGAGCTATAGATGGTTTAGGAATGACTGTTGCCAAAAATATCGTTGATGAAAGAGAAAAAAGAGAATTTATCAGCATTGAAGATTTACAAAAAAGAGCCAAAATATCATCGACCCTAATTGAAAAACTTCGTTCAATGGGTATATTGGATGGTATGGAAGAATCTAGTCAATTAAGTTTATTCTAAACATTATCAGGGGAGGTTTGGAAAAAATGGAATTAGAAGAAATAGTAAATAAAATACTAATCTATGGAGAAAAATATGGGTTTGACAAAGCAGTAGATAATTTTGAAAGCGATATATTAAGTGCCAATGATCCAAAACTATCATATGATTTTGCCAAAACAATAAAAGGCTCAGATATCCTAGCTCACGGACAAATAATATTAAATAGTAAAAACCGTTTCTTAAATTATTTATTCCCTAGAGATATAGAAGGCGCAGATAATTTAGCTCATGAAGCATTTATCCTAGAAACTAAAGATTTACATTGGAATTACTTGTTTGCAAGAGATGTCAAAGGGGCAGACGTATTAGCGCATGGTAAATTAATTATAGAAAGTAAAGATCCATATTGGAACTTTAAATTTGCAAAAGATATTAAGAAATCTGATATAGATGCCCATGCAAGAGTAATAAGAGGCTCTAACAATCTTAGATTCATAAAGAGCTTTGCTGAAGAAGTTGATAGTGCATATACCGAAGAGTTTATAAAAATTATAGAAACTCCAAAACAAACGGCTAAGGAAAACGAAATAAAATTATTATTAAGACAAAAATACAGAAATTAACTTCTGTATTTTTAATAATTAAAAACAAGGGGTAAAATAATAAAATTGACAAATAATTCAAATATAATATAATATTACCCCGGATGTGATACTATGAAAAAATTTGAAAGAGTCCCTCTTAGAACTTTCAAACATAGAAAATTACACTATGATATATGCGAGCTATATCCAAACATAGAAAAAATAAAAAGAGAGTTAGAACAATTAAAAATAGCTAATTCAATAGATTTTACAAAGAGAGTGTTAGAAAAAAATCCAAAAATAGGAACCACAGAAAATTCTAAAAAAGCCTATGAATTTATTTTAAATAACTCTGAAATTAATAAAGATAGTATTAGAAAACTATTTTATATATTAAGTGATGGAATACTCGATAAAATAGAAGAAAATGCTATGGGAAAATACTACCGAAAAAGTACGGAATATATAATGAAAAAAAACGATTTAACAACTTTAAAGGAAATAGGAGCAAAACCTGAAGAAATAGATTATTATATGGATAGACTTATCGAATATATAAATGAAGATACAAAAGGTGATGAAATAGATAGCTTTATCAAATCCCAAATTATCCATCTATATTTTGTATACATTCATCCATATCCAAATATCAATGGTAGAACAAGCAGGACTTTATCTTTGTGGCACTTAATAAAACATGAAAATCATCCATTTATAGTCTGTGATAGATTAATATCTATCACAAATGAAAGATATTCAAAAAGTATAAAAAGTATATACAAACAAGGAAACATAACAGAATATTTAAAATACATACTTAAAGAAATAGAAAAAGAATTTGAAAGATTATTAATAATTCAAAATATTATGAAAACTCATAAGTTAAGTGATAATGAAATAGAAACCATAGAATCACTTCTAACAATTCCTAATCCAACTATCGAATCATTAATTAGATTTCAAAACATAAATAATAATTATAGCTCACTTGAAACAATACTTGATGAACAATTAAAACAACTCTTGGATGAAAAAATAATTATCCTCGAAGATGATAGATTAGAAATAAACAGAAAATATAGTAAAAAAAGAAAATGAAAAAATTATTATAATAGAATAAATTATATAATATGATGAATAAATAGTTATTTATTCATTTTTAATTATATATATAGAATAATATTTTTAAAATCATATCTGTATAAATTTATTAATAAATGTATAATAATGTAAAAAATAAAAATATTCAAAACGTAGACTCTAACATTAATAATGAGTCAGAAAGTGATAACAGTGTAAAAGATAACATATCAGAAGAAAAGATAACTTCATCAAGTAATTTACAAGACGAATATTTAGAGGATGGTCAAGAAGATGATGAGTTAGAAACGATAAAAAAAGCAGTAAATGAACAATTAAAAGATTTATTGAGGAGAAAGCCAACCGATGAAGAACTTACCAAATATGCACAAAACATCTTATTCTTGGAAAAAAATGGAATAACATCTGTAGAACCTTCCATAGATCAATCAGATGCTTCAAAAGAAAAATATCTAAAAGGTAAAAAAGAAGAATTTGAAGAAGCAAAAAAAAGATAAAGCAGACTTAGCGTAGCTGAAAAAGTTATGGCAGGAGAAAGCAGAAAACCTAAGTGGGAAGAGATAGATGAGGATATTGCTATTGATGCGGATTTTTTAAAGGGTTTATACAGAAGGTAAATTAAAAAATATGTTTCAAATATAGGAACTTTGGTGAAAAATAACTCTTATAAGAGTTGTTTTTCTTTATTAAAACAATTATAATAAATTAAGGTGATATAAATGAAAAAGATAATTCTAGTTGATGGAAACAACTTACTATTTAGAAGTTATTATGCAACTGCCTATAATGGAAATTTTATGAACAATTCCAAAGGTTTTCCAACCAATGCCATATTTGGATTTGTAAACATGATGAACAAAATAATAAGAGAGGAAAAACCTGAATATATAATAGCCGCTTTCGATAAGGGTAAAACATTTAGACACGAAGAATATGAAGAATATAAAGATGGAAGAGTAGCTACTCCAGAAGAGTTAAAAAAACAATTTCCAAAAGCTAAGGAAATACTAGGAGCTATGGGAATAAAATATTATGAAATAGATAATTATGAAGCAGATGACATAATTGGAACTTTTTCTGAATACTGTAATAAAGAGGAAGAATATATTGGAACTATTATCAGTAGTGATAAAGACTTACTTCAATTGATAACTAAAGATGTAGATATTAAGCTTTTAAAACAAAAAAACTACATTAGATATAATGAAGAATCATTTAAAAAAGAATGGGGAATAGATCCGATAAATATAATAGATTTAAAAGCTCTAATGGGTGACCCATCAGACAATATACCAGGTGTTAAAGGTGTCGGTGAAAAAACAGCTTTAAAATTATTACATGATTATAAAACATTGGATGGAATATATGAAAACATCGATAATATAAAAGGCAAATTAAAAGAAAAATTAGAAAATGATAAAGATAATGCCTATAAATCCTATCACCTAGCTACTATCATCAAAGATGTAAAAATGGATATTGATATTAATGATATAAAATACAAAGGTGAAGATACAGAAAAATTAAATAAAATATATGAAGACTTAGAATTCTATTCATTTCTAAAAAAACAAGATAAATTAAAAAAAGAAAAAGAAGTAAAAATAGAAATTTTAAAAGATAGTAATATTAATATAGAAGGAGATATTGCTGTATATTTAGAAATACTTGGAACTAATTATCACAAATCAGAAATAATTGGAATGGGTGTTTATAATGACAATGTCGCATATTATATTCCAAAAGAAGTACTAAAACAAAATCCTAAATTATTAATAAAAAACAAGAAATACACATACGATTTAAAAAAGACAATAGTTGCTCTAAAATATGAAAATTTAGAAATAGATAATGTCACCTTCGATACTATGATTGCGGGTTCCTTACTGGATTATAATATGAAAGACGATATCGCATATCTTTCAAATCAATTAAACTATGATTTAGAATTCTACGAAAAAATATATGGCAAATTTTCAAATCTAAAAATACCTAATGATGAAATAGTCGCCAAAGAATGTATTAACCGAGCTAAATTCATTTGGGAAACTAAAAAATTCTTCGAAGATAAAATCAAAGAAGAACAAATAGAATATCTTTTTAATGAAATAGAAATGCCTCTTTCTATAGTATTGGCTGATATGGAGTATACTGGTGTAAAGGTCGACAAAAATATTTTAAAAGACCAAGGTGAAGACATTAAAATAAAACTAGAACTTATCACCAAAGATATTTATAATATGGCTGGAGAAGAATTCAATATTTCATCTCCCAAACAACTAGCTAAAGTATTATTTGAAAAATTGAATCTACCACATAGAAAAAATAATAATTCTACTGCAATTGATGTATTAAACAAATTAAAAGGAAAACACCCTATAATTGACAGTATAATAGAATATCGTAAATTATCTAAAGTATATAATACATATATCGAAGGATTGCTTAACGAATTAAAAGACGATAAAATACACACGATATATACCCAAAATCTAACTAGAACAGGTAGACTTTCATCTATTGAACCAAACCTTCAAAATATTCCAATTAGAGATAGTATTGGAAAAAATATAAGAAAAGCTTTTATTCCAACAGCCGATTATATATATGGAGCTGATTACTCTCAAATAGAACTTAGAATAATGGCTCATATTGCCGATGTCAAAGCTCTTCAAAATGCATTTAAAGAAGGAAAAGATATACATGCTAAAACAGCTAGTGACATCTTCAAAGTCAAAGAAGAATTAGTTACAAGCAATCAAAGAAGAGTTGCAAAAGCAGTAAACTTTGGAATAATATACGGAATAAGTAGTTTTGGATTAAGTGAAAATATTGGAGTAAGTGCTAAAGAAGCTAAAGAATTTATTGATACCTATTTAGAAACATATCCAGGAATAAAGGACTACATGGAAAAGACCATTAAAGAAGCTAAAGAAAAAGGGTATGTAAAAACACTATTTGGAAGAAAGAGAAATATTCCAGAATTAAATAATACCGTTTACATGATAAGACAAAGTGGGGAGAGAATAGCACTAAATACTCCAATTCAAGGAACCGCAGCCGACATAATAAAACTAGCTATGGTAAAAGTTTATAAAGCCTTAAAAGATAACAATCTAAAAAGTAAAATGATAATTCAAGTACACGACGAATTAGTATTTGATTTATACAAAGACGAATTAGAAAAAGTAAATGAGTTAGTTACTGACATAATGGATAACGTCTATAAATTAAATGTTCCACTTAATGTTTCAGTAGCATACGGGGAGAATTGGTATGATGCAAAATAAAGAATATATGACAGTAGAAGAATTAAAAGAGGCCCAAATGTATGAATATTTTAATAGCTTATCAAGTGAGGAACTGGAAGAAGTAATAGAAGAAATAAAAAATGATGATAATCTTAAAGAAGATAGTGAATATATAATAGATTTAAATAATGTAATGAAAAGATTAGAAGATGAAAGACTAAGAGAAAAATTTTATTGGGAATTATATTTTTTAGTTGATAAAGATGATAACTTAACTATATTAGGTGAGTATTACACGCTAATATACACTCATCACTATCTTAAAGCTTTGAAATTATTTCTATCATTCTCAGATACACTTAGAGATAAAAATAAAGTATTTTTTAAAAATGAAAAAGCAATGGAATATCTAGAACATTTTAGAAACTTTGTAAAAAAAGAAAATACAAAAGTAAAAAAGATAAAATAGATATGGTGGTGTTAACTTGGATAAAGTAAATAAAACGATGTTAATCAGTTTAATGACTAACATCTTTCTTGCTGTTTTTAAGATAGTATTTGGAATACTTGGTTCATCAGGAGCCTTAATCGCAGATGGTATACACTCTTTAAGTGATATGATAACCGATATATTTGCTGGAATAGGAAATATTATTTCCAAGAAACCAGCTGACTATGAACATCCTTTTGGTCATGGAAATGCCGAATATTTAACATGCTTAGTTATAGGAATAATCATAGCCATAATGGGAATAAATGTTATCAATGAAGGTATATCAAAGGGAATAACTATTCCTAGTGTATATGTATCTTTAATTAGTTTAACCACCATAATAATAAAACTATTTCTTTCAAAATATATTATAAAAAAAGGAAAAGAACTTGATAGTAATATTTTAATCTCATCAGGAAAAGAAAGCTTTACTGATGTGATAAGTTCCTTAATCGTCTTTATATCAGTATTGCTATCAAAGCTGTCAAATATAAACGAACTATTTAAATATTCAGATAAAATCGCAATGATTATTGTTGGAATATTAATTATCAAAATAGCATTTGAAATATTAAGAGATAATCTAAGTAACCTATTAGGAAAAAGAATTAATGATCATGATTATGAAAAACAAATAGATAATATCATACTTAACCATAAGGGTATAGAAAAAGTAGATTCTCTTATAATTGTTAAATTTGGTTCATTTAAAAAAATAGATTGTGAAGTAAGTATGGATGAAAATATGAAATTAAAAAAAGTTCATCAAACCATAGATCATATCGAAAAAGAATTAAAGATAAAAGATGATACTATAAGTAATATAATAATTCATGTTAATCCATATAAATCGGTATAAAACCGATTTTTTTATATAATAATTATATTAAAAAAAACAAAAACATGATATACTAATAATAGTAGGGGAAGTGATAAAGTGGGCTATTCTAAAGATAAAAACATAACGCAAAACGATGCAAAACAAAAAGAATTGTTAAAAGATAAATATGTCGATAATTATCTTGGGAAAGGAAAAGAAAAAGTAATTAATGACAATTATTCATTTATGTGTTTAATTGGTCCTGCATATGCTTTATATTGTAATATGGGAAAAATTGGATTTCCATGGATGATAACTGAAGGATTACTTTTATACTTAGTACCATTAAAATTTTCAATAATTATAGTAGTGGCCATAAATATTATCTTTGGTTTTATATTTAATGAATTATATTTAAAAGATTCACTAAAGCAAATAGAAAAAATAAAAGAAACTACAAAATCCTCTAAAGAAATAAATAAAAAAAGTTTAAAAAGAGGGAAAAAATCAATCACTATGTTGATTTTATCAATAATAATATATATTCTATTTGGAATTGCTATCATGATGAGAACTGAATCATTCAAAATAGTAGATGATTTAATCGTACAAGTACCAATTAATTTTGCTGAGGAAACTAGTTATGGTTCTTATAGAGCATATAAATTTAATGATGAAAAAAATTCTTGTTATATAGATATTACTTCATTTGAACCAGGAAAACAAACCGCCGAAAATTATTTAAATAGTCAAACTCATGAAGAAGGTTCAGAAATAAGTGGACTTGAAAAAGAAAAAATAAATGGAAAAATATGGTATAAAGTAGAAGAAACAACTAAAAAAGGATACAAACTATACTATTATGCCACCGAAAACAAAAAAAGAATATATAGTGTTAAATATACCATTTATAAAGACTCAGGCGCATGTTCTAATATCAAAAATAAAATATATAATTCTTTAAGGTTTTAAATGGATATCCTAATATTAATAATATTAGCCATTTTACCCGTTTTTATAATTGGTATGTACATATATAAAAAAGATAGTAATAAAGAACCAACTAAATTATTAATTAAATTATTTATAGGTGGAATTGCTTCTTGTTTTATCACACTACACATCACTAATATGGTATCTCAATTTATTCCCTTAATAGTAGAAGACTATAATAATCAGACCTTATTAGAGCTAATAATTCATGCATTTGTCGGAGTAGCTTTAATAGAAGAAGGAAGTAAATGGATTATAGTTTATTCAAATGCATATAATGACAGAGAATTTGATGAAATATATGATATGATTGTCTATTCTGTATTTGTCGCTTTAGGGTTTGCATTCTTTGAAAACATTATATACATTTTTAGTGAAGGAATAAGAATAGCTATTGTAAGAGCCTTATTATCGATACCAGCCCATACATGTAATGGTATATTCATGGGATATTATCTAATGATGGCAAAAATGAGCACTCTTCAAAATGATAATACAAATAGACAAAAATATCTTATATTAAGTGCTTTAGTACCTACGATAATGCATGGAATATTTGATTATTGCCTATTCATAGGAAATATATTATTCTTTGTAATCTTCTGTATATTTGTCGTAATTATGTATGTAGTATCTGTTAATAAAGTTATATCTGTATCAAAAGACAACAAAAAAATAATGTTTAAAAACAGATTTTGTCCAAAATGTGGGAGAAGAGTAGATAGTAATTTTTGTCCAAGTTGTGGAAATAAAAATGAATAAAGTCGGTATAATACCGATTTTTTATTGATTTATATTCTTTAATCACATATAATAACAATTCAAAGGAGAGATTGTATGACAGTTGATAAAAAAAAGAAAATAGGATTAATAATAGCTACTGGAGCTCTTGTAAACTTACTAACAGGATGCAGTAAAGAAATAGTAGACGATTATTCTGACAAAGACTTAATTTCAACCAATATTAATATTGAAAATTCTGACTTTGCAAAAAAAACAATTGAACAAAAATTGGATGTTAATGGAGAAGAATTTAAAGTAGTACTTAATTTCACAAAAGATGATGATAATTGGAGAATTACTACAGATAAGACACTAAATTATGAAATAAAAACAGAAGGACTAAATGAAAACAAGGAAGTATATATAGATAACATCCATATGGATACTAGCATAGTTTCTACAAAAGCAGCATATAATGGAATAATACAAGATAATATGGATGATAGAATTCATAACACATTAATGCTAGGAATTCCAGTATCTGATACAAATACTTTCTATGGGATAAATATTATAGAAGGAAAAAATGAAGAATTTAAAGATGCTTATGGCAGACAAATTACTGAATCAAATATTCTTGCTGATGGAATATATGCAAATAAAATAGATATTGTGATTGATTTGTTAATAAAAGATAAAACTACTGAAGAAATTAGATGTGTATCAGTTAAGACAACATTACTAGTTGAAGCAAATAATGAGATAACTATTGAAGAAAATGGCAAGACATATATTAAAACATATAACAGAGATGGAAGTTATAAAAAAAACCGAGAATAATAATTATTTCTCGATTTTTTCTTTACCACCCATATAAGGTCTTAAAACTTCCGGAATATTAACACTACCATCTTCATTTACATTATTTTCTAAAAAGGCAATTAGCCCTCTAGGAGTAGCGAGAACTGTGTTATTCAAAGTAGTAACATATTCATTTCCTTTATCAGTTTTCATTCTAATTCCAAGTCTTCTAGCTTGAGCATCTCCTAGTATAGAACAAGAACCAACTTCGAAATATGTTTTTTGACGAGGTGACCATGCTTCAACATCACAAGATTTAACTTTTAAATCAGCTAAATCACCACTACAACACTCTAATGTTCTAACAGGAATATCTAAACTTCTAAAAAATTCCACCGTATAAGACCACATCTTATTATAGAAATCCATCCCATCCTCAGGTTTACATAAAACAACCATCTCTTGTTTTTCGAATTGATGAACTCTATAAAGTCCGCGTTCTTCAATTCCATGAGAACCTACTTCTTTTCTAAAACAAGGAGAGTAGGCAGTCAAAGTTATTGGAAGTTCACTTTCTTTTACAATTTGATCTTTAAATTTACTTATTAATGAATGCTCAGAAGTACCTATTAAATATAAATCTTCATTTTCAACTTTATACATCATGTCATCTTTTTCTTGAAAACTCATGACTCCATTAACAGCATCTCCTCTAATCATAAATGGAGGAATAACATAAGTAAAACCTTTATCAATCATAAAATCTCTTGCATAACTTAACATTGCTGAATGAAGTCTAGCAATATCACCAGTTAAATAGTAAAAGCCAGCACCACTAACTCTACCAGCACTATCTTTATCAAGACCATTTAGATTAGAGCAAATGTCCGCATGATGAGGAATTTCAAATTCTGGAACAAAAGGTTCACCAAACTTTTCATTTTCAACATTCTTTGTATCATCTTCACCAATTGGAACATCGTCAGCAATAATATTTGGAATAACCATCATATTATCTTTAATCTTTTTACTTAACTTTTCATATTTTTCTTCATATTCATTTATCTCATCTGAATATTTATTTATTTCTTCTTTAACTTTATCAGCTTCGTCTTTTTTTCCTTCACGCATTAATTTTCCAATTAAAGAACTTTTTTCGTTTTTTAAAGCCCTTAACTTATCTCCTTTTAATTTAGCTTCACGAGCCTCTTTATCTAAAGTATATACTTCATCAACTAAAGGTAATTTCTCATCTTGAAACTTCTTTTTTATATTTTCTTTAACTAAATCTCTTTGTTCTCTAATTAGTTTAATATCAATCATTTTTTTCAACTCCTATTCGATTATTATATTCATCGCCAAGTTCATTTCTCATCACTTCAAAAGCATTCCAAGTAGTAGAAAGATCATCTCTTAACTTATTAATTTCTGCATCTATATTTTCAGTATTTTTATTCATTTTAATACACTGTGATTTTTCATAATTTAAATCACTTATTTTACTTCTTATCATATTTGATAAATTCTCTAGTTCTCTAGCAACTTCGACTTTTTCCTTTATGGTCGTCAAACTCTCACCCTTTCTTTTACCATTTGTCTTCCATTATCAGGTACTTCTTCTTGTATTTCACCAGAAATCGAACAGTCAATCATTTCTATTTCTTGGTTTAGCCCTTCATTTTCTAAAATTAAACCTCTTTTTGCTCTTTGTAAGTCTAAAATATTTTCTTTTAAATCATTACTTTTTCCAGTTAATTTAGCAATTATTTTTTCCATTTTAGAAATCATCTCAAATAAATGTTCATCAGATAGTATCGATATATTTTCTACCCAAGAAGGAAAACCTATTTTATTTTTAAAATCTAAGATAGCTCTATATAATTCTAAAACATCCCTATTAGAGTTAATAGATGATAGTGTCCTATTATATAGACTACAATAATAATTGATTAACCTATTATATTTTTCTATCTGAGCCTCGTTATAAGATCTATCTGTTATTAACATTATTCTTTCATCTTCAAGTTGTTTAGTTTCTGTTTGTAAAAAATCCATTTAATATCACCCTTCCTAAAAATAAAAGACTATTCCAAAGTAGGAGCTCAAAGAGCGGTACCATCCTAGTAATAGTCTTAATTAAAATAACGGTACAAACCGAAGGCTATTAACCTCACTCCGAAGTAGATTCGTATAATAATATTGTTAGTTTACACCAACCACTAACTCTCTTAAAAAATAGTTAATTATACTACTAATCTTCATCATAGTATTTAATAATTTTAACTCGAAAACACATATATTTTAACACAAAATAATAATAATATCAATCCTTGAAATAACCTAATTATTTACATTCGTTGACAAAAGAAATCAATTGTCGTTTAAAAACATCAAAAAACTTTCAAAAAGTAATACTTTTATGTAACAAAATTACCCAAATGTGATATAATTATCATTGTGATAAATTAAAACGAATAGTAGTATTTATCGGTATTTTTCCAAATAATTGGAAGAATAAAAAAGTAGGTGACTATATGCCTGAATTGCCAGAAGTCGAAACAGTTAGAAAAGCTCTAAAAAGACAAGTCCTGGGAAAGAAAATAATATCCGCAAACGTCTATTGGCAAAACATTATCGCTTATCCAGAAGTTAAGGTTTTTGAAAAAAAGATTAAAAATCAGACTATTAAAAATATTGAAAGATATGGAAAATGGCTGATGTTTGAACTATCAAACTATTATTTATTGAGTCATCTGAGAATGGAAGGCAAATATTTCATAAGAGATAGAAATAGCCCTAAAGAAAAGCATGAACATGTGATTTTTAACTTTGAAGATGGAACTGATCTGAGATACAACGATACCAGAAAATTTGGGAAGATGTATCTTCTAAACAAGAATGAAGTATTTGATGTTAAACCACTTTCTAAACTTGGACTAGAACCATGGGATAATAATTTAACTACAGAATACTTAAAAAATAAATTTAAAAGAAAACCTATTAAAACAGAACTACTAGATCAAAGCATAATAGTTGGAATTGGAAATATATATGCGGATGAAATTCTCTTTATGAGTAAAATAAACCCAGTCACAATTGCGACGGAGTTATCGAAAACAGATTGTCAAAATATTATTGATAATACTAGAAAAATATTATCTGAGGCAATTGAAAAAGGTGGAACGACAATTAAAAGTTACACATCTAGTGAAGGTGTCCATGGAAGATTTCAATCACACCTATTAGTACATACAAAGGATAAATGTCCTATATGTCAAGAGAAGATAGATAAGATAACTGTAGGAGGCAGAGGAACCTACTATTGTAAAAAGTGTCAAAAGGAGAGGGTAGTATGAAAAAGACAAAAATAATTTGTTCAATTGGACCAAGTAGTTATGACTATGAAACATTCAAACAGATGGTATTAAATGGAATGAATGTTGCGAGAATAAACTTTTCTCATGCGACAGAAGATGAAAAGAAAACCGTTTTAGGATTAGTAAAAAAAATAAATGAAGAATTAAATTATCATATAGCTGTTTTATTTGATACAAAAGGACCAGATTTTAGAACTGGTATGATGACCAATGACTGTATTAATCTAGAACAAGGAAAAACTATTAAAGTTGTCAAAGATGATATTTTAGGAACAGAAGAAGCATTTACAGTAAATTATAAAGAAGCCTTAGATTCAATTGAAGAAGGAAATGAAATCTTATTAGAAGATGGATTAATGAAATTAAAAGTTATAGAAAAATTAGACAACGGTGTAAATTGTAAAATTATAGATGGAGGAGTACTTGGAAACAAAAAAGGTGTTAATGTTCCAGGCGTAAACTTAAATTTACCATTTATAAGTGATGTCGATAAAGAAGATATAATCTATGCATGTGAACATGATGGTGACTTTTTAGCTCTTTCATTTGTTAGCTCAAAAGAAGATGTATTAACCGTCAAAGAATTATTAAAAAAGCATGGTAGAGAAGACATGCAAATAATTTCTAAAATTGAAAGTTCAAGAGGCGTTAAAAATTTAGATGAAATTATTGAAGTTAGTGATGGAATAATGGTTGCTCGTGGAGACTTAGGCGTTGAATTATCAATCGATAGACTTCCAATATTGCAAAAAGTTATAATTGGAAAATGCCGTAAAAAAGGTAAAACATGTATCGTTGCTACAGAAATGCTAGCTTCTATGTATACTAATGCTAGACCTACAAGAGCTGAAATATCAGACGTATCAAATGCTGTACTAGACGGAACAGATGCTGTTATGCTTTCAGGAGAAACAACTTTAGGAAAACATCCAATTGATGCTGTTAAATTTATGGCTGAAGCTTGTGAAACAGCAGAAAAATATTACAGTTATGAAGATGGTGCGTTAACTCCTAGAAATAATGTACCAGGTGCTATTGCTTATAACGTAGTTGAAACATCAAAATTATTAGATGTAAAAATTATAGTTGCAACAACTACTAGTGGATATACTGCAAAATTAATTGGAAATTTAAAGCCAAAATCATATGTATTAGCTACATGTATGGAAGAAAAAGTTGCCAAAGGATTAGCTCTTAATTACGGTGTATATCCAGTTGTTGTAAAACGCCATAGCAAATTAGAAGACATTATTAAACAAGCTAAAGAAGAAGCTATTAAATTTACTCATCTTAAAGAAGGAGATCACATTATTTTATCTGGTGGTTTCCCAAGAAACATCGGACTTAAAACAACAAACTTTATGAAAATTGAAACAATTGAAAAAGACGATTTAGCTTAATCGTCCTTTTTTATTACTTTATGTTCATGTTCCAACAAATTATCATCACATTTTATCAAATTGTAGATTGAAGATACTCTAGATTCAATATCAAGCATCTCGTTGTTTTTTTCAAATTTTGTAATAATTGGAATAGTACAATTTTTTTTAATAAAATTTAAATATTTTTGTCCCTCTTTATTAAATCCCAAAACTCTTATGTATTTTATTTCCTTACATCTCGCTGCCTCTTCTTTAGTAAAACCGGCAAGAATATGTAAAAGCATTCTACATATTTTATTATATGTGTATCTCTTTGTTTTAATATTTTTAACTAATTCCTCGTAAGAATTAGATACCAAAACACTTTTTTTAATTCTACTTTCGATACCTTCATCGACAGACTGATATTTAGATATGTCTTCACTTATTATTTTATATTTAAGTAAATCATAATAATCATCAATAAATTTCGAATTATTTAAAAAATAATGACTAAGTAGTGGAACATAATTTGAAACATCTTTTCCTTCTTTAAGAGCATTTCTTATACTAGTTCCACTGACAATTCTATTATCTAATTCTAAGCTTAAATAATCATTAGTTCTTTTTATAGATACAGCTTTAATACCACTGCCTTTAAGATTTCTAACATATCCTAAGGCAAGTAAATCATTTGGGCTTTTTATTTCACTTCCGCTTATGTCCGCAAGAGCCTTAGAAAGACTGGTAGGATAATTATATCCTAAATTTAAATAATGCTTTACTAGTAAATCATATTCAGAAGAATTTTGAATATCTACAAATTCTTCAAATTTATGTATATCATCACTTTCGCTTCCAAAAACTACAGCCTTGGCTTTTAAAGCTTTTAAAATTTGAATAGCTCCAAAAGTAAATACATCAGCAGACTGAGTTCCAAATACAAAAGGAAGTTCCACAACCAAATCTACATAATTCAAAGCAATCTCAGTCTTTTTCCACTTATTAATTAGACTTATATCTCCACGCTGAGTAAAATCACCATTTAAAACCAAAATTATTTTGTGGTTAGGAAATAATTCTTTAACTTTTCTAATATGGTATTCATGACCATAGTGAAATGGATTATATTCACATATTATTCCAACACTTTTCATAAACCACCTCTCGAAAAGTATTTTACCACCTCTAAAAAAATAATACAATTAATAGTGTAAAATGATAAAAATAATCATTGACTAAAATAACTCACTAACGTATAATTAAAAGTAAGGTGATAGTATGAAAAATAAAGGTTTTACATTGGTTGAATTACTTGCAGTAATTGTAATGATAGCAATAGTTGCGTCTATAAGTGTACCGATTATAATTAGTGTTATTAATGATTCTAGGGCAAAATCATATGATAGACAAGTAGAGATGATTAAAGATGCCGCTGAGAGATATGTCAACGAAAATGCCTTAGAATTTAGTGAAAATAAAGTTTCAGTAGAAACATTAAAATCTACCGGATATTTAAAAGCCGATAAAATTAAAAATCCAAAAAGACCAAGTGAAGAATTAAACGGTTGTGTAAATATAACATCAAGCGGAAATAAGAATACATATACATATAGTGAAAGCTGTTAGAAGAAAATACAAAAAATATCATTTTCTTCTTTTTTTCGACAAAAATCGACATATATTAAAATATATAATAATGTCGGTGATAAAAATGAAAATATATGATCTAGCATTATTAAATTTAATATTATTAGTTATACCACTTATGATTTATCTACTTTATACTGCATATAATAATATACTTGATAAGAAAGAAAATAATCTGATTTTTAATATTTGTCTATTTTCAGAGTGTTATTTAATAATAAAATATGGTATTTCTCTTTACAAAAATATACCATTATTTATAATAAACATTCCATTATTAATCGCATACTATAAAAATAAAAAATCATTAATAATATATATATCCATAATATGTATATATTATTATTTTAACTATTATAGTATTCATTTATCTTTTATAATTTTTGAATATTTACTATACTTTTTTCTATTTATAATTGATAAAAAATTATTAACAACATTATTCCCAACAATTAAATGTTTATCAATTATCTTATTAAGTAAATCTTTATCTTTAGAGATAATAAGTGGAGGAATAATACTATTTTTACTCTCATCATTAACTATCTATTTATTAGAAAAAGGGGAGGAAAAATTGGATTTTAATTATAACTATCAGAAAATAAAAAAAGAATCTAAAATAAAAAAATCATTATTCCAAATTACTCATGAAATAAAAAATCCGATAGCAGTTTGTAAAGGATATTTAGATATGTATGATCCTAATAATCCAGAAAAGATTAAAAAGAATATCCCAGTTATAAAAGAAGAAATAGAAAGAACATTAATTTTGTTAGAAGATTTTCTTGAAATGAATACTCAAAAGATAAACAAAGAAATCCTAGATATAAACTTTTTATTAGAAGAAGTCACCAATAATATGAAAATGCTATTTAAAAACCAAAACATAAAATTAGAATCAAACATACCTGAAGATGAAGTATATATAAATGCTGATTACAACAGATTAACTCAAGTATTTATTAATATATTTAAAAATAGTATTGAAGCATTAGAAGATAAAAATAACAAAAAAATCATGGTTATGGTAGATAAAAAAGAAGATATAATACAAATAAAAATAATTGATAATGGAATAGGAATTCCTAAAAATATAATCGAAAAAATCAAAGAACCTTTTTATACTACAAAGCAAAAAGGAACTGGATTAGGAGTTTCATTATCAAATGAAATAATTAAAGCCCATGGAGGAACCATCAACTATGAATCAAAAGAAAACGACTATACAGCCGTCACCGTAAAATTGCCATTAGAAAAAGCCATCTAATGGCTTATTTCAGGATAATACTCTGGGTTATAATTATGTCCATTTGGATCTAATTCAAAAAGAGTATTAGTATCGATTAAGAAAAATTTATGAAGTAATAGATTTTCTCCGGTATTTGTAACTGGATCATCCCAAGTCATATCTAAATGGAGCCATGAATTATTTATATAAACTAAATTCCAAATATGATTAGTATTAGAAACTTTATAACTAGTCATTCCTATTTTATCTAAGAAAATCTTCATTGCATCACTATATCCACTACATAAAGATATACCATCTATTAGCGGACCAACAGCTTTATGTGATCTAGATGCTTCCACATCTCCACCACCTTCAATTATGTTAGCTCTTTCTTTATCATAAACACTATTATTTATAACATAATCGTGAAAAGCTCTTATTTTATCTTCTGCATTCATATTATCATTAATATTATCAGAGATAAAAGTATTTATCTTTTCTTCCGTCATCTGTATTTCTTCATCTGAATAAAGTTTATCTATACTCATGTTAATAGTTCCAAAGGAATTAGTTTTAAAATATATTTTTTGATAACTATTATATGGAGACACCATATTGTTAATAGTAGAAAGTAAAACTTGATCACCAGAGATTTTAGAAAAATCATTTAAACACTCTGTATAACTTTCATCACAGTAGAAAGTAAACTCCTGAGTTCCATTAGTAAGAATTGTATAGATAGCATCTAAAAAACCTTGATAAGATTTAATGTGAAAATCATCCGTTTTTTTAACAAACTGAAAATCAATATTATTATCGTAATTATTTGAATCAGGAAGCGAAACTTTCGTATTCTGATTTATTTTTTGCATTACAAATTTAGCTGCATCTTCTCTATAATAAAAGCAGAGAAGTAACAATATAAAAACAAAAAAAGTCCCAAAATATTTTCTCATTTCTTAGCCTCCTTAATATTATTTTATAATCTGTTAATTGTAGTGTCAACAATAAAATTTAAAAAAAGTAAATTACTACATAGCATTTACTTTCTTAGTTAATCTAGATTTTTTTCTTGCTGATGTATTCTTACTTAATACATTAGCTCCCGCAGCCTTATCGATTCTCTTAATGGCAATCTTTAAATTAGCTTCAGCTTCTTTTTTATCTTTTTTAGCTACAGCTCTTTCAACATTTTTAACAGCTGTTTTAGTACTAGCTAAATAGTTATTATTACGTACTTCTTTCTTTTGGTTAACTAAAACTCTCTTTTTCGCATTTTTTAAATTGGCCATAATTTCACCTCCAAGCCATTCGTATATACATTTTAGCAAATTTCTTTAAAAAAATCAAACAAAATCGGGTAAAAAGTTGATTTTTTGTTAAAAATAAAAGTGAGGTGATTAAAATAAGTCATGAAATTGATCTAAAAAACAAATGCATAAGAACAGATTTAGCTATCGAGCTTACAGACAATAAAGCAAGAATTGATGATGGAAATATAAAAATAACTGATATAAAATTAAGTAAAAAAGAAGCTGAAAAAATAGGTAAAAAGGAAGGAACTTATATAACCATAGAATACTCTGATATTACAGATTATGAAAATAGAGAAAAAGTTAAAACTGTATTTGTAGAAGAATTAAAAAAAATGATAAAAAAAGTAGAATTTAAAGACGAAGATATATGTCTAATTATTGGTTTAGGAAATGAAAAATCTACTCCTGATTCACTAGGACCTTTAGTTATCGAAAAAACATTAGTTACTAATCACTTATATATGTATGATAGCTTAGAAGAAGGATATAAAAGAGTGTGCAAAATATCACCTGGAGTAACAGGAGAGACAGGAATTGAGACAAGTGACTTAATAAAAGAGACAGTAAATACAATAAAACCAAAGCTTGTAATTGTCATAGATGCCTTAGCTGCTTCCTCAATAGATAGAGTTAATAAGACAATCCAAATGACTAATGCGGGAATAAATCCAGGTAGTGGGATAGGAAACAAAAGAAAAGAAATTAGTAAAGAATCGTTAAAAGTACCCGTAATTGCAGTAGGAGTACCAACGGTAGTAGATGCCGCATCTATAGTAAATGATACCATATCTTATATGTATTCTCATTTTTCATATCAAAAAACAAACTATAACAATCCCAAAAATAAACTTATGACAAACGTAAATTATCTTAAATATAAATCCGATAAAATAGATAAAGCCGATCGTCAAAATCTTTTTGGCTTACTTGGAACATTATCAGAAGAAGATACTAAAAAACTAATATATGAAATATTAAATCCTATTGGATATAACCTAATGGTAACTCCAAAAGAAGAAGACTTTATTGTTCAAAAACTATCAGAACTAATAAGTGAAGGAATTAATTTAACCCTTCACAAAAAAATGTCATCATAATTGCTTTATAATTGAAAAACTTTAAATAAAAAAGATAATCCAAAACTTTTATAGAATAATTATATATAGAATAACAAAGGGAAAAACTATAGAAAGTGGAGGATAATTATGACAGAAGAACTACATGAAAAAGCAAATAAGAAATTAAAAGAACTAAAAGAAAAAAATATCATAAGATCCAAGGTACATAAGATTACTTACTGACGAAGAGATAAGAAAGTTTGCTCATGGAGTAGACTTAAAAAAAGCCAAAGATGAAGAAATTCAAATTGGAAAAGCAGAGGGAATAACTCAAAACAAAATAGAAACAGCTAAAAGATTATTAGATAATAATATAAACATTGAAATAACTGAAGATGTAACAGGACTATCTAAAGAAGAATTTAAAAAATTGCAAAATAATAACTAAAATTCATTAATATAAAAAGTGATAAACAAAATAAAAAAGATAAATATATGCTTAAAAGATGACAATTAATGAACTGAACCCCAAAAGTTGGACAGTTTATAAATAATTTCTAATTAGAGGATTGTAACCTGTAATTGACAGGAGACAATCCTTTTAATTTTACTTTAATTCTATCATAATTATAATAATTAATATAGTCATCTATTGCTT
>JAFWYR010000003.1 GCA_017522615.1 Bacilli bacterium | reverse complement strand
TAGGGAATGGATAACCGCTGAAAGCATCTAAGCGGGAAGCCAACTTCAAGATGAGTTTTCCCATTTTAATTAAGTAAGATCCCAGAGAGACTATCTGGTTGATAGGCTGGAGGTGGAAGAATGGCAACATTTTGAGCTGACCAGTACTAATAGATCGAGGATTTAATCCTATTAATTGTTTACTTAAAGAGATATTTAACACGTTATCATGTTTTCAGAGAATTATTTCTCTATTTGAATTTGTGACAATGGCAAAGTGGACACACCTGTTCCCATACCGAACACAGAAGTTAAGCACTTTAACGCCGACGATAGTATATCGCGAAAATAGGAAGTTGCAAATTCTTTTTTTTTTGCTATTATTTTTATGGGTGATTATTTGAAAGATCTTAAATTATATAGACTATATAATGATGATAATTTATCAAAACATTAAATAATTGATACTCTATTGACTAGGGTATTTTTTTTATGTTATTATAATTTTTAATTAGGGAGGTTTGTATGTTTAAAATTGATAGAAAAAAGATTGTTAGTTTAGTAAGTGGATTAGCACTCGCAACTTCCCTTGGATTTTACGGGTGTAACTTTAATAAAATACATAATAAGTCTAATTCTATGGAATATATATCTGCTGATAATGCTGATAGTACTTGTGTTTATTTTAAAGATGGTGATGCTATATTAATTCCTATTGATTATGCTTCTTGTCAAAATGGTGTTGTTAGAATAGATTTCATTAATGATAAAGATTTTAGAAATTTAAGTATAAGTACAAAAGATTCTATTATTGTATATGGCGATGATAATTCTAGTAGTTATGATAGAGCTTTTAATGTAGCTTTAGGTTTACTTCCTGATGGTGGTTCTGTTTATAATTATTATGATATTTTAAATGGTAATTATAATTCACTCGATATCAGTTCTCCAAAAGAAAGTAATACTTGTGATAATTTTATATCTACTGAGAATGCAAATAGTATGTGTATATATTTAAAAAACGGAAAGGCTATTTTAATTCCTATAGATCATGCTACTTATGGTGATGATGTTTTGAGAATTGATTTTAATAAAGAGAAAAGTTTTAAGAGTTTGATTGTAAGTGATGAAGATGCAATGATAGTGTATAGTGATGTGAATTCTAATAGTTATGATAAAGCTTATAATATTGCTTCAGTATTGTCAGAATGTGAAATATACAATTATTATGACCTTATGAATGGCAATTATTATTCATTATCTACATATCAAAAAGTAAATAAATTATAGGGAGGTTTGTATGTTTAAAATCGATAGAAAAAAATTAATTAGTTTGGTTAGTGGAGTAGCACTCGCTACTTCTCTTGGTTTATATGGTTGTGATTCTAAGGATAATGATACTAATTTAGAGAATGATAAAATAGAGTTTGCTGATGCCGAGAATACATATATGACAGCTGTTTATTATGATTGTAATGTTTCTATCATTATACCTGTTCGTAGTTTTTATGCGCATAATGATGGCTTTGTTTCTATAGATACAGGCTTTAATAATCCTATGTTTTCAATAAGTGATATAACTATTTTTTATGATAAGGATTATATGTCTGGTTATGATCAAGCTATGATGTTTGCTGAAGCAATATCTGATGAAGTGTATCTTTATAGTGATGTTATGAAAGGAAAACCTGTTAATTTAGTAACTGATGATAAGATTGCTAAAGAAATGGGAGTAAAATAAAAGAAGTTTAATGATAAACTTCTTCTTTTGTTTCTTTTGGTTCGATACATAATTTATACATGTCTACTTCTAATACTAGAGCTATTCTCCAAAGTGTTCCTATTGAGAAAGTTTGGTGGACGTTGTTTTCTATATTTGATATAAACTGTTTTGAATATGTAGTTAATTCAGCTAATTTTTTTTGGGTTAGTCCTTTTTCTCTTCTATATTTTTTTACGTTTTTTCCGATAAAACTGTATACGTAGTTTTCATCTTTTCTGTCGAATTTTATATTTACCACCTCGCTTATATTTTCCCATATTTTAAAGGTTTTTTAGTGTCATGGTTCGTTATATTTTTTGCTATAAGCGATAATTATTATTTTTGTTAAAAAAGATAAAAAAGGTATACTATATACTTTATTTTTGATATAATTATTTTGAGGGATGATGAATGGAATACAATTTAATTATGCGCAGTGAGATGGATACAATTGAATTTGCTCAAAATTTGGAATCTGAAAAATTTCCTAACATGATTATATGTTTAGATGGAGAACTTGGAAGTGGTAAAACTATTTTTACAAAGGCTTTTGCGAATGCGATGGGAGTTCAAGAAACTGTTACTTCACCAACCTTTAATATTATTAAAGAGTATGATGGAGAACTTCCTCTTTATCATATGGATGTCTATAGATTAGATGGAGATGCTAGTAGTGTTGATATCGAGAGTTATTTTAAAAAAGGTGGAGTTGTCATTATTGAATGGGCAAATACTATAAAAGATATTTTACCTAAAGATAGATTAGATATTAAAATTAGAATTGCTGGAGAGAATTCTCGTAAGTTTATAGTTAAACCTCATGGCCGTGAGTATGAGGAATTATGTGAGGCAGTACTTTGAAATATTTATTAATTAATTCGGCGACGACTAATTTAGTGGTCGCTATTATTATCGATGGTAAAATAACTTATATGTATGATAAAAATGATGGTAATGATACTTCCTCTAAAATTATGCCTGTAATAGATGAAGCATTTAGAGTTTCTTCTATTAAACCTAAAGATGTTGATAAGATATTTGTCTGTAATGGGCCAGGTTCTTTTACGGGGATTAGAGTTGGACTTACGGTTGCGAAAACGATGGCTTGGTCTTTAAATATACCATGTTATACCTTTTCTTCTTTAGAACTTATGGCTTCTGGTTTTGATGAAGATGTTATTTCTTTAATAGATGCGAGAAGAGGATTTGTATATGCGGGCGGATATGATAGTGAATTAAATGAAACTTATAAAGATAGCTATGTATTATTTGATAATAGTTTAAGTGGTAAATTTGTAAGTTATGATAGTTTTCCTTTTTCCACAGTAAAACCAAAATTAGATTTATTAAAAGTTATTAGTAAACATGAAAAAGATGAGATTATTAATCCTCATCATATAAATCCAAATTATTTAAAACTTACAGAGGCAGAAGAGAAAAGATTGAATGATAACGGAAGTTAAGTGTGAAGATATTCAAGATAAAATTATAACATATTTTCCCGAATTTAAATTAAGTCAAAGTCCATTTCAAAAAGCGATTGTTTATAAATTAGATGATGTGATTGGTTTTATTGTTTATAGCATTATGTATGAGCGAGCTGAAATTGATTATATTGCGGTTGATGAAAGATATAGAGGCAAAGGTATTTCTCAAAAATTATTTGATTATTTACTTTTAAATTTAAAATGTGAAAGTATTAGTTTAGAAGTTAATTCGAATAATAAACGAGCGATTGGTTTTTATGTTAAAAATGGATTTAAAGAAGTTAGTGTTAGAAAGAATTATTATAAAGATTCTGACGGTATTTTAATGGTTAAAAAGTTGGAGGTGAAGTAGAATGTATATTTTAGGTATTGAATCTAGCTGTGATGAAACTAGTATGAGTATTATTAAAGATGGTACAGAAGAGATTGCGACTGTTGTTTTGTCACAGATGGATACGCATGCTTATTATGGTGGAGTTGTTCCGGAAATTGCAAGTAGGATGCATGTTGAAAATATCACTATTGTTCTTGAAGAAGTATTAAACAAAGCTAATATGACTATGGATGATATAGATGCGATTGGAGTTACTTTTGGTCCGGGGTTAATTGGATCATTGTTGATTGGTCTTATGTGTGCGAAAACACTTTCGTTTGTCTTTGATAAACCTCTTATTCCAGTTCATCATATTGCTGGACATATATATGCGAATAATTTAGTTAAAAGATTAGAATTTCCTTTAATGGCATTGGTTGTAAGTGGTGGTCATACTGAACTTGTATATATGAAAGAAGATTATAGTTTTGAGGTTATAGGATCAACTTTAGATGATGCGGTTGGTGAAGCTTATGATAAGGTTGCTAGGGTTGCCGGGCTTCCTTATCCTGGTGGACCACTTGTAGATAAACTTGCTTTAGAAGGTAAAGATACTTATAAACTTCCTTTACCTTTGGATGATGATAGTTTTAATTTTAGTTTTAGTGGACTTAAAAGTGCAGTTATAAATTTAGTACATAATGAAAAACAGAGAGGTAATGATATTATTAAGGAAAATTTGTGCTGCTCGTTTCAAAATAGAGTGGTGGAGATACTTAGTAAAAAGACTATTAGAGCTTTAAAAAAATATGATGTTCACAATCTGATAGTTGCAGGTGGGGTTGCAGCTAATAAAGGTCTTAGAAATAAGTTAGAAGATGAATGTGAAAAAAATGATATTAATTTGATTATTCCAGAGATTAAGTATTGTACTGATAATGGGGCAATGATTGGAGCTGCTGGATATTATGCTTATGAGAAAGGTAATTTAGCTGATTTAAATTTGAATGCGAAAGCTACAGTTCCATTAAAATAAAAATGATATGAGATTCATATCATTTTTTTGACTTTTTATAATATATTAAATCATCTAGTGAACAATCTAGTATGTGACATAGTTTGGCCAATACATCTCTGTCAAACTTTAAAACTTCATCATTGTAATATCTATTTATCGTTCTACTTGTTAGGCCAGTTCTTTTAATAAGCTGCTGTCTGGTAATTCCTTTTTCTTTCATAATTCTTTTTATATTAACCTTTATTTCACCATAATCAACATAAACGACTACACTACTTTTCATACATCATCTCTCGTTTCTATTGTTATTCTACATTAAGAGTATAACAAATATGAAAAAAAATAGCAATAATTATTAATGATTTATTCTCTTTTCTAATATAACAATTATGTAATACATTAAAGATGCCATTATGCATAATATGATTATTCCAGTCATTACTAAATTTAGATTAAATATTTGTGAACCATACATTATTAAGTATCCAATGCCTGATTTAGATACTAAAAATTCACCCATTATAACGCCGATGAAAGTAAGGCCTATATTTACTTTGCATACATTTATTAAGTTTTTTATATTACTTGGTAGTATTAATTTAATGAATATTTGTCTTTTAGTAGCTTTGAAACTTTTCATTAGTTTTATTTTGTTTTTTTCTGTTTCTTTAAAATAATGATGAACATCTATTATTGTTATAATAAATGATATTAGTAGAGCCATTATGATAATTGATTTTATACCTGCTCCAGCTATTATTATGATAATAGGACCTAATGATACTTTTGGCATACTATTTAAAATTGTTAAGTATGGATCTATTATTTTATATAATAATTGATATCTCCAAAGGATTGAAGCAATTGTTATTCCAAAGATTGTTCCTAAAGAAAAGCTGATTAGTACTTCATAAAATGTTATTCCAATATGATGAAATAGTAATTTGTCTTTATAGAGCTTTAAAATGGTGTTTATTATATTTTTTGGACTGGATGATATGAATGTATTGATTAAACCTTTATTGGCTGCGAGCTGCCAAATAGTGATTATAAAAATGATAATTAATATTTGAAATGATTTGATTATTATATTTTTTCTTTTTATTTTTTTTAAATATTCTTTATGTTCATTAGACATGGTAATCAATGTCCTTCCATATTAGATCATAATAGTAGGCAAAATTTTTATCTTTTCTGTTTTCAATTGGGTTTTTCTTATTATCTAATTTTATGTCATAAATTTTTTTTATAATACTTGGCCTTTTAGATAGAACTATTACTTTATCAGCCATAGATATAGCTTCAGATATATCGTGGGTAACCATGATTGCACTTTTATTTTCTTTTTTTATTATTTTATAAACATCGTCTGATACTGCTAATCTTGTTTGACTATCTAGAGCAGAGAAAGGTTCATCTAGTAATAAAATATCAGGCTTAGTGGCTAAGGTTCTTATTAGCGCTACTCTTTGTCTCATACCTCCTGATAGATTTGACGGATAGGAATCTTTGAAATCTAACAATCCATATGTTTTTAATAATTTATTTACATACTTTTCATTTTCTAATTTTTTTTGCACTTCTAATCCAAGTATACAATTTTTATATATAGTTCTCCATTCGAATAGACCATCATCTTGAAGCATGTATCCAAACTTTAACTTTTTATCGTATTCTATTATTCCAGATGATGGTTTTTCTAAATCTGATAGAACTGATAGTATTGTACTTTTTCCACATCCACTTGGGCCAACTATAGCGACAAAATCACCTTTTTTTAAGTTAAAAGAAAAATTATCTACGGCGAGTAATTCTCTTTTTTTTGTGTGATAAATTTTTCTTAAATTTTTAATTTTTAATATATCCATTATTTTCTTGAATATTTAGTTAATACTAATTTTGAATAAGGTGCATTTTTGTCTAATTTACCGGCATTTTTAATTATTTCTTCTATGTGTTTAAATTCTTCTTCTTTTATGTATGTTGTTTCTTTCCAAGCATCTATAGAACGATATTTTTTAATTATTTTTTCAATGTCTTTTACTTTTGTATCTGGGAAATAACTTTTTATTTCTTCAGCTACTTCTTGATCTGTGTGGTTTTTAACAAAATCTAATCCTTTTTGAATTGCTTTTGTAAAACTTTTTATTGTTTTGTTATTGTTTTTAATGAAACTTTTTTTAGCTATGTATGAAGTGTATGGTACATTTCCTCCTAACTCTCCGATAGAGGCGACTATTTTCCCATAACCTTTTTCTTCTATTTCTGAAGCAGTTGGTTCGAATAGAGAGACATAGTCTCCAGTTCCGCTAATGAAAGCTCCTGTAGTTGATGCAAAGTCTATACTAGTGTCAAAATTTACTTCTTTTGTTTTAATACCATTTTTGTTTATGGCATATTCTAGTGTCATAGCAGGCATTCCACCTGTGCGTTTCTTAAAGTGAGTACATTTAGTAGAATAATTACTTTAATATTACTAAATCATTTTATTTGATAATTTGACACATTTTTATGTTTTTGTTATTATAGTTACCACGGTGGATTGTATAAAAGGAGGAATAATATGAAAATTAAAAATTTGAAAGTTTTTAACGCAGTCGGATTATTAACTAGTTCAGCTGTTTTAGCGGTTAGTTTATCAGGTATGCCAGCATTCGCGTATGCAGATGAAACAGTTGATAATACAAAAATTGAGAATATTGCAGATGAAAATTTACAATTAGGAAATCAACAAAAAGAAGTAAAAGTTGTTGAAGAGAATTTAGAAAAGCAAATCTTAGAAAAAGAAGAGACTAAAACAGAAGAAAATAATCAATCATTACAAGAACCGGAAAAAGAAGAATCAGTACAACCAAAAGAAGAGACTAAAACAGAAGAAAATAATCAATCATTACAAGAGCCGAAAAAAGAAGAATCAGTACAACCAAAAGAAGAGACTAAAACAGAAGAAAATAATCAATCATTACAAGAGCCGGAAAAAGAAGAATCAGTACAACCAAAAGAGAATACAAAAACTCAAACATCACAAGAACAAGAAAAAATCTTAGAATCATCAACTACAGAATCAGTAGATGATCAAACTACAGAAAAAGAAGAAGTTAAAGAAACTTCAATTAAATCATTAGCAAAATCTTCAAATACATCAATAAGTAATGAAGCTGATAATGATAATAAACAAGATAATCAAGTGATTAATGAAGAAGATACTGCAGAGGTACATAAAGTTCAAACTATAACTAGAAAAGTAGATGAAGATGGAAATCCTTTAATAGGTGCTGTTTTACAAATATTAGATAAAGATGGCAATGTTTTAGATGAATGGGTTTCTGATGGAAAAGAGCATATTAGTATGCTTCCAGAAGGTGATTATATTTTACATGAAAAAGATGCCCCTGAAGGATATACTAAAGCTGAAGACCGTAATTTTTCTATTGTGGTAGAAGTGTTTGAGCTTGATGCAGGTGTTGATTTTTCTGAAACACCATGTAGTCATTATGGAGGAACCCCTTTATACTTTATAGATATTAAAGGTCAAAAAAGTGAAGTATATTGTATTAACCAAGATTGGGAAACTCCTGATGAAAATTCAATATATGATGGTAAAGTGTTAAATCCAACAGATATTAAACAGTTTACTACACAAACTGTATACATTGATGTTCATCAAAATAAAGGATTAGTTGATATATCTGATCAATCTCTAAGTTCACAAGAGTTATATGATAAGATATTAGATATTATTTATCATCGTCAAAAAGCTACAGAATTATTTAGTGACTTGTCTGAAGCTGAAATTAGATATGTAACAGAGTCTGCACTTAAAAATTATACAAATGCAGGTTTAACTAGAGTACAGAGGGTAAATGCAGGAAAAGAGCCTGATAATTATGAAAGTACAGATTATTATTTTACTGAAGATGGCAAATATTTATGGTATTTATATCCATGGTATAGAAGTTTTGTTTATGATCCTAATCAACCAATGGGTAAGGATATATATACAACATCTATAGGTGGTGGAGATGCATTTGGTAATTTAGCTAGACATTGGAGTAGTGGACATAATGCTAAAAATAATGAAGAAGTTAGAAAACAAATTGCAAGATATTATGAATTATACTTATATTTAATTTGTGATACTGATCATCATCCATCTGATATGTTTTTATATATTTATTCAACAGGTAATAAAGCATTAGATTTATCAGGTTTTGATTTTGATGAAGGTGCTTATCAGAATCTTTTGGGAATTACTTGGTTTAATCCTTATGACGAAGATTACAAAGTAGATATAGATTTGGTAAATATATTATCAAAAGAACCTATAAAAGAACCAGAACCAACACCAGAACCAACACCAGAGCCAACTCCAGAACCAACACCAGAGCCAACTCCAGAACCAACACCAGAGCCAATGCCAGAACCAACACCAGAGCCAATGCCAGAGCCAATGCCAGAACCAACACCAGAGCCAATGCCAGAGCCAAAAATAGAACTAATACCAGAACCAATTTTAGATAATACAATAATGATAGAATCAGATGTTCAATGTGCAGAAGATTATTTACCAGCGACTGGTGATAATACTGATACATTATCACTTGCTTCTCTAGCATCTGCATCAGCAGCATTAACTGGATTTAGTTTAGTAAAAAGAAGAAAATATAGAAGATAAAAGTAGATTAAGAAAAAAGTTAATCTACTTTTTTCATGTCTTTTTTTGTTGATTATTTGAATTATAATATAGCCTTGAAAATAATTTGATGTGTTAAATCAATCGAAGTATTAGGCATGTTTATAATAATTAATTAATATTATAAGATAAGGGGGTATAACATATGGTTGTTGAGATTCATTACAATAAAGATGGAAAAACATTTCAAAAGTTATTGGAAGAATTTGTGATTACAGCTTATAGAAATATTAAATAATTATAACAAGGTGGTATATATGAGCATTGATATGGCTAAATATAAAGTTGCCATCTATATAAGATTGTCAAGAGAAGATGATAAGACTGATGAAGAAGGTAAGTATCATAAAAGAGATAGTGAGAGTGTTAAAAACCAGAGAAATATATTACAGAAATACATTGAACAAAACAAATTAAATTTAGTTAATGAGTATGTAGACGATGGTTATAGTGGTTCTAATTTTGATAGGCCTAGTTTTAAAAAAATGATTAATGATATAGAAAAAGGATTAATCAACATGGTTATAGTAAAAGATTTGTCTAGGCTTGGTAGAAATAATATAGAGACAAGTGAGTATGTGGATAGATACTTTCCAATACATAGGGTTCGTTTTATTGCCTTACTTGATGATGTCGATACTGAGCTTGATACTATGGGGAACGAAATGGCTTCTTTTAAAATAGTAATTAATGAATATTATAATAGAATAACTTCTAAAAATATTAGAACTACAGTAAAAAATAAAAAAACTGATGGACTATTTTTGGGATGGAAAGCACCTTATGGGTATAAAAAATCTAGCGAGGATAAATATAAGTTAGAAATAGATGAAAAAGCTGCTAAGGTTGTTAGAAGAATATTTGAATTGGCTAAGGCAGGAAATGGTCCTAATAAAATAGCAAATATACTTACGCAGGATAAAATCCCTACACCAAGTAATTATGCTAATTTGAATAGAGGTTTAAGGTCAACTGCTTATAATCTGTGGTGTTCTAGAACTATAGATGAAATGTTAAGTAATGAAACTTATATAGGTAATTTAACACAAGGAAGAAGAAAAAAAATATATGGTTTAAAAATGGAGATTAGGACATCTAAAACTGATTGGATAATAGTAGAAAATACCCATGCTCCAATAGTTGATAAAACTACTTTTGAGCAAGTTCAAAAAATACGAAGTAAGAATTTGAAAAGTGGTTCTAAAATTCATAATTATTTATTTAAACATTTTTTAAGATGTAAAGAGTGCGGACATGCAATAGGTATAACTACTAGAACTAACAGGCGTCAATCATATACTAGTTGTACTTATTATCAAAAGTATAGTAAGTTAAAGTTGTGTACGCCTCATACTATGAATTATGGAAAGCTAGAAGCTGAGATAATAAGTAAAATAAGGCAATTGTGTGAGAATTATGTTGATAGAAATAGTTTTAAAAGCATTATTGAAGATGAAGAAAAGAACAATAATGAGTATGAGAAATTGAAAGTACAAGTTAGTAGCCTTGAGAAGGAATTAGATAATTATGATAATTACTTTGATGATATTTACCTTGATTTGAAAAAGAAGAAAATAAATGAAGAACAATATGAAAGAACTAAGTCTAAGTTGGAAGTAGAACAAAAATATAAAAAAGAAAGATTAGATAAGTTAAATGAAAGACTTTCTAATACTTCTAATCATACTGCTGAGGAAAAGCAGATACTTAAATTTATTAATGAATATATTTCATTTAAAAAACCGTCTAAAGAGTTACTTGCTTTACTTATTAATAGAATTGAGATAGATGAGAATAAAAAGATAGACATATACTTTAATTTTAAGATTTGAGTATATGTTTTTATTATTTAAAAATGATAACAAACAAAATTGTGTACTCACATTTTGAGGAGGGCACCCTCTCTTCCGGCAATAATATGTTTTCCTTTTAGATCTGATATTGTAAACTTTTTATTTTTTTCTCTAGAAACTAAGAAACTACCATCTTTTTGAGTAAGACCTGCAAAGTTAATTAAGTAATCTTTTTCACCGCCATTATAGATATATATAGTCGATTCACTTCCACAAAATCCTATTTGTATGTCTTCAGATAATACAGCTGAGGTTACTTTGTCAGCTCCTGATGTTAGTAGTATATCAACGTCTAATCCTTCGTCTTTGAAGTAGCCCTTTGAATGAGCAACGTATTGGGGAGCATAAAATAAGCTATGTGTAACTTCCCCAACTTTTATCTTTTTTAAGGGTTTTTCATTACTATTATTAAAAATAAAAAATCCAGTTAATAGAAGACCTATAATTATTAAAAATATTATAAGTTTTTTCAAATTATCTTCTCCTTTCTTTTCAAAGTATTATATTCTTTTCTTTTTAAAAGGTTTTAGTGAAATTGTTTAGAAAAGTGTGTTAAAATGAAGGTGGTGATTAAAAATGGATAATATTTACAATTACAAAATTGTTTTAATTTCTCCAACAGATGATCATTTTATTTGTATGGGTTTGGCTGATGAACCCCAGAGACATGGTGATGTTTTGAGAAAATGTGGATCTATGATTTTTGGTGAAGATTCGGTATTTAATATACTTGATGAACGAAGTACACCTAATGTTATAGAACATTATTTAGAATCATATGGATATGTGGTTTTTTATAATTTGTTTGAAAGTTTTGGAATATTATGTGTGATGAATGAAATAAGTGAAAGTCAAAGAATTCTTATAGATAAATTATTATTTAAATTAGAGGGATATACAATTGAGTTTGATTATTTTAATAATTATTTTGATGAATTATTATATGATGATCCATTTGAAGATAGTGGAGATTTTAGCGAGTTAAAAAAAAGCTTAGATGGACTTGTTGTTAAGGATAATGCAAAGGAATTTGTTAGATGAAAGTATTAATAATTTTTAATATGAAAAATAGTCATGAAGTAATTAATGTATAGTAAAAAAATAAAGGCCTTTAAGCCTTTATTAATTTTCCATCTCTTAGTAATTGTAATAAATATACGTTTTGTTCATATGAACCGTGGTAATCATTGATTCCATTTTTGATAGCTAATTTTTCTCGGTAATCGTATGAACTATCGATATTAATTTCTTTTAGTCCATCGACGATTGAACCATCATTATATGTTTGATTTACTAAATAGTCTTCAGTGGCTATTTTTTGTTTTGATTTTTTGGTTTTAGTGGTTGTTTTTTGTTCTTTGCTTTTTAATTCAGTAATCTCTATTCTTTTTTGTGGCTCTTCTTGTTTTATATTTTCTTGAGGTTCTGGTTGTGATGCTGTTTCTGTGTTTTCTTGTGGTGTAGTTAATGATACAATTGGGTTTTCTTTGATGCCATCTTGATTTTTGATTTCAAGGTGTAGATGATTACCATATGCATTTCCAGTACTTCCCATGGTTCCAATAATTGCTCCTTTTTCGATATAGTCACCTGTATTTACCGAAATACTTCCATATTTCATATGTGCATATAGAGCTGATTTACCATTGTTTTGTTTTATTTTTACATAATTGCCATAGGTCGCATTCCCTTTAGAATTGTGATCGGTTGATGGAATGTTTGTTACTACTTCTTCAACTATACCACTTTCTAAGGCGATTATGTCTGATTCTGGATTACCTTGACTTATTAGATCTATGGCTTGATGATTATCACTATAATCATTTGTGATTACTTCATTCATATCGTTTAAAACATGTCCAATCATTTTTCCTCCTTTCTAAGAGGTTTAATTTCCCTCTATATATAATCATTATTGAAAAGATGATAATTTACTTTTTTTTAATTTTTTTTCTTGAATGGTTTTAGGAAATGTGTTATATTATGTGTGGAGGTATCCTACCACCAGGATTCCTCTATATTGGAGGTTTCCTACCACCAGGAAATGCTTCAATGATTTTGGGAGATTTCCTACCACCAGGTAAATCTCTCTATATGAAAGTTTGTCTACCGCCAGACAAACTTTTTTTCTATCTAGTTTTAGTTCTTATTTTTTGCTATAATGAATATAGGGTGGTAATGATGGATTTAACAGGTTTGAATGACATGCAGAAAGAGGCGGTTGAATGGGAAGGTGGTCCACTACTTGTTTTAGCTGGAGCTGGAAGTGGTAAGACCAGGGTTCTCACAACAAAAGTAGCTTATTTAGTTAATGATTTAGGCGTTGACCCATATAACGTTTTAGCAATAACTTTTACTAATAAAGCAGCTAAAGAGATGAAGGAAAGAGTTAAGGTTATGCTTGGTCCTGATGCTTATAAAATTCAGATATCGACATTTCATTCGTTTGGTTTATTATTAATTCGGGAGAATTATGAAAAACTTGGGTTTGATAAGAATTTTACAATATTAGATAGTGAAGACAGCTTGACGATAATTAAGAAGATTTTGAAAGATATGAATTTGGATCCTAAAGTTTATAATCCTAGAGGAATTAGAAATAAAATAAGTGGTGCGAAGAATGAACTTATGGATTCTAAATACTATAGTAGATTTGCGAATACTGAATATGAAGAGATTGTTTTATCAGTATTTGAGAGATATGAAAGAAGACTTAAGAAAAATAATTCTTTAGATTTTGACGATTTACTATTAATGCCAATAAAACTATTTAAAGAAAACAAGGATATATTAGAAAAGTATCAAGAAAGATTTAAATACATTTTGGTGGATGAGTATCAGGATACTAATGAAGCACAATATAGATTAATTAGAATGCTTGGAGGAAAATATAGAAACGTTTGTGTAGTTGGTGATTTAGATCAATCAATTTATGGTTTTAGAGGAGCTAATTATAGAAATATTTTGAATTTTGAAAAAGATTATCCGGATGCGAAAGTTATTCCTTTGGAGGAAAATTATAGATCAACTGGAAATATTTTAAATGTGGCGAACGATATAATTAAAAATAACAAAAATAGAAAAGATAAAAATCTTTGGACTAAAAATGGTGATGGGCCTAAAATTAGATATCACAGAGCTTTTGATGAAAAAGATGAAGCTAACTTTGTTATGAATGAGATTAAGAAATTAATTATAAGCGGGGTCAATAGAGAAGATATAGCAGTTTTATATAGAACTAATGCTCAATCTAGAAATATGGAGGAAGCTTTGCTTAAAGAGAATATTCCATATAAAGTTGTTGGAAGTTTTTATTTCTATAATAGAAAAGAAATTAAGGATTTAATTAGTTATTTAAAATTAATTTATAATTCTAACGACGACGTTAGTTTGATGAGGATAATAAACGTTCCTAAGAGACAAATAGGACCAAAGACGATAGAAAATTTATCATCTAAAGCTATAGATAGAGGACTTAGTTTATATGAGGCAATAGATTCAGGTAAAGAACTTGGTTTTAAGAATATAATTGAAGAAATAAAAGAAGAAAGTGAAAATTTATCTTTGACAGAGCTTGTTGATTTGGTTCTTGATCGATCTGGCATGAAAAAAGAACTTGAAAATACAAAAACTTTGGAAGCTGAAGTTAGACTTGAGAATCTAGAGGAGTTTAAATCTATAACTAAGAATTTTGAAGAGAATAACGGTGTAGTTTCTCTCGAAGAGTTTTTACTCGAAATATCTTTAGTTTCAGATATTGAGGAACACAAAAATAGTACTGATGTTGTGACTTTAATGACTATACATTCGGCTAAAGGTTTAGAGTTTGATCATATATTTTTAATAGGTTTAGAAGAGGGACTTTTTCCACATAATAATTCTATGGAGAGTCCCGATGAAATAGAGGAAGAGAGAAGGCTTTGTTATGTAGCAGTAACAAGAGCTAAAAAAAGTTTGACACTTGTTAATGCGAAGAAAAGAATGCTTTATGGTAATACTAATTCTAATTTACCAAGTAGGTTTGTCTCTGAAATAAGTGTTGAATACTTGGAAAAAGATGAGGTACGCGATAAAGTGTTTGATAAAACTAGTATGATAGATGAAGATGCGGAATATAGTGTGGGTGATAAGGTTGTACATGATGTATATGGACAAGGAATCGTTGTTTCAATCGGTACAGTTCTTACTATCGCATTTAGTCATCAGTATGGTGTTAAAAAAATAATGAAAGGACATAAAAGTATAAAGAAGGTGTAGAATATGAATATATTAAATTTTGTCGATACTATTAATGAATGGATTGAACCATTTAAGAGATTTGTTTCTAACAATCATGATAATCCTATGATGTGGCTTGGATTTATATTGATAGGTATTGCTGTATTTAGTATTGCCTTTGGGGCATTACATAGAAATGGAGACTAGTTTACACTAGTTTTTTTCTTTTAAATCATTTATAATGGTTATGGTGATATACATGATAGAAAAAAGAATGGATGAATTAATATCAATTATAGATAAAGCTAATAAAGATTATTATACTTATGATAATCCTTCGATAACCGATCAAGAATACGATAGGTATATGGAAGAGTTAATTAGATTAGAGGAGAAACATCCTGATTTAAAGAGAGATGATTCACCTACTTCTAGAGTTGGTGGACAGATTATCGATTCGTTTAAAAAAGTTGTACACGAAAAGCCAATGCTTTCTTTAGGTGATATTTTTAATGAGGATGAAGTTGTCTCATTTGATGAGAGGATTAAGAAAACTATTAAGAATCCTAAATACGTAGCTGAACTTAAGATTGATGGTCTTTCTGTAAGTTTACTTTATAACGAAGGTAAATTAGTTAGGGCAGCTACTCGTGGTGATGGTACAGTAGGAGAAGATATAACTCATAATGCTAGAACAATTAAAGATATACCTCTTACAATTAATAAGAAAATAGATATTGAAGTTCGCGGTGAAATATATATGAGTAAGAGCTCTTTTAATAAGCTTAATGAAGGTGGAGCTGGATTTGCTAATCCTCGTAATGCCGCAGCTGGTAGCGTAAGGCAATTAGATTCTTCTATCGCCGCTAAGCGAAATTTATCTTGTTTTATATATCATTTACCTAACCCTGAAGATTATGGGATTTATACTCATGAAGATGCTTTAAGATTTATGAAAGAACTTGGGTTTGTAATTAATCCTAATAATAAAAAGATTAACGATATTGGTGAACTTATGGAATATATCGATTACTGGACTGTTCATCGTCCAGAGCTTGCTTATGAAATAGACGGTATTGTAATTAAGGTTAATGATTTATCTGATCAAGATAGATTGGGATTTACCGCTAGAAGTCCTAAGTGGGCGATTGCTTATAAATTTCCGCCTGAGGAAGTTTTGACTAAGGTTGTTAAAATAGTGTTTACTGTCGGAAGAACAGGTCAAGTTACACCATCTGCTGATTTAGAGCCAGTTAGGGTTATGGGATCACTTATTTCTAGAGCTACTTTACACAATGAGGATTATGTTTTAGATAAAGATATTCGAGAAGGTGATACAGTATCTATTAAGAAAGCTGGCGACGTTATACCAGAGATAGTTAAAGTTATAATAGAGAGAAGAGATGGAACTCAAAAACCTTTTTCTATGATAAGAGAGTGCCCAATGTGTGGTTTTAGTTTAAGTAAAAAAGAAGGGGAAAGTGCTTATTACTGTCATAATGATGAATGTCCTTCTAGACTTCAAGAGAGACTTGTACATTTTACTTCTCGAAATGCGATGAATATAACTGGATTTGGAGATGCCATTATAGAAGATTTTTATAATCGTGGTTATTTGAAAAGTGTTTTAGATTTTTATCACTTGGATAAATATAAGGAAGAATTAATGGAACTTGAAGGGTTTGGAAGTAAATCGATTAATAAACTATTAGAAGAAATTGAAAACAGTAAGAATAATTCTTTAGAAAGATTACTATTTGGATTATCGATTAGACATGTCGGTAGTAAGACAGCAGATATACTAGGCGCTAATTTTAAAAATATAGATAATATAATTAACGCTTCTTTTGAAGATTTGGCAGAGATTCGGGATATTGGTCCAACAATTGCGAAAAGTGTGAATGATTATTTTTCTATAGAAGAAAATTTAAAATTGATTCAAGGTCTTAAGAACGAAGGAGTAAATATGGTTTATTTAAAAGAGGTTAATACTAACGAAACTATATTTACTGGAAAAACTTTTGTTTTAACCGGTTCTTTAGAAAGGTTTACTCGTAATGAAGCTAGGGAGAGAATTGAAGCTTTAGGTGGTAATGTAAGCTCAAGTGTTAGTAAGAAGACTTCTGTTGTTATTGCAGGTAGTGAAGCTGGCTCTAAACTTACTAAAGCTCAAAATTTAGAAATTGAAATTTGGAGTGAAGAAGAGTTTATAAATAATCTTTCTAATTATTAGGGATGTGGTGTTATGAGTATTCGTATATATTTTTCTATTATGCGTCATTTGAAGAGCCATATTAATAATAGTGATATTGGAGACTATATTTCAAATAATGAACTTTTAGAGCTTTATGATAAACATGATTTAGATAGTGTTTCTATTATTAAAGGAGTTGAAGCCTTTTTGGTTAGTTATACTCCTTTAAAGTATGTTGATAATTATAATGGTCAAAAATATAGTAATCAATTATATGAAGCTTTTATAAATGATCCATATAATTATTTCGATAGTTTTTTGTTGGAAGAAGAATATTCTAAACGTTTTTTTCCTTTTTTTAAGAATCTAAAAATATCTAGAATAATGAGAAAGGTAAAAAATAGAATTCAAAATATATTAGATAATGGTCCTAAGGATTTAAACGAAAGACATTTACTTATGAAATATTTAAAAGATAATATCGATTTAGATGACGAAAAACAAAAAAATTTTATCTTGGAAATAATAGATAAAGGGGTGGTTCCCGAGGATTATGAAGAGTTAGCTTTTTTGTGTAATTATGTCGGTAAATGGGTACTTAGAGAAACTAAAAACGACGATATAGATTTGATAGGTATTCCAGCGAATTTTGATGGTATAGATGAATCTGGTGGCTATGCGTTAGAAAATGTGTTTTTTATAAATAGTCAAAATAATAATTTATTTGATTTTTTAAGAGCTATTTGTCATGAAACTCAGCATATAATTCAAAAAGAAAAAAGTCATAGATTGTCTGCTTCTAGTATAGAGCATGAAGATTCTTTTGCG
Source organism: Bacilli bacterium (assembly GCA_017522615.1). Taxonomy (GTDB): domain Bacteria; phylum Bacillota_I; class Bacilli_A; order RF39; family UBA660; genus Coprosoma. The sequence continues at coordinate 63,708 of JAFWYR010000003.1, read as the reverse complement.
GGGTTTGTTGATTATGAAAATGAAATTTTTGATGTGTTTTTTAGAAGAGATAAAAAGGAAAATTATTTTTTTTCAAGAAACGAATATGATGCAGAAGTAAATGGGATTAAATATACTTATAATTTTTTGTCTTTTTTAGGTAAGAAAGATTTAGCTAATGATTTTTTTGATAGACGTAGGTTTAATAATCCTTATGAAACAGGAAGGTTATATAAGTTATATTTAGAACCAATTTGTTCTAATGGTAAATATAAAATAGAAAAAGAGTTTGCTGAATATGCCTCGGTTTCTATGTGGGATGAAATAATTAAATATAATTCTCATTTAGTGGAAAGCTACCCTATTTTTCAAAAATTTTATGATTTAAAAGGAAATCAATTACCTTTTGAAGTGATGATTAATAATGATTTATCTGAAGGGGATAATCTGAATTATTACTATGATTATATTTTTAATTATATACAATGCGGAGCTTTAGATAATTATGATTTATCGAATAATGATATCGTTATTAAAAACTTATATTTGATTTATAATCAAGTACTTTATAGAGTGAGAAATCTTGTTAATTTTGGAACTAATAAAATGAATGATATAAATTATCAGTTTGCTGAAAGTGGAATAACATTTTCAGCAGATGAAATAAAAGAAATATTTAATGCTGAAATAATATATTACTTTAGTTTTCTAACTAAGATTACTAAATATTTGTATAACAATTTAAATATTACGGATAGGCTATTAAAAGCTAATTTTGATAGTAATATAGAATCGATTTTTCAATTGTTTGAAAGTATTCTTACTAATAATTCTCGATATGGAGAAATTGAAGGTTTAGACGGTGAGAAGGTTAAATTATTTTTAGATGAAAACCGCTCTGATTTAAAACCTATATATGATGATATTATATTAAAAAAAATTCAAAGATTTTATAACCGACGATTTGAAGAAGTAGTTCCTATTAATTATAGAAAAATTGTTGTTGATTTTAATAATAAGAAATATACATTAGATGATTTAGTGAACAATGTTCTTCCGCATTATGCGAGTAGTAAAGATGTTAATAAAATTAAAATAAATGATGATGATTTTGAGTTTAATGAGTTTATATTGGTTACTATTTCTAAATGTACTAACAATGATGAACATTTAAATGATATATTGATATTATTTGAATTAATGAAGGCTAACTATGTAGATTATGAAGAGTTTAGAAATAATATGGTGGATATGTTTAATCGAATAATTATTAATTATAAAGAAAAGGACATTGACTATTATGAATTTCTTAAAAATGCATATGACGATGTTGAAAGATACTATCAGGAAAATAAATTTAGTCATACTCCTATAGACTTAGAATTTCAGGTTTTCTCTGATGAAGTTAAAGATGTTATTTCGAGAAGTAGAAATTAAATTGTGGGTAATAATCTCCAAAGACCTACAATTTTTTTGTTTTTTGTAAAGGTGATGTAAATTATTGACTATTGATTTAATTTAAAGTATCATATTAATAGTAGAAGGGTGGCTTTTCGTATGAGACTATTGTTGTTTGATGATATTAAAATATATAAATTAGAATTACCTGATGTTTACGAGGGAAGTTATCAGTTAAAGACTGGTTTTGACGGTGATGGTTTAACAGCAATTAGCCCTAGAGATAATAAATGGTTTATGAAATCTAATCATGGCGTAGTTATCAAGTATAATGGTCAACCAGTTGACGAGGTTGAATTATTTCTTGGTGGCTTTTATACTATAACAGCTTTTGATAAGAATTATATACTTTATGTTGAAAAATCTTATGACAATAGTTATCAATTATACTCTATTGATGGTGATTGTGATTTTACTTTGGGAAACAATAGTAATGATAGTATTTATTATAATGTTTCTTCGATTGCTAGTCAGAAAGTGTCTATTAATTATGCTGGTGGTATTTTTAGGCTAGTGGTAGATCAAGGTACTTATGTGTATAGGAATGATACTTTGATTAGCGATAAACAAATTGTTATTAATAGTGGAGATGCTTTTTTCTTTTATGGATTACGTTTTGTATTTACTAATAACTGTATACTTATAAATAATCCAATGAATAATGTATCTATTAATTTTTCAAAGTTTAAGAGTGTTTCTATTCCAATACGTAGATATGAAAAAATAGAAAAAGAGATAAATCATAAAAATTTATATAGTGAAAAAGATTATTTTTATAAGACACCTAGAATAAGAAGATATATAGAAACATACGAGATGGCTTTTGCTTCACCTCCAAATAAAAGGGATGAAGAGGATATGCCTTTACTTCTTACTATAGGACCTATGCTTACTATGGGTCTTGTTTCTGGAGTAACATTAGGAGATGTTATTTATAAATTATATACAAATCAGACAACTATCGATAAAAGCTGGATGAGAATAGTAACAGCTATTATTTCTCTTGTATCAATGTTACTTTGGCCAATGCTTACTAAAAAATTTCAAAAGAGAAGACGTGAACGTTACGAAAAAAAGCGAATAGAGAAGTATGGAAAATATGTTGAAAAGAAAAAACGAGAATTGAGCGGAGTGATTACAAATCAGACAAATATTTTAAATGAAAAGATTTTATCTGTTAATGATTGTATTGATATTATAAATAATAAGTCAATTTTACTTTGGAATAGACAAAATAGTCAGGCTGATTTTTTAACAGCTAGAATCGGACGAGGTAATATTCCTTTAGATATTAATATTAATTTTCAGGAAGATGAGTTTTCAATGGATGAGGATGATCTACTTGAGAAAGCTAAAGATACGATAGAAAGAGCTTCTGTTTTGGTAAATGTTCCTATTGCTTATTCTTTTAAAGATAATAAAGTTAGTGCAATTTTAGGAATTAAAAATAAGAAAATTTCTTTTTTGAAAAATTTGTTATTTCAACTAGTTACTTTTCATGGTTATGATGATTTAAAGTTAGTGTTTATGTTAGATGAGAATTCTAGTGGTAATTGGACAGATTTTAAAGATATTCCTCATGTTTTTAGTAATGATTATTCTGTAAGATTTTTTGCGGATAATTTTGAAGAAATGAAAACTTTAGATATGTTTTTGCAGAAAATTTTTGTAGAAAGGGCAACCGATGAAAAGAATAGGGCTATGGTTGAGACTGAAGATGGGAGTATCAATTTTAAACCTTATTATTTGATTGTTACTGATGATTTTGAACATGTTAGAAAATTAGGGATAACTGATCTTATTTTAAAAAATAAACCTAATTTTGGCTTTGCATTTATTATTCTTGAGGATACTTTAGGTAAAATTCCTAGTGAATGTATTGATTTTATTAATATTGGAGTTAATAAATCCGAAACACTTAAAAATACTTCTGAAGAGTATATTGTTCAAGAATTTAAAGAGGAAATCAATGAATATATTGATTATCCTAAATATTTTGAAAAATTATTTAATATTCCTATCGAAGTTGAAGAAGAAGGTGCGGGAATTCCAACTAGTTTATCTTTTTTGGAAATGTTTAAAATCGGAAGGGTTGAACAATTGAATTCTCTTACAAGATGGAAACTTAATGATCCAACTCAATCTCTTAGAGCATTAATAGGTGTTAATGAAGGAGAGAATAGAGTTTATTTGGATTTGCACGAAAAAGCTCATGGACCTCATGGGTTAATTGCGGGAACTACTGGTTCTGGTAAGTCGGAATTTATTATTACTTATGTTCTTTCGATGGCATTAAATTATAGTCCAGAAGAAGTTTCATTTATTTTAATCGATTATAAAGGTGGAGGATTAGCTGGTGCTTTTGATAATAAAGCTCTTGGGGTTAGATTACCTCATTTAGCCGGTGTTATTACCAATTTGGATAAGGCTGAACTTAACCGTACATTAATCAGTATAAATAGTGAACTTACTAGAAGACAGATACTATTTAATCAAGCAAGAGATAAGCTTGGTGAAAGTACTGTTGATATATATAAATATCAGAAATTTTATAGAGAAGGTAAGTTAGATAAACCTATATCTCATTTGTTTATTATATCCGATGAGTTTGCCGAACTAAAAAGTCAGCAACCCGAATTTATGGATGATTTAGTTAGTGCGGCTCGTATCGGTAGATCTCTTGGTGTTCATTTAATATTAGCAACTCAAAAACCTAGCGGAGTTGTAAATGATCAAATATGGTCTAACTCTAAGTTTAAAATATGTTTAAAAGTTCAAGACCGTGGTGATAGTAATGAAATGCTTAAGAGGCCTGATGCGGCAGAAATTAAGAATCCTGGCAGATTTTATTTACAAGTAGGATATGATGAATTATTTTTGCTTGCTCAATCTGGTTATGCAGGAATCCCTTATCATCCTTCAGATTTTATTGTTAATGGTTCAGATGATTCTGTTGTGTTTATCGATAATACTGGTCAAATTATAAAAGAAGTAACACCTAGTAAAGAAGTTGTAAGTACTGATAGTGTTGGTGATCAACTTTCTAATGTATTAAGGTATATTACTAATTTAGCTACTAAGCAAAATTTAAAAGCTGATGCTTTATGGCTTCCTAATATTCCAGAGAGTATATATGTAGATGATTTGATTAAAAAATATAATTATAGTAGTGATGTTGTTACAGCTATTGTAGGTGAATATGATGACCCTGCTAATCAAAGGCAAAACATTTTAACTATTAAAATAGACGAAACTGCAAATACTTTAATATATGGAAGAAATTCTAGTGATAGAGAGATGTTTTTAAACTCTTTTGTCTATTCTTTGTGTGAAAATTATGGTCCAGAACAGGTAAATATTTATATTATGGATTTTGGAAATGAGACCCTTAGAATGTTTTCTCCTTTGGCTCAAGTAGGTGATGTAGTATTATCTAGCGATGTTGATAAGGTTAATAAAGCTTTTTCTGTTATTAATGATTTGATAATTGAAAGAAAGCAGTTGTTTTCAGATTACAACGGCGATTATTTTAATTATATTAGAAATAGTGGTAAAAAGCTTCCTATTGTTATATTTATTATTAATAACTATGATAGCTTTGTTGAAAACTTTAAAGGGTATGATGACACTATTATTAGGTATGCCAGAGAAGGGAAGAGATATGGTATTTCTCTTGTAATGTCTGCTAGTAGTGGAAGAACTATGTTTAATAGATTAACTCGTAATTTTGATAATGTTTTTGCTTTAGAAATGAACGACAAAGGTGACTATGTTGATTTGTTTGGTAAGATTGGCAAACTTTATCCTTCGGATTATCCTGGAAGAGGTATATGTAAAGTTGATGGTCCAGTAGAATTTCAAACATCTAAGATATTCGATGGTGATGATGTTGTTGGATTTATTAAACAGCTTGGTGAGAAACAGAAAACTATGTATGATGTCGTAGCTCCACCTATACCTGTTCTTCCTGATAAGGTAACTGTTTCAAGTTTGGCTCACGATTTGAAAGGCCTTTCTAATGTTCCGTTTGGTCTTATTAAGTCTTCTTTGAAACCGGCAATTTATGATTTTGGTAAGGATAAAATTAATTTAATTTCTTCTATAGAATTTGAGCCTATTGTTCCGTTTGTTGAATCATTAATTACAATGGTAAAAGAAATAGAGAATTTGAAAATTATTTTACTTGATTTTAATAAGATGTTTGAATCTATGATAGACTGCGTTACAGGATATTTGGATAAGAATTTTTCTGGTAGTTGTAGTGATTTAGAACAATTTATTGATAAAAATATTGTTAATACTGATAATCAACTGTTGTTTATTTTTGCTGGTACTGAAAAATTGTTTATTTCTGAGAACAATGATGCATTAGATAAATTCATTAAAAAGATGTCTTTAATAGATAATATTAATATAATAATTGCTGATTCATATTATCAATTTAAGGAATTGTCAAGTAGATCTTGGTATATTAGTTTAGTACGTAATAATAATGCTATATGGATTGGTAGTGGAATAACTGATCAAGGTATTATTAAGGTAAGTGATATGAACCGTAATCATAATGCGAAGATTGGAGATAATTTTTCTTGGTATGTTCGTAGAGGTCAAAGTACTTTAGTTAAATTAATGGAGATGGATAAAGATGAAGAATAAGATATTGGTAAATGTTTATGCGATTACAATTAATGAATATTTTGATATTTTTATTCCAATAAATACGAGAGTTGGAGATGCATTAGATTTAATATGTAGTACTATCAAAGGTATGACTGAATGTAACTTTCCTATTGATCAAGGTTTAGCTTTGCTCGATAGTGAGACAGGAAAATTCTATAATTTGGATACAGCTATCAATGAAACTGGCATGAAAAATGGTAGAAAGTTAATTTTATTTAATTATTAAGAACTTCATTTGTTAAAAATGAAGTTTTTTGTAAAGTTTTTGTAATCATTATTGTTTTTTACTTTAATATATGATAAAATTTAGTTGATACTATGATATGAGGGTATCAGGAAGGAGTCTTATCATTATGATTGGAATAAAGGATACTAATGATTTTGAAAGAATAATGTCTGATTCAAAGAATAATTCTAAGGATATTTCGACTTATGCTTTACGGATGAGTGTAGGGTGTGAAAGTATTGCTAGAATATTTGATGAAGATGATATGCAAAAACTTAAACAGAATTTGTCTGATTTAGGTAGAAATTTAAAATTAATATCTAGAAATACTGGCATGAATGTGGAATTTTTAGAAAACGTAAAGAAAACTTACGAAAGTCAGGATGAAGAAGCCAGTCGTAGTGTAAGAGATGCTATTTAGAGAAGGAGGAAAAAAATGGCACAAGATGGAATTGGATATACTCCAGAGAAAATAAGAGAATTAGGCGGGGCAATTAATGAATGGTTAAATGGAATGCCTGAGAAAATTAGTTCAGCATGGACACCACTACAAACCACTTTGACTCAAGAGTGGGTCGGTGAGGATGAGCAGAGTTACGAGGCTACTGTAATTAAAAGAATAAATGAACTTTACAATAGTGCTTGTGACTTAGTAGATGCTTTATGTAAAGAATTAAAACAATTAGGAGAAAACTGGCATACTTTCCAAACTGAAAATAAATTGGAAGGTGCTGAAGCAGTAGGAGCTTCTGCTGTTGATTTAGAGCCAACTGTTGCTTTAAATAGAGTTGATGCAGTTATTACTTTCTCACCAAAAGATATTGCTAATTCAGAGCAACGTGGTCTTATTAACGGAACTTCAAGTAAAGGAACAATAGAATCTTCTTTGACTACTTTTGTTGATGCTGTTAAAACTGCTGCTGATGAATTAAGTACAAAAGCTGGTGATTTAGTTCAAGGAGCTTTCTATGGTTCACAAGTTGCTAGTTTACAAACTTATCTTGAACAATATCAAAAAGCTTTAGGTGTTGTCTTAACAGCAGTTCAAGATATGAGAGAAGGACTTGAAACTCTTGCAAATTCTGCTTATACAACATCAGACGAAACTGTTTCATCTGAATTTGGTCAGGATCCAACTGAACAAGTTACACAAGGTGTTTCAGATGTTAAATGGCAAGGATAAAATGGTATTTTTATACCATTTTAAATAGTAGTTATCAAATATCGATAACTATTATTTAAAGTGGTTTAAAGGAGGCTGTCTATGCAGGAAAAAGATGTATATAGAGAAATGATTAACATGATGGATATTGCAGCAAATCAAGATTTAAATAATGCGATTAATATGTTGGATCAAGCTATTAATTCTATTAAAAGAGGTATTTCTATAGATGGAATTGCTTATAAAGTTAGAGAATTAGAAGAATTAAGAAATGAAGCTGTAGATAAAAGGGATTATATTAATGATGTTTTAATTCCTTCAGCTAGATCAGAGATGGAGGCTTGTGATGACGAGGTTTAGGATAAATATTAAACAATTAAGTAATAGTTGTTCAGATTTTAATTCAGATTATGCAAAATATAATACAGCTATAAATAATTATTATGATTCTTTAAGTTCTATAGGTTCGGCTTGGAGTGACGATAATACAGAATATTATGTTAATAAAAATAAACATGAGAATAGGGATGTTGATGATTTCAATAAGAATGCTTGTGAATATATAAGAGCAATAGCAGAGTTTTCTGGAAGAATGGCTAATATTGCATCTAGATGTGGTGTTGTTAATCCAAATATTCTTTCTTATGACGGTGGTAGCGCGCTTAATTCTGCTAATAGTTGTGGCTCTGCTAATGGAAGTTTTGGATGGGCTAAGTATACACTTTCTCATTATTGGGCTCCAAATTCTTTTAGATATAAATGGCAATATGACAATTTAAGATATCAAATGCAGGATTTAGCTAATAGGGCAAGTACAATCGAACAAGAAATTAGAAGTATCTATGATGATGTTGAAAGTGCAATTAATAATCTTAAGGATATAAGTTCTAGAACTAATATTGAAGATATTCATTTTGAAGAGCTAAATTATAAAGGTTATGTCGGTAATGCTGGAACATTTTATATGCCAGATGAGTCTGATGCTAAGATTGCAAAATATGGTGCTTCTGAATCTTCTGTAGTTGCTGAAAACGATGTTGCTTCATCTGATGAAGTTGATACAATTGTCAGTGCTGTTGGTCATCCTATAAAAAATACAGATGCTGAAATATATTCTGATTATAAAGGTGAAGTAATCGATGTAGATTCTAAGGATTTTGTTAGTACTAGAGATGAGAAGGATATTCACTCTGATTATGAGGGTAAAGTAATTGATGTAGATTCTAAAGATTTTGTTAGTACAAGGGATGAGAAGGATATTCATTCTGATTACAAGGGAGTTAGAGTGGAATCTAAATATTCTGAAGTTACTAAGAGTAGAGAAGGTAAAAAAACTGACTCTAAATCCTCATTAAATGTTAGTTCTGATAAAACAAATATGAATATAGATAGTAAGATTAATGTCAATAGTGTTGATGCTTCTCAAGCTACTGAACAGGTTATTGACGATAATGATATTGAGATACTTTCTACTGATGTTTCTCAAATGGGAGCATCTAATTCTGCTGTAGGAAATTCAAAAACGGAGATATCATCTGCTCATATCTCAGAAGCCGATGTTTCGAGCGCAGGTATTGAGGTAAATAAATCAACGCCAACGAGTTCAACGAAGATTAGTTCTATGGATGCTTCTTCGGGAAGTATGGAGGTATCTGGAACGAAGATTTCAAGTGATAAAATTAAGGAGTTGAATTCTTCTGAAATACTTAATGGTTAAGAAGAGACCAACTTCTTTTTTTGATAATCTTTATAGGAGGTTGTAATATGGGCTTTTTTAGAAGAACTGGTATCATATCTAGTGATGCAGTTAGTAAATTAGATCCATTTAGAAGGATGGTAGAAGAAAAAGTTAAAAATACTACTGGAGATTCTTTTGGGCCTAATGAAGATTATGAAGCTCAGTTTAATAATTCTGATAATGATGGACACGGTGGGAATGTAGATAGTAAAGAAACTTCATCTTCAGAAGTGAATAATACTGGTGAAGATAAGAAATCGTCAGATGTAAATTCTAAAGAAGGTAATGATAAGAGTGTTGATCATGGAGCTGAAAATAATAAAAATACTGATGATGTAAAAGGTAATGATGCTTCTGAAAAGAACGTTAATGATTCAAAAGGATCAAGTAATTCTGGTAATTCTTCAAGTAAAACCGAGGGTGGTTCGGCTGGAGTAAATGCTGGAACTTCAAATGGTTCTTCATCTGATAATTCTGGAACAAAAGCTAGTGAAAATGATTTTTCTGGTGGTAAGTCTACTTCTTCTGAAGCTACTGGTACTTCTTCAGGTGATAATAATTCGAAGGGAAATAGTGGATCGTTTGGACAAGGCGGAAAATCTAATAGTTCTTCAGAAAATTCTGGCGATAAAGGTACTAAATCTAAGGGAAAAGCAGCTAGTTCTGGCACTAAAGGAAAAAGGGAGAACGAGGGTTCTTCAAAGATAAAATATATAGATGCTAATGGTAATGAGGCGGAAATTTCTCTTTCTGATTATAGAGATTCTTTAAGAAAATATGGACTTAGCGATGAAGATATCGACAGGGTATTTTATGATGGGATTTCTTTACAAGATTTAATTACTGAAATAATGAATGATGAGGATTCTTCTAGAAGACGTCATCTATATGATTCTCAATTTTTCTTTCAAATGAAAGCTTCATATGATAATGTTGATGCATCTCAGATTGATAAAAATAATTCTATGATAGATGAGTTGCAAAGTAAAAAGGCTAAATTGGAAGCTCAAGCTGCTAATTTGAGAAAAAACACTGGGAAAGATACATATCAGGGTAAGGTGTACTCTGCGGATGAGGCTAAAGCTATAGCTGATTTGGAAAAGCAAATTGAGGATTTAGAAAATCAAATTAATGATTTAGAGTGTAATTCTAAGCAGATTGAATTAGGTGACTATTATAAACAACTTTTAAGTGATGTTAATTCTATAGATGATCTTGAGGCAAAGGTAAAATCTTTACAGGAGGAACTTGATGGTTTACTGTCTCGAAAAAGTGCTTTAGGAAGTAGAATCGATTCACATAAAAATGTTGGTGGAATTACCATTCAAACGGCTAGTGGTACACAGTATGATACTAGTTCTTTGAGTGGACTATATTATGATCAATTAGAATTAGGTAATTTTCAGCAAGAACATAACGATAGGATAGATGAACTTAAAAAGGCTATAAGTGAATTAAATACTATAATTGAAACTATTGAAATGGAAACATTTGAAAGGGTTGAATTATTAGACCCTTACGAAGCTAAAGAAGATTTTTTGGATAAATGTGGTTTTGAAAAAACTAATGAAAATTTGGCTAATGATCTTTATTTTAAATATAATAGATCTTCTGATAATGTACATAGAGATTTTTCGGCTACTGTAAGTAAGGAAGATGAAGCAAAAATTCTTTATTATATGTTAAATGGTGGAATTGATTTTAGGGATAATGATCTTGGATCATTAATGGTAAATTCTGATGATAAAATACTTGAACATTATGCTAGATGGTTAACAGAAGGCATGGATGAGGGTATCATTACTGATGAAGAAATAAAAGTATTTAATTATATATATAATACTGAAGGCGTGGATTCTGCTTTAAAGTATTTAGATGATTTAGAACCAATAATTGATCAAAGATATTTGATGATTAAATCTGCTCATGATCAATCGTTTGCAGATGAACATCCTGTACTTGCTTCTTTGGGTTCTGTTTTAGTTACTCCTTTTGAAGGAATGAGTGCGATGGCAGCTTCTTTCCATGCTAAAACTACTGATGATAAACTACTTAGAACTGATGTATATAGTATGGGTGATGTCTGGAGGGCTAGAGTTAGTCAGAATATATTAGAATCAAGTGGAGAAGAAGCAGCGTTTATTTATAATACTGTTATGAGTATGGCTGATTCTGGGGAACTTATAATATTTGGTACTGTATTTCCAGGTGCACCGGCATTCTTTAGTGCCCTTCTTATGGGTTCTAGAGCTTATGTTTCAACTATAAATGATGCTTTAGATAGAGGATTAAGCGATGATGAGGCAATTATGCTTGCTGCATCTTCTGCTATTGTAGAAACGGCAATGGAAAGTTATTCTTTGGGGCATTTATTAAATTTGGAAGAGCATCTTGGTGCTGGTACGATGAAATTGGTTCAGGAAACTATAAATAAAACTGATGATAAGTTTACTGCTGAACTTGTTTATTGTTTGGCTGGAGCTGTAAGTCAGGGATTTGCAGAAGGTGAAGAAGAGTTTGCAACTGAAATTTTAAATTATTGTTTTGATGAGGTTATTTCTGGTGATTTGAGTAATTTTAGTTTAACTATTCAAAATTATATGGATCAAGGCTATAGTGAGCTAGATGCTAAAAATATGGCTATGAATGATTTTAAAGAGCAGTTAGAACAAGCATTTTTAGGCGGTTTTGCTTCGGGAGTTTGTTTTGGTGCTTTTGGAAGTGTCAAAAATACTCATGATATATCTAAAGGTATAGCTCAGACTATTCAAAATGAATATAATGTCAGTGAAGCTCAAGCTTTAGGAATTGGTTTGGAACTTCAAAGATTGGCTCAAAATAATGGTGGTGTTATTCAAGTTGATTCACCATCGGAAAGTAGTCGAGTTCAATTTAATGGTGCACCTATAGATCAAACTAATAGTGTTCAAGGTACTCAAGTATCCGAAAGTAGTCGAGTTCATTTTAATGGTGCACCTATAGATCAAACTAATAGTGTTCAAGGTACTCAAGTATCGGAAAGTATAATTGACGATACGCACTCTATTAATGATCAGTCTGCAACATCAACTGAAAGTGTAAGTGTTCAAAATGAAAATACTATAAAAATACAAGAACTACAGGAAAATATAAAAAGATTGGAAGCTCAGAGAGCTAACTTATGGGCATTAGGTGAGAATAATGCAACAGATGAAGATATGGCTAAGATAAATGAGATAGGAAATGAAATTGATAAACTTAGTACTGATATAAATAGAATTAATGCAGAAGAGACTTTTGCAAAATATGCTGCTGAAGGAATAGGAGATTTTGATATTACACATCTTGGAAGAGCTTTTAGTAGCGATAGATTATTTACTGGTATTTTGTATAAAGAATCAGCTTTGAGAGATATAGTTTTCTTGAAACCGTTTGCTGATTTTTATGAAGAAGCTATGTCGAATGGATATGATATTGATGATAATATTATGTCTAAAATGGAATCTTTAAGAGATTTATATAATAAGAGAAGTGGAAACTTTGAAAAGGTTAAAACTGCTATACAAGCTACTATAGATAATTGGAGAACTACTGATGAGGTTGGAATTGGACAAATACAATCTTATTTGGATTCTAATGATTTAACTTATATTCCTGAATTATATGATGCGAGAGATATAATTGCAGGTATGACTAAGGAAGAAATTGAGCTTGCGCTTAGAGATTATTCATATTATAAAGAGCAGCAAAGAATAGCTAATTTTAAAACAATGGAACTTCTTTTTGATACTATGATGAGTAAATATGATTTGAGTGTTCAAGAAACTATTGAACAGGTGTTAAAGTATTTGAAAACTGGAAATCCAAATTATATTACTAATGATAATAGTGTGAGAACAACTATAATTGAAATGTCTTTGGAAGATTTTACTAGAGCTTTTGATGATTATGTTGACAAACATGTGATGGCTGATACTCCGGAAGCAATGGCTATATTTGATTCTATATATAATGCAGCGATGGAAGAAAATAAAAGGTTTGATGCTAAAAAAGTTTGTGAAGAATTTAAAACAGTTGTGATTGACGGCAATGTCAATACTGGAAAGATTTCTAGAAGATTAAGAATAATGGGATTAACAGGGCAAGAAGCTTATGGCTTTAGCTTGAATTCAGATTATTATGAAAGAGGGAAAATATTATTACAAAAAATAGTTTCGAAATTTGGCATGTATGAAGAAATGCAACCTTTTTTAAAAAAAGTTATTGAAATAAAGAAAATACATCCACAATTTGCTGTTATAAGTCCTCTTAACTTTTATACCTCTTATGAATATGTTGGAGCTGTATATTTAGGTTCAAATAGTTTTGCCTGGTCGGATGTTGGTACTCTTGCTCATGAAATAGGTCATGCTATTCATGAATATGAGGACGGTTTTTCGGTTCCTGGAGAATGGAATAACATTATGAGAGATATCTTGAGACAACATGATTATTCTGCGAAAGTTAGAAGTTTTGCTGCTTCTTGTAATAGAGATTATAATTCTTTATATAATAGAGCATTAGAGGAGGTTTCAATAAATTATGGTGCAGCTCAACCTACTTTAGAGTCAATTTATCTTACTCAAAAGTATAAAGATGAAGTGAATTACGAATATGAATCATTGATGCAGAAATCTAATGGGGATTTAGCAGATTATATGAGAAGCCTTAATATAAGTGATGATACAGTTGCTGCTTTTATTAATCAATTATCAGATAATAGTTTTATTAGGCGATTATTGGGAATGGGTGCAAATAATCGTGACCAAGTTATTAGAACAATTGCTGAGTTTACTTATAAGGCTCATATTCAAGCTGTGGTTAGATCAAGAGCGGAAGGATATCAGCGAAATGTACCTTATAATACAACGGCTTTATGTGACATTATTGCTGCTATATCTTTTGGACGAAGAGCAAACAATATGGTATTACTTCCCGATGGTTCTGAAGTTAATCTTCAATTTGCTCATTCTTATGATGAATATTATGCTAATGATAGAAATAGAATTTTTATGGAAATTGTTGCAAACTTTATTCAATTAAAAGTTAGTGGATATACAGGGGATCTTTCGACTTTAAGAAATATTATAGGAGATAATGCTTATAATTTTCTAGAATCATATTATGATAAATTAATGGCTCCTTCTACAGGTAATGCTATTAATTCTAGTAATGTAGTTTTTGGACCGACTTCTATATCTACTATAAGTAGTAGTGCAAATGAATCTTTGATTGATAGTAATATAGATTTAAACAACTATGATTCTTTAAAAGGAGCTATAGATTCTATCAATAGTTTAACTGATTTTGGTAATTATAATTCATTGGAAGAATATAAGAGAGCCTTTGTAAGAGAACTTGTTGATAGTGGTAGAATTTTAGAAATTAAGAATGGACAGTGTATATTTGCTTTAGTTACTGATCCTGTTATGGCTGAAGAACTTGTTGGAACTGAAAAACTTAATAATATGATTATTAAAAATATTTTAAATCCTCTATTATTTAATGATATTAGTAATGTAATTTGCTCTTTGTCAGATGAAAAATTTAATGAGTTATTTAGTAGCGAGGCTATGAGAAGTTTTGTTCAAAATTTATCTGATGAAGATTTTGAAAAAATAACTAAATATTTGTTAGATAAAAATATGAAAGCTTTACAAAATGATGTTTTTGTTGATAGGTTATTACAGTTAGATAATAGTTCTTTACTTGATGTTTTAATAAACTGTAAGCGAAGCTACGATAAAGATTATTTTTATACATTTTATGACTCTATTGGTGAGGATTCTTCTTATGTTAGATTGATGGAGGAACTTAGTGAACGTTTTTTTGAACCTGAATTTTATTTTGCAAATGTTAATAATATTAACAATTTGGCTGATAGATTATATAGTTCTTCCATTTATAAGTTGGAAAATGAATTTTTTAAAAATTTTATTTCATCTTTTATTAGTAAACATGATGAAGTTAAAAAAAGTGTATATTCTAAATTATCAGATTTAGCTGGAAATGTAATTAATTATGAAAATGGTTCTTTAAGGGTTAATGATAGTATTTTAAATGGAAGTAAATATTATATTTTGTCTTATGATATTGATGGAAAAACTATTACGACAGATTATTATGGTTTTAGTCTTTTTTCTCCACCTAGTGATATGGTTGAAGCTGCTTATAGGGGAACACTTTCAAATATTTCTATTGTAGCTAATGATTTTAAAAATAAATTGGAAATAACACCTGAGATGGGACTTTCAAAAGGATTAAATGAAATAGTTGTAATGGTTGATGGTGTGGAACAAAGAATTATAGGACAAAGCTTATATGGTTCAAGTATTAATATTGCTAATTATTTTTCTCCAAATTCTAATGTTGAGGTAAAGACTGTAATTCCTTTGAATGATTATAATCATAGTGATTTAAATGCTAATCAATTATATGAAGTTCTTTTTGAAACTGAAAATGGATTAATAAAAAAATATTTATTGGCAGATTCAACTGGCAGTTTAGATTTAAATAGTATTATTTATCATGAAAGTATACTTGGAATTAAAGATGTTCAGGTTAATGAGATGAGCTTAAATGAAGCAGTTTCTAATCTTGTTTCTATTGACAGTAATAGTGCTTTTTCTGATATTTTTTCGGCTACTAAATATGGTGGTAATCAGGGTGATGTATATAATTATTTAAAAAGTTTGTTAGATGGTGAAGAATTATCTACAGTCGAAAGAGAAAAAGCTACTATATTAAATAATTTGATTAATAAATATTTTGGAGATTTGAGTGATATTGATAAAGTTAAACTTGCATATCATTATGCGAATGGTGGATGTTTTTATATGGCTTTTGCTAATATTTTTGCCACTTATATGGGAAGTTTAGAAAATGGGGCAAGTATATTTAAAAATTTGTTTGGTTATGATTTATATATTGAAGATGGATCTTTAAAACAATATAATTTAGAAGCTATTGCTTTCGAGATGTATTTGAATCACTTTAGTAAAAACTATGATAGTATTTCTTCTATATTAGATAGCGGAGATGCTGGAGTAAGTCTTGCTAGTTTTGATAGTAGAGTTAAGTCTTTATTTGATGAAAAAGGAATAGAAATAGATAGAAATGCTGTACTTAGAATCAATACTCCTGGAGATGTTAATAATATGTTAACTACTATTGTTGAAGATTTATTAAAAAACCCTAATGGTTTTCATATTATTTCTGCAAAAGACTTCTCTTTGGAATCTTTAATTTCAGATAATAGAGCTGTTAATGATGCTGCTTTAGCAGGAGCTAATGCTTCTAATGGTAATTATGAACATGTTGGTGGACATGCGATGACTTTAGTCGATGTGGATGTAGATGGAAGTTTAATTGTTTCTTCTTGGGGTGGAAAATATCGATTACCTTTGTCTTCCGTTATTGAGAATGTCAATAATGGCTCATACTGTAGAGTTACTAATATAGGTTTTAAATTACCTGAAAATGTGATAATATCTAGTAAAGGAGGAGAATAATAATGGATTTTAAGTTTGTTCCTGATACTTATGATAGATCTTTAATTAATAATTTGAATTTATCTAGTAATTTTAATAATCTCCAATTATTGTATAAAAAAGCTTTTGAAAAATATTATGGTGATATGATAAAAGCTTATACTATAGATAAGTATATTAAAGATAATAATTTGTTTGTTCCTTCTATAGATGATAGTGAGTATAATTTTTATCATAAAGATTCTTCTTTAGGAAGCAATTATTTGTTTTTGAGAAATAATATTCATATAGAAAGATTGAATGTTGAAGAAATTCGAGAATTAAGTAATAATCCTTCTAAAGAGTTTATCGATAAAACTTTTAAAAATGTTTTATTTGAAAGTGATGAAAATATTTCAACCTTTTTTGGAACTGCAAATGACCAAACTAGAGTATTGGCTAATAGTTTAGTGTTTGAATTTTCTTATGATATGAAGAAGTTAGAAAGTTTGGAGCAGTTAAAACAAATCGAGGAATTAATTAATAGGGTGAGGTATTTTGTAGAAAATGAGATTCCGAAACAAATGGGTGTAAATACTTCTTTTATAGAGTATAAAGCTATTCCGGATTTGTTTATTGAGAAAAAGCAGAGAAAGATATTATTGTAGGGGGTGTATTTGTTATGGAAGATAAAGATACAAAGGAAAGCTTTCTTGTAATGACTTATTTAATGGTTAATAATCGAGATGTTAGTTCTGTTTATGAAGGAAACGATGATTTATTTCCTTTTGGGTGGTTTACAGAAATTGATATTGACAGTAGATGTGCGATGTTGGAAGAAGCTATTAAGAATAAGAAAAAAATTAGTGAAACTGATAAATATATTGATTATATTTCTGATGTAAAAATGGTTTTGAAAAAGTAAAATTATTTACTTTTTCTTTTTTTAGCACAAAGCTATTGACAGTGCTAAAAGATGGTGGTATACTGAAGTAGCATTCGTGGAATAGAAGTGCTAAATGTACATATAATGTTAGAGGAGGTTATTGTTATGCTTTCAGATAGACAAAAGGAATTACTTAAGTTAATAGTGGAAAATTATATTAAATCAGTAAAACCTGTCAGTTCAAAAGCCCTCTGTGAAAAACTAAATTGTTCTTCTGCAACTGTAAGAAATGAAATGGCCACTTTGGAGAATTTAGGTTTTTTGGAGAAGACGCATATTTCTTCTGGAAGGATTCCTTCTGATAAGGGATATAGGTATTATGTCGACAATATCATGGTTCCTAAGGATTTGAATGGAGAGGATATGCTTAAATTACAACAGATTTTTTCTAATAATGCTTTAGTACTTAGTGATGCGATAAGTAAGAGTATGGAGATAGTTTCTGAACTTACTAATTATACGGCTGTCGTACTTGGTTCATCTTCATCTGATAATAAAATAGCTAAAGTTGAAGTTGTACCGATTGCTGACAATAAGATGATAGCTATAGTAATTACCGATAAGGGACATGTTGAAAACAGAAATGTCGTTATTGATGGTAATGTAAGTAAAGCTGAAATTAAACAGACTATCGATATAATTAGTAAACTTATTATTGGAGTTCCTTTGGATGAGGTTTCTAGTATTTTGGAATTTGAAGTTAAACCGGTAATAGATAAGTATGTTAAAGAGCATGAAGCACTTTACAATGCGTTTTACAATGCTTTTAGTGATTTTGCTTCTAAACCAGATATTAAGATGAGTGGTACTTCTAATTTACTTATGGAACCTGAGTTTAATGATGCAGATAAAATTAGAAATTTGCTTGGTAAATTTGAGGACAAAGATATAATTAGAAATATTAGAGAAGATGATGATGAAATCAAGATTTATATTGGAAGTGAAAACAATATAGATGACGATATTTCGATTATTAAGACGTATTATTATAAAGATGGTGAAGAGG
The DNA here is from genome assembly GCA_017522615.1 of Bacilli bacterium. Classification (GTDB taxonomy): domain Bacteria; phylum Bacillota_I; class Bacilli_A; order RF39; family UBA660; genus Coprosoma. Next base: position 45,026 of record JAFWYR010000003.1, on the reverse strand, counting down.
GAACTATAGCTTTGATTGGTCCTAAAAGAATGCAGTATGATAGAGCTGAAGCGCTTTTGAATTATATTAAGGAAAATATTGGGAGTTGATTAAATGGAGAAGAAAGAACCGATAGTTAAAGAAACTGAAAAGAAAAAAGTAAAAAAAAGAAAATCTCCGAAGAAAAATGTACATAATGAAGGTGATTTGAAAAAAATAAAAGAGTTAGAAGAGGCTTTACTTATGGCTCGTGCGGATAATATTAATTACCGAAAAAGAAAAGATGAAGAGGTAGCTAATATGCTTAAGTTTGCTAATGAAGATATAGCTAAAGATATTCTTCCAATAGTCGATAATTTTGAAAGGGCAATCGATTTGGATGATACTAATTTAGATGATGAACTTTCTAAATTTTTGGCAGGCTTTAAGATGATATACTGTCATTTGGAAGATGTACTTAAGAAATATGATGTCGTAGCTATAGACGAGGTGGGTTGTCCATTTGACGCCAATATTCATCAGGGAGTTTTGACTGAAAAAGTTGAAGGGATGGAAGCTGGTATGGTTGCTGAGGTGCTTCAAAAAGGTTATATCCTTAAAGGAAAAGTAATAAGGCCAGCTATGGTTAAGGTAAGTGAGTAAAGATATATCTTTTATTTTTGAAGATATTGAATTTACAGATGATGATTTGAGCTATTTGAATAGAGAAAGTATTAAAAGTATTATTCCTAAAGTGCGTGAATTATCTGTAAGATTTGTCTATAAACCTGATGATAATAATTTAATGGACTATTATAATTTAGTTAGTGAATTAGATAGTGATGAAAAATTATTTGTATATGATTTAATGAAAAAATATATGGATAATTTGCTTGATGTTTTAACTGAAAAGAAATCTTTAATTTATAAGAGAGAAAGGTGATAATTATGAGTAAAACAATAGGTATTGATTTAGGAACAACAAACAGTTGTGTTTCAATTTATGAAGGTGGCGAGGCTAAAGTTATAGCTAATGCTGAGGGTAATAGAACTACTCCTTCAGTAGTCGCTTTTAAGAAAGATAAAAAGAGTAAAAAAGCTGAAATTATAGTTGGTCAGGCAGCTAAAAACCAAATGGTTACTAACCCTGACACAATTTCTTCTATTAAGAGACTTATGGGTTCTAATAAAACTGTTAAAGCTAATGGTAGAGAATATAAACCTGAAGAAATTAGTGCGATGATTTTAGGTGATTTAAAGAAAACTGCTGAAGCTTATTTAGGTGAAGATGTTAAGAGTGCGGTTATTACAGTTCCTGCTTACTTTAATGATGCTCAAAGACAAGCAACTAAAAATGCTGGTAAGATTGCTGGACTTAAGGTTGAGAGAATTATCAATGAACCAACCGCAGCTGCTTTAGCTTATGGACTTGATAAACAAGATAAGCCTGAGAAGATTTTAGTATATGACTTAGGTGGAGGAACGTTCGATGTTTCTATCTTGGATATTGGAGATGGAGTTTTTGAAGTTTTATCTACTAGTGGTAATAATAAACTTGGTGGAGATGATTTTGACCAAAAGATTATCGATTATTTAGTAGAAGAATTTAAAAAAGAAAACGATATTGATTTAACAGAAGATAAAATGGCTATGCAAAGACTTAAAGATGCTGCTGAGAAAGCTAAAAAAGATTTAAGTGGAGTTAGTTCAACTAATATTTCACTTCCATTTATTGCTCAAGGTGAGGATGGACCTGTTCACTTAGAGATGAGTTTAAGTAGAGCTAAGTTTGAAGATTTAACCGAAGATTTAATGAATTCTACATTAAAACCAGTTAGAAAAGCTTTAAAAGATGCTAAACTTTCTAAAGATGATATAGATAAGATTTTATTAGTAGGTGGTTCTACTAGAATGCCTAAGGTTGCCGAGTTAATCGAAAAAGAACTTGGAATGAAACCATCTAAAGGAGTTAACCCTGATGAGGTTGTTGCAATGGGTGCGGCTATTCAAGGTGGAGTACTTACTGGTGAAGTTAACGATATAGTATTACTTGATGTAACACCACTTTCACTTGGTATTGAAACTTTAGGTGGAGTATGTACTGTTCTTATTCCAAGAAATACTACTATTCCAACTAGTAAGAGTCAAGTATTCTCAACAGCTGCAGATAATCAACCTGCTGTAGATATTCACATTTTACAAGGTGAGAGACCAATGGCTGCAGATAATAAGACATTAGGTAATTTCCAATTAACTAATATACCACCAGCACCTAGAGGAGTTCCACAAATCGAAGTTTCATTTGATATAGATGCTAATGGTATTGTAAATGTTAAGGCTAAGGATTTAGGAACTAACAAAGAACAATCTATTACAATTACTTCATCAACTAATTTATCAGATGATGAAATTGATAAGATGGTAAAGGAAGCTGAATCTAATAAGGCTGATGACGAAAAACGTAAAGAGGAAGCTGACGCTAGAAATGAAGCTGAACAAACTATCTTTATGACTGAAAAATCAATTAAAGATTTAGGTGATAAAGTAGATGAGAAAGATAAGAAAAAAGCTGAAAAAGAAATCGAAGAGCTTAAGAAGGCTTTAAAAGGTGACGATATAGATGACATCAAAGAGAAAAAAGATAAATTAAATGAAACTGCAATGGCACTTGGGGCTAAAGTTTATGAAGAGATGGCTAAAAAAGCTCAAGCTGAGCAAGATTCATCAGATGATGATAATAATGACAGTAATGTAAAAGATGCAGAATACGAAGAAGATTAGAAGTTCTAGGAGACTAGAACTTTCTCGTTAGAAAGGATATTTGAGAATGCAGAAATACAGTTCGAGAAAAGATGTACCTGAAAAATATAAGTGGGATTTAACTGAATATTATAAAGATGAAAAAGATTACGATGATAATTTTAATAAATGTTTGAAAATGGTATCTGATTTAAAAAATTATGTAGGCTGTACTAGTGATGCTTCTAGACTTTATGAATTTCTTAAGAAAGATATAGAAACTTATGGTCTATGTGAAGATTTATATGTATATTCATTTTTAGTAAATGATCAGGAACTTGGTAATTCTAAAAGTATGGAAAGAATTTCTAAGATAGAGAATTTATTTGGCGAATATAGTAAAAACGTAAGTTTCTTTAGTCCTGAATTACTTAAATTAGATAAGGATAAGTATGATAAATTATTTAAAGATAATTCTGAATTAAGTGAATTTAAAGATTCTTTAGATAAGATATATAGAGATAAAGATCATGTTATTTCAGAAAGGGAAGAGAAAATTGTTACAGATTTAGTAACAGCTATGGATCACTTTAGTGATATGTCTTCGACTATGCTTAATTCTGAACACGATTATGGTAAGGTAAGTGTTTCAGGAGAAGAAGAGAAGATTACAACTACTAATTTTAGAAGACTTATGAAAAATTCTGATAGGAAATTTAGACAGGAAGTTAGAGAAAAGTATAATAAGACTTTGTCTAATTATGCGGTAAGCTCAGCTCAATTTTTGGATGGTTATGTCAAAGGTAATATAGCTTCTTCTAGAATACATAATTATAAAGATGCTTGGGAAGCTAAGTTATTTAATCTTAATATGCCGAATGAAGCTTACGAAATGTTAGTTAAAACAACAGAGGAAAATTTAGATGTTTTACATGAATACTATAGGGTTTTTAAAGAATCTGTTAAACTAGATAAGTTATATCAATATGATTTATATTTAGATGCTTCTAAAAGTAATAAAGAGTATTCTATAGAAGAGGCTCAAGAGTTATGTCTTAAAGCTATTTCTCCTCTTGGTGAGGATTATCAAAAATTATTTAAAAAAATATTTGAAAAAAGGTATATCGATTATGCTCAATATCCTGGTAAATGTTCTGGTGGTTATTCAGCTTCTAGTATTATAAATGACTCAAGGATACTTATGAGTTATAATTACGATTTAGAGTCCGTTTCCACAATAATACATGAAGGTGGACATAATGTTCATCATCAAATGGTAAATGGTAATAACTTGGCTCAAAATAGAGAAATATCTAATCTGATGGCTGAAGTTGCTTCACTTACCAACGAGTGTTTGCTTTCTAGTTATTTAGCTAAGAATGGAACTAGTTTAAGTGAAAAGAAAGCTGGAATCGATAATATATTAGGTGTATTTGTCTCTAATTTGTTTGGGGCAGTTAGAGAAGGAAAGATGGAACAAGATTTTTATAATTATGTTTCTAATGGTGGTTCTATTACTAAAGACTATATGAATGAACTTACTAGAAAATCTTTAGAAAAATATTATGGTAAAGAAGTAGAATTAGATGAATATTCAAATAATTCATGGATGGTTAGAAGTCATTATTATATGAATTATTATCTATACAATTACGCTTTCTGTATTTCTGTGGCTTCATATGTTGCAAGTGAAATACTTGATGGTAATAAGGATATGCTCAAAAAATATATGAAGTATCTAACTACTGGTTCTGATGTATGGCCTATAGATGCGTTTAAGATTTTAGATGTAGATTTAACTAAAAAAGATGTATATGAAAAAGCTATTAAATATTTTGCTTCATTACTAGATGAGTTTAAATCTATGATTGAAGGTGAATAAAAATGGAAAAAAGAGATTATTATGAGATTTTAGGAGTATCTAAAGATGCTTCAGTTGATGATATTAAAAGAGCATTTAGAAGATTAGCTAAGAAATATCATCCAGATGTTTCTAAAGAACCTGATGCGGCTGAGAAGTTTAAAGAGGCTCAAGAAGCTTATGCAGTTTTATCTGATGAAAGTAAAAGAAGACAATATGATCAATATGGTCATGCAGCTTTTGATAATATGAATGGTGGAGCTGGATTTGATTTTTCTGATGTCGATTTAAGTGATATTTTGAATGATATATTCGGTGGTGGTTTTGGTGGATTTGGAGGCTTTGGTAACTTTGGTGGTTTTGGAGGCTTTGGTGGTAGAGGTAATAGAGCTACTAAAGGAAGAGATTCCGTTGTCAGAGTTGAGCTTTCTTTTGAAGAAGCGGTATTTGGATGTAAGAAAACTATTAATTTGAATTTAAACGAGACTTGCGGGGAGTGTAATGGTAAAGGTGGACATGGTTCTAAAAAATGTACACAATGTAATGGTACAGGTATGGTATCAGAAAATAAACAGACTTTATTTGGATCTTTTGTTTCACAATCTCCTTGTCCTAGATGTTCAGGTAAGGGTGAGACTTTTGATAAAATTTGTAATAAGTGTCATGGAAGTGGTAAGGTTAGAAGTAATAAAGATATTTCGGTTACAGTTCCAGCTGGTGTAGATACTGGCAATCAACTTAGAATTAGAGGTAAAGGAGAAGCTGGAAGTAATGGTGGACCTAATGGTGATATTTATTTAGAATTTTCTGTTAAGAGTCATCCGATATTTGTTCGTGATGGTAACGATATACAATTGAGCTTTCCTATTACTATTTCTGAAGCTGCTTTAGGTTGTAAGAAGATGGTTCCTACTTTAGATGGTAAGGTAAAATTAAATATTCCTTCTGGTAGTCAAAGTGGGGATATTCTTAGACTTAAAGGTAAAGGTATAGAAGATGTAAACTATGGTAGAAAAGGCGATATGTATGTTACTTTGAAAGTTATTATTCCAAGAAAGTTAGATAAAAAACAGAAAAAAATGTTTGAGTATTTAGCGGATAGTGGTATAGATAAAGATAAAGAATTTGATAAGATTAAAAAATATATGTAAAAGAAAAGTTTCTGCTTTTCTTTTTTTGATTCTTCTATTAATTCCTTTTAAAAAATGATATTTATTTTTAATATTGTTGATATACTTTGAAAATAGTGGTAAAATAACGTCTATTCGGGGGAATGAAAATGGATTTAATTGGTTTAGATAGTGAATATTTATATTCTAGAGAGTCTATACGTGAGGAAATAAAAAAACATGATGAAGAATTTGATATGGATAGTTTTTATTTAGATAATTTGGTGTATTCTTATGTGAAAGAGAGTGGTTTTAGGATAATTACTCCAAATCAGAAATTTGATTGTTTTTGTTATCCTTATTCATTAAAACATGATGATATTATTGAAAATATCTTGTTTTCGGTGTGTGATGATTATAATGAAGTTTTTAGGGAAAATGACTATGAATGGAGAGAAACATGTGATGACTTAGGAGTAATTGCGATTCAATTGCTTTCTAAGTATTACTCTTTTGTCTGGATGCCTAGTAAGATTAATTCTTTTCAATATAACGAACTAATAAACTATTGTAATAAAATACAAAGTTATGGTGAAAAAGGTGCTGAAATACATGTTGCGATGAATTTTCCAGGTGCAAAAAAAGTTGATACTACCGAGGAAGCTTTAGAATATGCGAGGACGATAGTAGACGATGATATGGAGTGTCGTGGCGAAGCTTTAATAAATAACGGAAAAACACTAAAAAGGTAGTTTATGATAAAAGATGATATAAATAATTTTAGTTTAGATAAGCTTTTTTTTGATGATGATTATAGAGCTGCTTTAACAATTATTACTCCATCTCAAAATATTTCGGTTTTTGCGACTGAGCACGATGAAGTAGCTAGAAGAATATATAGCTTTTTATATAATGATGAAATAGATGAATTTAGCTATTTTGTAGATTGGTTTAAGAATTCAATTGTTATTCAATATTTTAAAGATGGTTTAATAATTGATATTCCCGAGGATGGTAATTATTATTTAAATAATTATCAATATGAGCAGATAAAAGAGATATTTGATTATTTGGAGAGAATTGACCTTTCTTTGGAAATTACTAGTAATTTAAGTGATGAGTATTTATCTTTTGAAGATATTTTGATTTTATTAAATAGTTATATCTATAAATATGATAGGTTAGATAATTTAACTAGAAAAAAATCAAAGTAATCTTGCCCTTTAATAACATATATATTATAATATATATAGGAAAGAGGATGATTAAATGGATATTTTAAATGAAGTAGAAAATAAGATGGAAAAAGCAGTAGAAAATATGGAAAGACGTTTTACAAATGTCAGAGCTGGTAGAGCTAATCCAGCTATATTAGATGCGGTTATGGTTACATATTATGGTACACCTACACCACTTAAGAGTTTGGCTACTATTTCTGTACCTGAAGCTAGACAACTTATGATTAAACCTTTTGATAAAAGTAGTTTGAGTGATATTGAAAAAGGAATATATGAAGCTAATATTGGTCTTACACCAAATAATAATGGAGAGAGTATAATTTTAAATATTCCTGATTTAACTGAAGAGACGAGAAAAGGATATGTCAAAGAAGTTAAACAAATAGCTGAAGATTGTAAAATTAATTTAAGAAATATAAGACAAGATGCGAACAATGATATTAAGAAAAATGATGAATTTACAGAAGATGATAAGGAAGGATATTTAGATGATGTTCAAGATCTTATCAAGAAGTATAATAAAATTGTCGACGATAAATTAGCTGAAAAGGAAAAAGATTTACTTAGTATATAATTTATGTTTGGAAAGAAAGTTAATACCGATAAATTAAATGAAACTTTAGGTTCAGCAACAAAAGTACTTAATATTTTACATATACTTTTGATTGTAGGCCTTTTGTATGTCGTAATTATTATTTTTAGAGAGACAAAAATATTTGACTTTATAAAGACAATTTTAAAAGTTGTTTCACCACTTTTTATTGGGCTTGTCATAGCTTGGCTTTTTGATCCTTTTGTCAACCTTTTGGAAAGAAAAGGTATTAAAAGAATTTGGGGTTCGATTATTACTTATGTAATTATTATTTTGGTTTTTGCAATAGTGATGTCGGCTTTAGCTCCTTTGATAGTTTCGCAAGTTAAAGATTTTGTGAAAACTCTTCCTTCTGTTTTAGATTCGATTAAAGGTTTTATAAACGGAGTGTTTGATAAGTTTGGAAAGAGTGAACTTATAAATATTAATAAAGTTAAAGGTGAGTTCTTTGGGTATATAGAAGGTTTTGCCATGGATGTTACGACGACGATGCCAAGTAATTTTTTGGGATTTGTTTCTAAACTTATCTCTTGGGTTGGTAGTTTAATCTTAGGATTTATTATTGGATTTTTCTTGATTTTGAATTTTGATAGTTTACATAAACTTATAAATTTTGTTCCTAAAAAACATCAAGAAGTAACCTATGAGCTTTTATCTTTGGTTAATGGCTCATTTAGAAGTTATGTCAAAGGAGCGGTTATAGACTGCGTACTTATATTTGTTTTATCATCTATAGCACTTTGGCTATGTGGACTTAAATCACCGGCTTTATTTGGACTTTTTTGTGCACTTACGAATTTTATTCCTTATGCAGGTCCATATATTGGTGGAGTGCCAGCGGTTGTAGTTGGTTTTACTCAAAATGTTTGGGTAGGTATATTTTCGATAGTTTCAATATTTATTATTCAATTTGTCGAAGGTAATTTTTTACAGCCACTTATAATGTCAAAAACTACTAAATTACATCCTGTAACGATAATACTTGGACTTTTGATATTTGGTCATTTCTTTGGTATTATAGGTATGCTTGTGTCTACTCCTGTAATAGCTGCTATTAAGACGATTTTTAAGTTTTATAATGATAGATATAATATTATTAAAGAAAGTCACGCAGAGTGACTTTTCTAAAATGGAGGCGTTTTTATGAAAATATATATAATTGCGGGTAAAGCTCGCCATGGAAAAGATACGACGGCTGAATTTATCCATAAATTATACGAGGATAAGAAATATATCAATTTATCTTATGGAAGTTATATAAAAGAGTATGCGAAAAAGATTAGTGATTGGGATGGCTCTGAAGAGACTAAACCTAGGGAACTTTTACAGAGACTTGGAACTGATATTATTAGAAATAAAATAGATGAACATTTCTTTATTAAAAGATTATGTGATGATATTAAAGTGTATAGTTATTTCTTTGATGTTGCGACAATATCAGATGCACGTTTTCCAGATGAAATTGATATTCCAAGAGAGATGTTTGAAGATGTGATTACCATTAAAGTAGTGCGTAATAATTTTGAGACGCCTCTTTCTTCTTCTGAGCAGATTCATAGGACGGAAACTGCTTTGAATGATTATGATAATTTTGATTATATAATTGAAAATGATGGAACTTTAGAAGAATTAGAAGAAAAGGTTAAAAAGATAGTAGAGAAGGTGGAGCATGAACGTTAGAGACGAATATATAAAATTTTTTGAAAGTAAGGGACATAAACAGATACCTAGTAGTCCAATAGTTCCCGAAAATGATCCAACAGTTTTATTTAATACAGCTGGTATGCAGCCACTTGTACCATATTTAATGGGTGAAGTTCATCCATATGGTAAAAGACTTTGTGATTATCAGAAATGTGTGAGACTTACTGATTTAGATGAAATTGGTGATGGAACTCATCATACGTTTTTTGAAATGCTTGGAAATTGGAGTTTAGGTGATTATTTTAAACATGAAAGTATTGAATATAGTTTTGATTTTTTAACCAAAGTTTTAAATATTCCTTTAGAAAGGCTTGCGGTTACTGTATTTAAAGGTGATGAAAATATTCCTTTAGATGAGGTGTCAGCTGATAGGTGGAAAGAGCTTGGAATAAGTTCTGATAGAATTGCTTATTTAGATGATAATTTTTGGATTGCTGGTGATAGTGGTCCTTGTGGTTCTGATACTGAAATATTTTACTTTAGAAGTGATGAAGAGATTCCAGATAAGTTTGATCCAGAAGATGAAAGATGGGTCGAAATTTGGAATAATGTATTTATGGAATTTTATAAGGATGAAAATGGAAATATAAGTGAACTTAAACAGAAGAATGTCGATACTGGTATGGGACTTGAGAGAATTGTATCAGTTATGGAAGGCGTTGATGATAATTATCTATCTTCAATTTGGAAAGATGTAATAGATTTGATATGTGAGATTACTGGTCTACCTTATGAAGGAAATGAGAAAGCTATGAGAATAGTTGCTGATCATATAAGGACTGCTACATTTATAGCGGCAGATCCAGCTAAAGTTAAACCAAGTAATACTGATAGAGGATATATACTTAGAAGACTTATTAGAAGATTTATCAGATATGCGAAGAAGCTTGGAATAGATATCAATAGTGATTTTGATGAAAAGATTTCACTTCTTATTATAGATAAGTACTTTAAATATTATCCAGAACTAAACGATAATAAAAAAGAGGTTTTAGAAGTTCTTAAAAACGAAAAAGTTAAATTTAATAGAACTTTGGAAAAAGGGTTAAGAGAATTTGATAAATTACTTAAAAACAGTAATACTGTGGATAAAAATATTGCATTTAAATTATATGATACTTATGGTTTTCCAATAGAACTTACGGTTGAGGAAGCTGAAGTTAGAGGAATGGATGTTGATGTAGATGGATTTTATGAAAAGTTTCATGAACATCAAGAAAAATCTAGAACAGCATCTAAAGGTATGTTTAAAGGTGGTTTATTAGGTCATTCTGAGATTGAAACTAAATATCATACAGCAACACATTTACTTAATGCGGCTTTGAAGAAGGTTGTAGATAGTAGCTGCTGTCAATTGGGTAGTAATATTACTACTGAGAGAATGAGATTTGATTTTCCTTGTGATCATAAGTTAAGTGATGATGAGAAAAAGGAAGTAGAGGATTTAGTAAATAAGTGGATAGAAGAAGATTATCCTGTTACTAAAGAAGAGATGAGTAAGGATGAAGCTGTTAAATCTGGAGCTGAGTGTAGATTTATAGAAAAATATCCAGATATTGTTTCCGTATATTCAATTGGAGATTTTTCAAAAGAGTTATGTGGTGGTCCACATGTTTCACATACTGGTGAGATTGGTCACTTTAAGATTAAAAAAGAACAGTCTAGCGGAGCTGGAGTAAGAAGAATTAAGGCAATAATTGAATAGATTATTATTTTGAAAATAGGTGTTAATTAATACTTATTTTCTTTTTTTTTATACAATATATTGGTGATGGTTAGTGGTTATATTTTTAGGATTAGGTATTGGTGATAACTATCAAGCTAAAGTTAAAATATATGATAAAAAATGTTTAGTATATGAAGGCATGACTTATAATGGGATTGTTTCTTTTGATTTTAAAGATAAAGCCTATAGATTAGTAGCTAAGTTTTGTGGCCAAGTAATCGATGTAGTAATATATGGATCTGTAGTATTAGTATTTAATGGTAATAAAACTGTCACTTTTATTTTAAGGGATTCTAATTATGGTATCCCAATAAGGAAAGGGGAGATAGTTTTATGGCAAAGATAATCGATATTACTGATGGTACTGGAAACTCAGATATTTTAAATGGTAGTTATAATGTTACTGCTTCTGTAAATGGATATGATAATACTTCTATTAATCCTAGTAGTGTAGATATTACTGAAGGTGTTAATACTTATAATTTTACTATTTCGGCAACTGGTACTTTGACTTTACATGTTACTGAAGATGGAACATCTACAGGAACACCTATTGTCGGAGCTACTTTTGTAAGAACTGACAGTCAAGGTAACGAGTATGGTGGCGTGATTACTACAGATACTAATGGTGATGCTTTATTTAATAATGTTCCGTTTGCAGATACTTCAGCACCGGTAATTTATTATAAACAGTTAACATCTGATGGAGCTCATGAGTTTGATGGTAATGTTCAAAATACTACTATGACTACTTCTACATCTACTATAGATATTCAAAATACAGTTCCTGCTACACGAACTATTAATTTAACAGATAGTAATTACGAAAATTTACCAATATCGTCTGGTACAATTACCCTTGAATAAAAGTAGATCTATATGATCTATTTTTATTTTAGCTAGATTCTTTAAAGATTTTTAATTATGTGTTAATATGGATATGAGGTATAAATTGGAGGTTATAGTATGGATGATATAAAAATGGAAGTGCATAAATGTATGCTTTGTCATGATGCTCCATGTAAAGCTGAGAGAATAATTAGAGCTTTACGTTTTGACAATAAATTAGGAGCTAGATATTTACTTGATTTTAATGAACATTTTGAGGATTGTCCATATGGAATTGATGTAGAAAAGATTGTAAGCGAAGTATCAAAAGAAGATAATTTAATATCTGATACTTCCGTGGATATTACAGCTAATATTTGTGGAATTAAATTAGAAAACCCTTTTTTACTTTCTTCATCTGTTGTTTCTAGTAGTTATGATATGTGTGCGAGAGCTTTTGATATGGGGTGGGCTGGATGCGTTTTTAAAACTATTTGTCTTATGGAAATAAACGAGTCTTCACCTAGGTTTTCTTCATTAAGAGATTGGGATAATAGTTTTTTAGGATTTAAAAATATCGAACAATTATCGGAACATTCATTAGAAGAAAATTTAGAAATATTTAGAAAGCTTAAAGAAAAATATCCATCTAAAGTATTAATCGCTTCTATTATGGGAAGAAATGAAGATGAGTGGGAATTTTTAGCTTCTAAAGTTACCGAAGCTGGATGTGATGCGATTGAACTTAATTTTTCATGTCCTAATATGGAGTATAAAGATACTGGAGTAGATGTAGGGCAAGATCCTGATTTAGTTTTAAAATATACAAAAGCTGCCCGCAGAGGAAGTAAGTTACCTATTATTGCTAAAATGACTCCTAATATTACAGATATGTGTATTCCTGCTAGAGCTTCTAAAGATGGAGGAGCTGATGGGATTGCAGCAATTAATACTATTAAGAGTATAACTGGTGTCGATTTAGATTCTTTAGTTCCTGAACCAAATGTTTCTTTTAAATCTGCTTTAGGAGGCTATTCTGGCAGAGCCGTTAAACCAATTGGCCTTAGGTTTATTTCAGATTTGGCGAGTGACTCTTCATTTAATGGTTTACATTTGAGTGCGATGGGAGGAGTTTATACTTGGAGGGATGCGGCTGAGTATTTATTACTCGGAGCTTCGAGTATTCAGGTTACGACAGCTGTAATGGAGTATGGCTATAGAATTATCGATGATTTAATACTAGGACTTAAAATATTTATGAAACAAAAAAATTATAACTCTTTAAATGATTTTATTGGTTATTCTAAGTTATCTTTAGTTCAGCTCGATGAGTTAGATAGAAAGACTATACTATATCCTAAATTTAATTATGACAAATGCGTAGGGTGTGGTAGATGTTTTATATCTTGTATGGATGGAGGTCATCAGGCAATTAAGTTTGAAAATAGAAAACCTATTTTAGATGGTAGTAGGTGTGTTGGATGTCACTTGTGTAAATTAGTTTGTCCAAATGAAGCTATAGGATGTGCAGTAAAGAGAATTATTAAATAGTTTAGAGTGTTTTTAACGGAAAAGTAAAGATGTTTATTTGGATTAAAAAAGGATTGTCTTTTAAAATGACAGTCCTTTTAAATACTTTATTTTAATTCTTTTATTTCTTTTTTTGACAAACCAGTATATTTTTCAACAGCTTCAATATCAAAATTATCTTTTAACATTCTCTTAGCTGTTTTTACCTTTTCAGAAGCTTCACCTTCATCAAAGCCAGATTTATGGGCTTTTTTTTCAGCCTCTTTAATATCTTGTTTGTGACCAAACTCCATAGCTTTTTCATCATCTATCAGTTTAATCATATCTGGATTTTCACATAAATCTTCTAATTTCTTAACTACTTTCATAAGCATATTATCTCCTTTGGCTAGCTTACGAAGGTCTTTTATTTTTTTAAATGATAATATTCCTACCCCTTTTTCAAACCTCGTAAGTTCTTTACCATCAGTATAATACTTTTTATAAACATTTGCCATATTTACGCGATATTTTATCAAATTTTTTTCATCTTCATCTTCTTCTAAACTTTTAATATTGACTCTTTTATAGATTGATATTAATTCATCTTTAATAAATATATTATCGAAATTAATCTGCTCAAAATATTTCTCTTCACCTATTCTATAGGTGACATTGATAGTCTTTAAAGCCTCATCGTAAAAGTGAGCTTTGTTTCTATTTCTAAGTTTTTTACTATCCTTTTTATTCATTTCTAAATTTATTTTGTTACTGTCTATTTCAATAATAATGTCAGAGACATTTACTTTATCGAATATGGTATTTTTAGTACTTTCAGTATTTACAAATATCATATCATCAATATCGATTATTCTTCCATCGATATTAGAAATTATATAAGCTACAAAATCTTTTAAATCCTCATCTTGAATAATACATTTAAAAACTGAATCATAAGTAGCTGGAATAATCTCACCCTTTTCTTTAAGCTCCTTTATTTTCTTTATTATTTCTTTTCCCATGAAATCACCACTTTCCTTTTATGATAAGAAGGAATACCCTTCTATATATAATCATTCTATAAAAGTTTTGGATTTACTTTTTTTATTTTAAAAAATTTTAAGAAAATATGTTATGATAGAGAAGAGGTGTTGGTATGAATAGTAGAATGAAGAAAAACATTGGAAAGAATATAAAGTATTATTTACTTATGGTTTATATTAAATGTCATCCAGTTTATAAAGAGGCTTTGAACGAAAGAGGTAAATATATCAAGGAGATTAGTATGACAGTTTCTAAAGTAGATAAAGCTATTAAAAGTAGTAAATTAAATATACCTGAGGAGATATGTACTTTGATAGGTTATTTACTAACATTTTTAGTTTTGAAGTTTTTGTTAAATATTAAAAATGTAGCTTTGATGATTATTTTAATTTTAATAATAGGTGCTTTTATAGGAATTGGATTAAGTAAAATACTTAGTAAGTTATCAATGAAGAATGCCTCTAAAGAACTTAAAAATATTGAAGAAGAGAAGAATGAAATAATTTCTAAGCTTTCATCTATTAAGGAAGGTATGAGTGGATTTGATAATTTACTTTCAACTTTAATGGATGAAATTAAGAAGAATGCGAAAGGGTTAAAACTTGAATATGAAACTGATGAATATTTCTTTTATTTTCTATATTTATATGTCATACTAGATACTGAAGAAGTAAGTGATGTAACTTCTATTATCAATAAACTTAAGGAGTCGGTTACTCAAAACTCTAAAGTATATAACCCTTATTTAGATGTTCAAAAAGGTGAAAAATTTGATGAATATTTTATTCGTAATATTAAAGAAGTTAACTATGAACTTCCAAAAGATTATGTGGATAAGTTTATGACTGAGCTTCCTTTTATTAAAGACCATCAAAAGGAAATAGATGGTTATGCGAGAGATTGTTATAAAATATTAAAGGAAATAAAATAGATACTTAATTGGTATAATGTGATAAATAATATAAGACTATTTTATGATAATTATGTTTTAAATAAAAATATTTAGCAATAGAAATCGATTGTGCGACTATATTGTAGAGGTTGATTAATTGTAATTAATAAAAATGGGGTGTTTTAAATGGAATATATTTTATTATATGGATTTTTGATAATAATTGTGTTTATTGCAGGTGTTATGTTGGCATATCCATTTATAGTTTTAAAACAAAAACGATTTACAAAAATGGATTTAATTACAAGTATTATTATGTATGGGATAATTGTTGAAGTTATATTATCTAAGCTATATGAAGATGAAATAATTAGTCCAATAATCTATTTTTCTTCATTTGGAGTGTTTTTATTGATATTATTTATAAGTCCGTTTATTGACTTGAAAGTATACAAGAAAAGAAATAAAAGTGTTATTGGGAATGGTTTATTTTTATCTAAACATGATTTATTTGTTATTACAGATGGACTGATGCCTTTAAATATGGATATATCGGTAGATGAGAAAATGAAGGCAAATTGTAATGATAATTTAGCTAAGAAAAAATTAGGATCATTAGATAATCCTTCATTAGAGTTAAAAAATGTAATAGAACCTATTGTAAAATCAAATTATATTATTACTAATAATCCAAATTTACAAGGTTCAAATAGAATGATATATACAAATAATTTGATAGATTCAACATTTGCCGTTGAAGATAAAGATGATTATTACTTAGAGAGATTAAATTTAAACGATATAACTATTAATAAATTATATGAATATGTTAAATGGTGCACAGAGTATGTACCTGATGATTTTTCATTTACCTTGCCTTTTGAAGAAGGAAAAGAGGTGTATAAAACCTTAATATTTGATAAAGAAAGCGACTTACCATTAATTAAGTTTGATCAGAGGTATCCTAATTTTACTAATGAAGATATTTCGAAGATGATAAAAATTGGGGTAAGTGAAAGTTTTGTTAATGCTGCTATTAAGTTAGGTCCAGCTATCAAATTTTTCTATGGTAGTATAATTAGTCAAAACTTATCTGTTGATTTATCGATTTTTGATGGTCCTACTGCCTATAATTTAGCTTCACTAGGTGTTACATCATATTTCCTTGAAATGGATAAAAAAATAGGCCCAACATTATGTGAATACAATATTATTAATACTTCAGAAAATAAAAAAGAAATAAATGATTATAGAACTGTCGAGGTTTATCCCAAACATGGTATTGCTGTAATTATTGATTCGAAAGATAATAATAAAAAAATTACATTTAAATCTGTTAAAAATAATCAAGAACTATTAAGTGTTTTGATGAGTGATTTATAATAAAAAGGTTGGTTCTTTGTCAAATAGTGTTGGTGGACAATAAATTTGATAAATGAATTGAACAATAGGAGGATGATGAAAATCATCCTTTTATAATACCTTTAATTAAGAAAACTCTGGCAATAAAATGATCATATTTTCTATATCCAAAAGCTATTCTTTTAATAGCTTTAATTAAATTATTGGTTCCTTCAACTCTTCCATTATTAATGTCATATTTAAAAGAATTCTCGATATATTTAATGTTGTCTTTATATAATTTAAAAGCTTGTTTCATTTTAAGAGAAATATTTTTGTTATTGTTATAAATTATATTTTTAAAAGTTTTGATATCTTTATTTTTAATAGAATTAATAATACCTTGATAACAATCATAGGTAGCTTTAAGTGTTTTATCAGTATTAATTAAGTAAGTAACAATATCTTTCTGAGAGATATATTTACGAAAATGTTTTGAATAAAATTTTCTTTCAGATAAATCATTTTTGTTTTTTAAAATAAGTTTCCAATAATATTTAAGTTTATTATAATTAGAATTGTCTTTATGACATAGTTTAACTCTGGTAATGTTTAAAGCAACATAAACCTGAGTAACTATATGAAATCTATCAATAACAGTATCAGCCTTTTTAAATAGTTTTTTAGCTAAGTAAATATATCCAGAATAGAAGTCTGTAGATATAAGTTTAACTTTATCTCTTTGTCTTTTAGAATATCTTCTGAAATACTTTTCTAAATCAATACTTCTTCTAGAATCATTAATATCAAAGATATTACCAGAGTTATTATCAGTTATAATAAAAGCCATTTTACCTTTAGTATCTTTGGTAGCCTTAAACTCATCCCAGTTCATATTAATTGGTAGATTTTCATGTCTTAAAATAGTATGAGAAGAAATATTATTTAAAACTCTATCAATTTTAGAAACAGAGACACCAGTTCTTTCAGCTATATCTTTTTCTGATTGTTTTTTCATAAGTTCTATCTTTATTTGAAGCTCAGTATTATTAGATATATTTTTATTTCTATCAACTAAATTAGTTTCACAAATAAAGGTTTTATTACAATGTTTACAAAGATATCTTTTCTTGTGAAGAATAAGCAGACTTTTACAATTAGAAATGTTTGGTATTTTAATTTTACAATTTCTTCTAAATCCCCAAGCAATAATATCGTTGTGACTCTCATTAATACAGCCACAATTAGGACAATATTCAGGAATATAAGATAAAATACCTTCAATTACTTTATAATTTATACCTTTAATCTTTTTGATTTCAATTTTTTCAGAAATAAATATATTTTTATCTTTAATATTTAGTAAATTTAATATATAATTATTTATAGACATGTGGTTCAGATCCTTTCAATGTTTTTTGTAGACAATTACATTGTATCAAACTACATGTCTTTTTTATACCAAAAATAGCATTAGTAATTTTCTTCACCAACACTATTTATAATATAACCAAAAGGTTATGAAAATAATCTTTTTTTAATTTATAATAATTACTTTTTTTATTAAAATTCAAAGTAATTAAGATGATTGTGTGTGGAAATGCGATAGTTGAATGATTGAATTTAGTTTATTATTGTGATATAATCAGAGTTGGATAGTATACACTAGTTTACATATGTGGGTTGGGAGTAGTTAGTATGAATGATGGTATTAGTATAGAAGTTGAATCTGAAAAAAATGTGTTTGTACCTGTCAAAACATATATTTATTTATTTGTAAAGAGAATATTTGATATTATTGTATCTATAATTGGGTGTGCATTTTTAGTACCAATAGCTTTAGTAATTAAAATTGTTTATATGCTTAATAAAGATTTTGATTCAATATTTTTTACGCAAACTAGAATAGGCAAAAATGGTAAAGAGTTTAATTTCTATAAATTTAGAAGTATGGTTCCTAATGCTGATGAAGTACTTACGAAATTATTGAAAAAGAATAAAAAACTTGCGAGAGAATATAAAAAAAATAAAAAGTTAAAAAATGACCCTAGAATAACTAAGATGGGAAGGGTAATTAGAAAATGTTCAATCGATGAACTTCCACAACTTATTAATGTTTTAAAAGGTGATATGTCACTAATAGGTAATAGGCCATATTTACCTCGTGAGCAAGAGGATATGGGAGAAGACTTTGATATTATTGTAAGTACTAAACCTGGAATTACTGGTTACTGGCAGGTAAGTGGTAGAAGTGAAGTTACTTTTGATTACAGATTAGAACTTGAAAAATATTATTCCCAAAACTATGGTTTTAGTATGGATATTAAAATATTTTTTAGAACATTTAAAGTTGTTTTTAAATGTAAAGGTGCGAAGTAGGTGTTTTACTGTGGAAAAAATAAATTTAAGTGGGAAAACAATATTAGTAACTGGATCAAGTGGATTTATCGGATCTAATTTGTGTAAAAGGTTATTAAAAGAGCTTAAAGATATAACATTAATTGGTTTGGATAATATGAATGATTATTATGATGTTAAATTAAAAGAATATAGATTATCAGAACTCGAGGGTTATGATAATTTTGTGTTTATTAAAGGTAATTGATATAGGGACATAGAGCTGGTGGTTTGATTGAAAAAAAATACTCGAAAGAAAAGAATATGTTTGATATCTTCATCTGGTGGACATTTTGAACAACTATTGATGCTTAGAAAATTAGAAGAAAATAATAATATTTTTATTGTTACAGAGAAAACCAAATATAATAAAAATGATAAAAAAATAAAATATTTTGTTAAACAAGTTAATAGAAAAGAGATTTTATTTATATTTAAAATGATTTGTATTTTGTTTAAATCATTATATATTTTTATGAAGGAAAAACCTGATGTTATTATAAGTACTGGTGTTCTTGCAACTATTCCTATGCTTTATATAGGACATATTTTTAAAAAGAAGGTAATTTATATAGAAAGTTTTGCTAAAATAAATAGACCAACGATGACTGGAAAACTTATATATAAAAATCATATAGCAGATCAATTTTATGTTCAATGGGAATCAATGTTAGAATTTTATCCCGATGCTATTTATAAAGGGGGTATTTATTAATGATTTTTGTTACTGTTGGTTCTCAAAAGTTTCAATTTAATAGATTATTAAAAAAAATTGATGAGTTAGTTGAAGATGGAACTATTAAAGAAAAAGTTTTTGCTCAAGTAGGTGTGAGTGACTATAAACCTAAGTATTATGAGTATGTTGATTTTATGACGCAAGAAGAATTTAATAATAAAATTGATAAAGCTGATGTTGTGATTACTCATGCTGGAACTGGTGTGATAGTTAATTCTGTGAAAAAATGTAAAAAGGTAATAGGTGTTCCAAGACTTTCTAAGTATGGTGAACATGTTGATGACCATCAGGTTCAATTGATTAAAGAATTTGGAAATTTAAAGTTTATAGAGCCTTGTTATAATATAGATGACTTAGAAAAATCTCTATTAAATATTGAAAATAAAAAATATAGTAAATATGTTTCTAATACTGCAATAATAGAAAGTATAGAAAATTTTATTGATAATTAGGTGAAGTTTTATGATAAAAGTTTTGATGGTAGGAAATCATGAATCAGTAAAAGGTGGAATAACTACTGTAATAAACCAATTTAAAGAGTTTGATTGGCAAAAAAATAATATAGAATTTAAATTTATTTCAACCTATATAGATAAATCTAATATAATTAAAATCTTATTTTTTATTATAGCTTATATAAGAATTTTTCTTTACTGTATATTAATAAAACCTGATATAATTCATGTTCATATGAGCTATAAAGGGAGCTTTACTAGAGCTTATTATATTCAAAAACTTGCAATTAAGTTTCGTATAAAAAATATAATTCATTTACATGGCTCAGAGTTTAAAAAATGGTATGATTCGGTTGATGATATTAAGAAGAAAAAGATAAAAAAATTATTAATTAGCAGTAATATTTTTATTGTTTTAGGGGATAGGTGGAGTAAGGTTATAAAAGAAATAGAACCAAAATCTAATGTAGTTATTCTAAATAATAGTGTAAATATACCTAATAAAAAAACTAAATATAATTCAAAAAAAACTTTGTTATTTCTTGGGGTACTAATTAAAAGAAAAGGCATCCATGATTTAATAGAAGCTCTTTACAAGTTAGATGGTGAAAATTACCAATTGTTAATTGCAGGAACGGGTGAAGAAGAGAGTAATCTAAAAGAATTGGTTAATAGATATAATTTAAATGATAAAGTTAAGTTTTTAGGGTGGATTGGTTCAAAAGAAAAAGAAGAATTATTAGTTAAAAGTCAGTTTATGATTTTGCCATCTTATAATGAAGGGCTTCCAATGTCCATTTTAGAAGCTATGAGTTATGGTGTTCCTGTAATTTCAACAAATGTAGGAGATATTCCATCAGTTATAGCAAATAATGAAAATGGTTTTTTGTTTGAACCTGGGGATATTGATGAGTTATTAAAGTTGTTAGACTTAATAATAAAACTTAAAAAAAATGAGTGGAATAATTTAAGCAATAATTCAATTGAAATATGTGAAACAAAGTTTTCAAACAACATATTTTTTAAAATGGTTATAGATATTTATAAAGATTTGTGAGGATGAAAAAATGTTTAATAAAATAATAAATAGAATTAGAATTAATAAATGGAAAAAGGAAGGTTTAATAGTTGGTGAAAACTTTCAATTAGAAAGAAATTCATTTATTGATTCTTCATTTCCTTGGATGATTGAAATAGGTGATAATGTGACAATAGCTCCTGACACATTAGTTTTATGTCATGACGGTAGTACAAAAAAAATTATTGGTTATTCTAAAATAGGGAAAGTAATAATAGGGAACAATGTTTTCATAGGTGCTAAAAGTATAATTTTGCCAGGTACAAGAATAGGAAATAATGTTGTTATTGCTGCAGGTAGTGTAGTTAAGGGAAAATTAGAATCTAATTATGTTTATGGTGGCGTATTAGCCCATAAAATAAAAAGTTTAGACGAATATAAAAAAGAACAAGATAATTTATTAAAAAATTCAAAAAGTTATGACTTAAGTTTTACAAAAAAAGGAAAAATAACTAAAGAAAAAAAAGAACAAATGAAAAAAGATGATAATCAAAGCTATGTGATTTAAAGGTGATAATATGTTAAAGAAAAAAACTATTAATATTCCAAAAATTGTTATGTATTTGATAGTTGCTATACTTCTATTTCAAGAGTCTCTTTGTTTAATGTTTAATATAGGATTTCTTAAATTATTTGATGAAATATTTATTATAGTTTTAGTAATATCTATGATTGCAACAGTACTTAAGAGAAAAAAAATACCTAAAAATACTTCTGTTTTTATATTTATAATGATTTGTTTTTGTTTTTTAGGGATTATATCATGTTTAATAAATAGTAATTATAATATTAAAAATTTGTTGATGGCAACTTTTACAGCAAATAAGTTTATATTATTAACAATATCACTTATGATTATATTTGTTAGTGAAAAGATAAGATTGTATTTTATTTCAAGTTTAAAATTTTGGGGATGGGTAGTTCTTTTAATAGGAATATTTAATTTTGTCTTTCCGAACATATATTCTAAAATATTTACATTTGCTACAATTGTATATCGAAAGGGATTTGTATCTGTTACATCGCTATTTTTCCATGCTGGCTTTTTTGGTTGGTTTATGTTATTGCTTGCTATTATCTATTATTCTGAATATTTAATAACTAAAAAAGGTGAAGATAAAAGATATACCTTAATTTTTTTAGTTGCTTCCTTATTTTCTTTTAAAACCAAAGTTTTTATTGCCATTCTTGCGATTGTATTATTTGAGATGATATTTAGATATAAAATAGATATCAAAAAAATATTGCTTGCTGTAATGATTTCTTTTATGATTTTGTTTATTTTTAAGGAGCAGCTCTTATATACATATGATACATATATTGCAGAATCAGATACTGTTACAGCAAGACAAAGTCTTAATGATAATGGGATAAGAATAATGAAAGAGTATTTCCCTTTAGGTGTTGGCTTTGGTAAATATGGTTCGTGGGAAGCACGAGTTAATTATAGTGAATATTATTATAAGTATGGTATGACAAAAATTTATGGATTATATCCAAACATGCCGTTTTTTGCAACTGATACATTTTGGCCTGCAATAATAGGTGAAACTGGATTTTTAGGTTTAATAGTATATGTTATATATATTTTTAAGTTATATTTTTTATTAAGAAAAAAGTCTACTACTATTAATGATAACTTATCATTTATATATTGTACAATAGCAGGTCTAGCACTTATTCAAACTGTTTGTGAGTCTTTTGGAGCTCCAAGTTTTAATAGTAATCCACAAAATATAATATTAGGTATTTTAGTAGGTTTAGCTTTAAATAGTTTTAAAAAGGATGTTGATAATCATGAAAAGAATAGCATTTATAATTCATAGACTCAGTGGTAATGGGGCTGAAAATGTTACAATAAGACTTGCTAACGAATTATCAAAAAATGGTTATAAAATAACCGTTTTTGTTCGAGAATCTACAGAAAAAGTATTGAATAATTTATCTGATGATATAGATGTTATTGATTTAAATAATGATAGTAAGAATAAAATTATAAAGAACATGATATCAATTTTTAAAATTCGTAAGGTTTTTAAAAGTAATTTTGATATAGTATTTGCTGTTACATTTAGTATGGGATTGTTAGCTGCTTTTACAAATAAATTAATGAAAAACAAGAATAAGCTAGTAGTTATAATGCATAATACTATTTCGCAGGAAAGAATAACATTATTTAATTTAAAAAAAAAGTTGTTTACTCATACTTTGAATGATATTAAAAAAATCGTATTTGTTTCTAAAGGTGCTGAAGAGGATTTTGTCAACGTTTTTAATGTTAATAGGAGTAAGCTTGTTACAATTTATAATCCTGTAATTAATAATGAAGTTATTGAAAAATCTCTTGAAATTTGCAATCATCCTTGGTTACAAAAGAGTAGAAAATATAAAACAATAGTTACTATAGGGAGACTTACAGAGCAAAAGAATCATGAACTTTTGATCAATGCTTTTAGCAAATTGAAGTATAAAAACACCAAACTTATTATTCTAGGAGAAGGGAAATTAAGAAAGAATTTGGAAAATCAAATAAATGATTTAGGACTTAATGAAACTGTTGACTTGCACGGATTTGTTAATAATCCATATTCTTATTTATCAGCTGCTGATTTATTTGTTTTATCATCCAATTATGAAGGTTTACCAACAGTTTTAATTGAAGCTTTATCGTGTGGATGTGAAATTGTAAGCACAAATTGTCCAACAGGCCCTGAGGAAATATTAGAAAATGGCAAGTATGGTAAGTTAGTGCCTGTTAATGATGAACAATCTTTAATTAAAGCTATAGATGATTCTTTAAGAGATTCTCATAAATTAAATAGAAATAAATTAATAAAAAGAGGCAATGAATTTAATGTAGAAAATTCTGTTGAAAAGTATACTTTGCTAATAAATGAAATAATGGAATAATTATTTGTTTTAATACAAAAATAAAAAGTATTAGGCTTAGGAGTTGAAGAAATGATTAATTCAAAACAAGATTTAAAATTATATTTGGAAAGAGATAAAATTGCATTAAGAAAGTATACAAAGTATCCAAAAGTTTTCACAGATGAGATTTGGAAATTTGAAATTGTTTTTAGAAAATATGAGTATTATTCAAACGTAGATGTCAAATTTAAAAAGATTAGAAAAATGTTTTATCATTTTCTGTATCATAGATGGTCTATTAAGTTAGGCTTTAGTATTCCAATTAATACCTTTGGTCCAGGTCTTAGTATAGCTCATTATGGGACCATTGTTGTAAATTCTAATACCAAAATTGGCAAGAATTGCAGAATACAGGAAAACGTTACTATAGGAGCAACTAATGGTAGTTCTAAAGCCCCTATAATAGGTGACAATGTATTTATAGGATCTGGTGCAAAAATAATTGGTAATATAAGTATTGCTGATGATATTTGTATAGGTGCTGGGGCAGTTGTAGTAAACTCATTTAATGATCCAGGGATAACAATAGCTGGTGTTCCTGCAAAAAAAATTAGTAACAACAATTCACATTCAAATATAAATCCAGCGGTATTTAAGGAGAGCTGAGTTATGAAGAATATATGTTTTTTCTCTGGAGATATATCTAAAACTGGAGGAACAGAAAGAGTCACATTATTAATAGCAAATGAGCTTACTAGAAAGGGATATAATATTGCTATTCTTAGTTATCAAAATGGTGCTAAGCCATCTTTTGATTTTGACGAAAGAATCAAATTTTATAGTTTGCATTTAGAAAAATATAAGGGATTTTTATCTAGGAAAATAATGCCTTTTATTGAATTAATAAACTTTAACAAAAAACATCATCAGGATATTATTATTAATGTAGATGTACTTCTTGCAAATTATACATTACCTATAAAAAGAATCTTAAAATCTAAAATAATCTCTTGGGAGCATTTCAATTTTAGAAGTAATAATGGGGTCAAAAATAGAGACTATGCAAGAAAATTATCTGCTAAATATGCGGATTATATAGTTGTTTTAACAAAAGCTGATTTAAAGGAATATCAAAAGAATTTAAAAATTAAAAACAAAATAGTTAATATATATAATCCAATTAGTGAGTCAGTGAAAAAAAAATCACATAAACAAAAAATAGTGTTATCATCAGGAAGATTTACCTATGCAAAAAATTTTCAAGAATTAATTATTATTTGGGAAAAAATTGAAACTAAAAGTAAAGATTGGAAACTGGTTATATGTGGTAGTGGTGAAGAATTTGGAGAAATTTCAAAAATAGTCAAAGATAAAAAACTAAAAAATGTTATATTACCAGGGTTTTGCAAAAATATGGAAGAGTATTACAATAAAGCCTCAATATTTGTAATGACCTCTAGATTTGAGGGGTTTCCTATGGTGTTACTAGAGGCTCAGCAGCATTCCATTCCTTTAATTTCGTATGATTGTTTTACTGGACCATCAGAGATTATAATAGATAATCGAAATGGATATCTCATTCCTTATGGAGATAACAAAGAGTATGAAAAAAAGCTTTTATATTTGATAAATAATGATGATAAATTAAAACAAATGAGCGACATGGCTTATATAGATTGTGAAAGATTTAGCATTGATGAAATAATAAAACAATGGGAAAAAGTAATAAATGATTTAAGTTAAAAAGTAGGTGTGATATTATGCCATTAATTAGTGTTATTGTTCCAATTTATAATTCGGAAAAATATTTGGATAAATGCTTGGATTCTATATCTAATCAATCTTATAAGAACTTAGAGATTATTTTAATTAATGATGGTTCTACTGATTCAAGTTTAGATATATGTAAGAAATGGAAGAAAAAAGATAAGAGAATTGTTTTAATAGATAGAGAAAACAAAGGGGTATCAGAGTCAAGAAATGAAGGATTAGAAATAGCAAAAGGTGACTATATATCTTTTGTTGATTCTGATGACTATTTAGATAAAGATTGTTTTAAAACATTAATGAAAAACAATAAAGATTATGATATAATAGTTTTCAATTATTATATTACTAATCATAATATTAAAAAAATTGGAATAACTGATGATATTCAAAATGATTTTTTAACCGAAATATTTTATAATAATGTTAAAGGGTATTTATGGAATAAACTATATAAAAAAGCATTGCTAAATAGAGTTAAATTTGATAAAACAATAACGATGTGTGAAGACCTTCTGTTTAATTACCGTATTGCATGTAAAAAAAATATCAATTACTATTACTGTAATTTACCTTTATACTATTACTTTCAAAATGAGAACTCAGCGGTAAAAAAATTTGATTCAGATTTGACAAAATTTTATGCTTATATACAGATTATAGAATTACTTAATAATTTTAAATATGCAGAAGATAAAAAGGTTGAGTTCATGATTTCTTACAAATGTTTTAAAGAAAAAAATATATATGTAAGAAATGATGAACAAATTGAAAAAAGATATAAAATGTATATTAAAGATATTTTATTAAAAAAATCTAAGGTTAAGAATAAACTAAAAATACTTTTTATTACATTATTTCCAAAAATATATATGAAAATGAAAGAAAGTGATTTTCAATGAAAAAATGCGCAATTATAACTCCTGGTTTTTTACCAGTTCCAGCCGTATTAGGTGGAGCAGTTGAAGTTTTGATAGAAGAACTTGTTATAGCAAATGAAAAGAACCCAAAATTCATGATTGACTTGTATACAGTAGAAAATCCCAAATTAAAAAACATAAAATATAATTATTGTCGCATTATCGAAATTCCTTTAAAATCAAAGCGTATTTATACAATGATAAAAAAAGCTAAACATTTATTATTTAGAAAAATATTAAGAAATAAAGAATATTTAATTTCGGAATTTGGACTAGTAGTAAAGTATAAAATTAAACACAAAAAATACGACTATACAATAGTTGAAAACAATGCCGTTGTATTTAACAGCCTTAAAATGAATAAAAACATGATATATCATCTGCATAATAATTTAGATGATGGGCGTCCAGAATATATAATAAGGAAAATAATTAGTAACTGTATATGCACGCTTAGTGTAAGTAAATATTTACAGAGAGAAATGAACAAGATTTTAGAAAGCGAAAAAAATAAAGTATTATATAATTGCGTAGATTTAGACGTTTTTAATTATAACAATATTGATTTTAAATGGCAAAAAGCCTTTAAAGAGAACCATAAAATTAATGATGATGATTTTATTTTCTATTTCTGCGGAAGAATTACTAAAGAAAAAGGGGTCATGGAATTAATAAAAGCTTTTACAAAGATAGCTAATTCATATGACAATGTAAAATTGTTGATAGTAGGTAAAGGGTGGTTTGGGAAAAAAGAATTATCAAATTATGAAAAACAGTTATATTCAATTTCAAAATCATACACTGACAAAATAATATTCACAGGATTTGTAGATCACAATTTCATTCCTAACATATTATCGCTAGCTAATTGTGTTGTTATTCCATCAACTTGGCAGGAACCATTTGGTGTGGTTGCCTTAGAGGCAATGGCAATGCAAAAAGCCATTATCGCCACAAAATCAGGAGGCTTAATAGAACCCTTAGAAGGATGCTCTATACTAATTAACAACGACAAAAGAATTGTAGAAAACTTGTATAATTCAATGAAAAAAATTATAACAGATGATCCTCTAAGACATGACTTAGAAAATCTATCCTATAAAAAATTATTAGGGACAGAAGAATTTAATAGTAAAAACTATTTTACCAATTTTTTAAAAGCTATTGAAGGGGGTCAAACTAATGAGAACAAAGAATTCAATAAAAAATAGCCTAATTGGTGTATTAACTAGTGTAGTATCAATACTAGTAGGATTTATAGCTCAAAAATTTTTTATAAATATTTTGGGTAGTGAATATTTAGGAGTAAACGGTTTATTTACGAATATAATTTCGATTTTAAGCATTGCTGAGTTAGGAATAGGTGGTACGATTGTTTATCATCTTTATAAACCAATTGCAGAGGATAATAAGGAAAGAATAAAAATTCTCTTAAAATTCTATAAGATAGCATATCGATGGATTGCACTTACAATTTTTTTGGCAGGTATGATTTTATTACCATTTATTCATATATTCATTGGAGATGTGTCTTTAGATCTCAATTTTAAATTTGTTTATTTTTTATTCTTAATACAAACAGTTTTTTCCTATTTATTAACATATAAAAGATCAATATTATACGCCTATCAAAAGAATTATGTGATTAATATTATACACATTGGATACATTTTAACTTTTAATGTTTTCCAAATTTTAATATTGTTATATACTAAAAACTATTATTTATACCTTATCATTAAAATTGCATTTGTTTTATTAGAAAATATAATTATCAGTATATATGCTAATAAATTATATCCATTTATCAAAGATAAAGAAGTAGAAAATTTAGACTCAGATACAAAGAAAGATGTATTTAAACGTGTTAGAGCGCAGTTTTTACATACAATTGGTGGAGCGGTCATTAATGGAACCGATAACATTGTTATTTCAAAATTTCTTGGTGTATATTCAGTTGGAATATATTCAAATTACAATTTAATTATTACTCAAGTATTTTTATTATTTTCTCAATTTATATCATCCATAACTGCAAGCGTTGGAGATTTATTAGTTAAATCGGGTCCAAAAAAGTTATTCGATACATACAAAAAAATAAGATTTGCAAATTATTGGATTTCAGTGTTTTGCTGTGTTAGTGTATTAGTATTAATGGAGGATTTCATAACAATATGGATTGGTGCAAAATATTTATTACCAACAACAACACTATTTATTTTAGTAATTAATTTATACCAAAAAATTATGAGAAGTTGTAATGATGTTTTTTTAAGTGGAGCTGGTATATGTGTTGAGAATAAATATGTACCAATAATTGAATCAATTATTAACATTGTTTGTTCTATTATTTTAGTAATGCTAATAGGATTACCAGGTGTGTTTATTGGTACATTAATAAGTAGTTTGACCTTATGGATTTATAGTTATCCGAAATTTGTTTATAAAAATTTATTCAAAAGAAAATATTTTGATTTTATTAAAGAAACAGCTGGTTACTTACTACTATTTTTAGTTTTATTAGGCATAATGTATTTAGTGTGCATGCAAATAAACAGCCAGAATATATATATAAATCTTTTGATTAAAAGTATTGTATGTTTGATTTTACCAAATTTATTCATATATTTAATATTCAAAAAAACTGATAATTATGTTTTCTTTAAGCAACTATTCTTAAAAAAGAGTTCTTCAATTATTTCAAAAATAAAGAAATCGAGGTGAATAACACTATGAGACAAAATACAATTTATTTATGTGATAATAAAGCTAGCGATAAGCAATTAACTGAAAGAAATTCTAATATTGAATTATTGAGAATTATTTCTATGATAATGATAATTATGTCTCATTATAATGTGCATAATAAAATAAATACTTTTTCATTACCCTTAGGATTTAATAGATATATACTTGAAATTACAATTTTAGGAGATATAGGTGTGACAATATTTGTTTTAATTACCGGATATTTTAGCATTGATTCTAGTAAACCATTTAAAATTAAAAAACTATTTTTATTGGTAAGTCAAGTATTGTTTTATTCATTAACCATATATACATTGTTTATTATACTTGGAATAGAAAGTTTTTCTACTAAACAGTTTATTAAAAATTTATTTCCAATTTCATTTGAAATGTACTGGTTTATGTCTGTATATATAATTTTGTATATTTTTATTCCGTATATTAATAAGTTTTTGCAGGCATGCCAACGAAAAGATCACCTGATATTCATTTTAATTTCACTATTCATTTTTTCCTTTTTAAGTACATTAAATACAAATAGATATTACGCCAACGAATTAATTCAGTTTATTATGTTTTATTCCATAGGAGCATACCTAAAAAGATATCAAAATAATATATTTAAAAATCAAAAAACTAATAAAATAATATTTATCTCAACCACGGTTTTTTTGTTACTCTCTGTCTTCTTATTTGACCTGACTGGACTAAAATACACATTTATAAGTCGCAAATCCACCTACTTTTTTAGAAGGCCAAAAATTATCAGTATTTTGTTTTCAATTTCCCTATTTAACATTTTTTAAAACAAAAAAAAGTTGAGTAGCAAAGTAATAAATGTCATTTCTTCTACCACTTTAGGGATATATCTAATACATGATAATTACTTAATTCGAAATGTTTTATGGATAAATATTTTAAAGGAAAATATTTATATTAATAGTAATTACTTACTAGTACATATGATATTAAGTATAATTATAGTATTTGTATTATGTTCATTAATTGAACTAATAAGAAAAATGACAGTTGAAAAAAAGATAAGTAACTTCTTTGAATTTGTTTTAAAAAAACATTTTATGAATATAATTGATATGATAGATAAAATTATAAATAAGGCAATAAATGTGAAAGAAGGTAGTAACAAATGAAAATTGCAGTTGCAGGAACAGGATATGTGGGGCTTTCTTTAGCTACATTACTTGCTCAGAATAATGAAGTAATGGCTTTAGATGTTATACCTGAGAAGGTAGAAATGATTAATAATAGGATTAGTCCTATTAAGGATGAATATATTGAAAAATATTTTAAAGAAAAGGATTTAAATTTAAAAGCTACTTTAGATTTTAAAGAAGCATTTGAAGATGCTGAATTAGTTATAATTAGTACACCTACTAATTATGATGAAGAACATGGTTTTTTCGATACTAGTAGTGTTGAAGATATTATAGAAAAGGTTCTTAGTATTGGCAATAAATCTACAATGGTTGTTAAGTCTACTATTCCTGTTGGGTTTATTGAAAGTATGAAGGATAAATATAATATAGATAATATTATGTTTTCACCAGAGTTTTTAAGAGAAGGTAGGGCTTTATATGATAATTTATATCCATCTAGAATTATAGTTGGAGATAGAGGAGATAAGGCTCATGAGTTTGCTGATTTATTATTAGAGGCTGCATTAAAAGAAGATGTTCCTACTTTGTTTATGGGAGCTACTGAAGCTGAGGCTGTTAAATTATTTGCTAATACATATTTAGCTTTAAGGGTTGCTTATTTTAATGAATTAGATACTTATGCTGAAATGAAAGATTTAGATACTGGTGATATTATAGATGGTGTTTGTTTAGATCCAAGAATAGGTGATCATTATAATAATCCTTCATTTGGTTATGGTGGTTATTGTTTACCTAAAGATACTAAACAATTACTTGCTAATTATGAGAGTGTTCCACAAAATTTAATTGAAGCAATTGTTAAATCTAATGATACTAGAAAAGATCATATTGCAGATATGATTATTAAAAGAAATCCTAAATGTGTTGGGGTATATAGATTAACTATGAAAAGTGGATCTGATAATTTTAGAGCTTCTGCTATTCAAGGGGTAATTGATAGATTAAAATCTAATGATATTAAAGTTGTTATTTATGAGCCAACATTAAAGGATAAAGAATTTAATGGTTGTGAAGTTATAGAACATTTTGCTGAATTTGAGACAAAAGTTGATTTAGTTTTAGTAAATAGAATGGATGAGAATGTAGAGTTAATTAAAGAGAGAGTTTATACTAGAGATTTATTTGCTAGAGATTAATATTCTGATTTTTTGTCAGAATTTTTTTCTTGATTTTTATATTATAAAAGTTTAAAATGAATATAGTTAAGGGGAGGCTATGATGAAAAACAAAGTACTTTTATATTTGTCTATTTTGTTTATTTTAATATGGATGGTAATTATCTATAGTTTTTCTGATGCTTCTTCAGATAATTCTAATAATGCGAGTAAGGGGATAGTTAGAAGTATTATTGTTTTTATTTATAAAGATAAATCCGATAAAGAGGTAGAGAAGCTAGTTACTAAATATAATAAACCACTTAGGAAATTAGCTCATGCATCTGTTTATTTTGTGCTTGCTAATTTTGTAAATAGTGTTGTATGTGTGTTTAAGAAAAATAAATTATTATTATGTAATATCATAAGTATAATTATATGTTTTATATATGCGTGTACAGATGAGTGGCATCAGACTTTTGTTATGGATAGATCTGGAGAGTTTGGTGATGTTTTAATTGATACTTTTGGAGCTATTATAGGTTGTTTAGTATTTAATGTTATATATAAGAGGATTATGAAAAGAAGAGAAAGTTTGTAAAGTTATTAATGTATTATATTTAATAACTTTTTTTCTTGTGGATAAACGTGTTATAATGTTTTAAAGAGGGATATTATGGAAGAAAAGATATTGAGACTTCTTAAAGGTGGTAAGCTTTCCATCGAAGAGATTCAGGATAAGCTTGGGGATGTAAGAAGGCAGGAGATTGCGGTTGAACTTCAACAACTTAAATCTAAAGGAATTATTTCTAGAAGTTTAGATTATGGTAAAGCCTATTATTCTTTAAATGATATTAAAGAAGAATTTGAATTTAAATATGATGAGGGTTTAAGATTTGAGAATGATAAATATAGTATTGAAATTCCTGATTCTTTTATAAAGGTTGATAAGGAAAATAGAGAGTTTGTTTATTATTTACCGAATGGTGAGGAAGAAGATTATGATAATGGTGGAGCGCATATTATTATTTATTCTTCTAGTTATTTTGATGTGCCAAGTGGTAGTATTAAAAATATTATTAATGATGTAAGTGCGGCTTTATATGAGTTTACTTTTTATACAGCTGGTTATAAGATGTTTTTATCTTTCGGTGGTAAACCAGAATTTAAAATTGTGGATTTGAATATGGGAAAAGTATGTATGATTTTAATGAGATTTGATTCACAATATAATTTTTATTTTGTTTGTCCTTTGAATGGTGAGTATAAGCAAATTAGAATAGTTATAGATGGTGATGAGTCTAAAAATGAAATGGAGAATATGGCTATTTCTCTTATGAATAAGTTTATCCCTAAGAATGTTTACGATGTAAAATTAAATGCGGAAAAATATATGGTGGATAATGTTAGCTTTATTGTTTCTGATTATGTGAATGAAATTAAGACTATTGATGAAAATGTTAGAGTGTTTTTTAATTTAGGTGTTAAAAGTGAGGTGCTTAGATATAAGAGAAATGGTGGAAGTACGGAAGAGTTTACTAGAAAAGTTAAAGATAGACTTACTAGTAGTTTAGAGTTATTTGATAAATATTTAGAAGAAGCTTATGAATTTATATGTCATGCTAGAAAAAATAACTCTATAGATGAGTTATTACCGATTTATTATGAATTAAATGAATTTATTAAAAATAGTGGTGAGTTAACAATTAATGTTAGAAAAGGTACGACATTAAAAGAGGCGTCTTCTTTAGTTCAAGATTTGTATTTTAAGATATTTGATAATAATATTTTAAGAAAAATTGAAAATTATAGTGATAATAAAGAAGAACAGATTAATGAAAAAATAGAAAAGGCAGAGCCTATACAGAAAATAGTAGAAGAAAAGAAAGTGTATGATTCTAAAAATGAAAAAGAATTTTTTAGAGAAAAAGAGAGAATTTTTACTAGATTAAAGAGGGACTGGGATTCATTTAAAGAAGAGTATGCGGATGCTTTAAATAGTAAAACTATTTTTTCCGAGTATGCTTTAAAGGTCGAAATGATTAATTTGAAGAAGACAGCTAGAAGTTATGGAGATAGATTTGAAGATATTGTAATAGACATTGATAAAAAGGCTAAAGAGTTTGTTAAAAACGGAGCTAATTATAATTTTATCGGTGAAGTAGTAGTTTTTATGGATAAGATATTTGATGCTTTTGCTGATTTAACTTTAGAATTTTCCTCTGAAGGAGTAACTAATTTGGATTTGGGTACTTATTCTTATGATATATCAGATGATGTAGTTAGAATTAGATATTATTGGAAAGAAGAGTACGATCATCATCCCGATGTTTTGAAGTATAAAAATAAACAAACTGAAAAAAATAGAAATTTTGGTAAAGGTCCTAATATGATTAATAATTTTATCTATAGTTTGACGGATAATGTTATTAGTGAAGATGAGTGGGCGAAAGAAGTCGAAGAGATAGATATACTTAAGAAGGAAGCTTTAGAAAATTTGTGTAAGGAAATAGCAGAAAAGTATCTAAAGAAAGAGAAAAAAATCAAGGAAGAACATTCTTTATTTGTCGGTGATTTAAAGGAAAATATTTCTAGACTTGAGGATATAAATACTGAGAAGCACGAAAAACTTGCTGGACTTTCATCTATAAAATTTAGAAAAAAAGAACGTTTAAAATCGGAAGTTGATAGTAATATTCAAAGTATTTTAAAATATGAAAATGAAATAATAGAAGCTGATAGAAATTATGAAAAAGATATTCAAAAATTAAAAGAAAGAGAAGAAGAAGACTTAGAAGATGGTCAGAAGTTAATAAATAAAAATTATGCATACCCAGCTAATCCTAATAAACTTATAGAAGAGGTTAGAGAGATTTTAAATGAAAGTAGTAATAAAGTTATTACTAAAGATGAAATAGAGAACAATAAGATAATGGATGATATTGTTCAGGAGTTAACATATCTTGCTAAACCTCTTACAATTTCGGAAATAATGAGTTTAAGTGATAGTTTATCCATTTATTCTAATCAGAAATTATCATCATTACTTTCTTTACTTGTTAAAGAGGGAAGAGTTGTTAAGAAAGTAGTTGGTAAGCTTGCTTATTTTTCAGTAAATGATGGTACTGAAGTTATGTATGATGATAGTGATGAAGTTTTAGATTATCCATTTGCTGTAGATAGAAAAAGAATACTTAATTTACTTAAAAAAGGACCAAAGTCATTTGATAGTATCGATTTTGATTTGGGAGACTTATCTAAGTTTAGAGTTATGCAGGTGATTAAGTCATTATACGATGATGATAAAGTTGATATAAAAGTTAAGAAAAATGATATTATTATCAGCTTAAAGTAGGTGTATTTATGGATATAGATAGACTTAGAAAAGATTTAGAAGATTATTATACTTCAGCAATGTATTTTGTATCTAAGATTGCCCTTATAGATTTGACTAGGGTTCAGAATGCTTCAGATAATGAGATTATTGAGATTGCTTTAGAAAATGGTTTTGATTTAGATGATTATAAGTTAGAAAACTGAAAATATTTTCTAACTTTTTTTAAAATTAAAAAGTAAATACAAAACTTTTATAGAATGATTATATATAGAAGGGCATTCCTTCTTATCATAAAAGGAAAGTGGTGATTTATTTTGGAAAAAGAAATAATAAAGAAAATAAAGGAGCTTAAAGAAAAAGGAGAGATTATTCCAGCTACTTATGATTCAGTTTTTAAATGTATTATTCAAGATGAGGATTTAAAAGATTATGTAGCTTATATAATTTCTAATATCGATGGAAGAATAATCGATATTGATGATATGATATTTGTAAATACTGAAAGTACTAAAAATACCATATTTGATAAAGTAAATGTCTCTGACATTATTATCGAAATTGACAGTAACAAAATAAATTTAGAAATGAATAAAAAGAATAGTAAAAAACTTAGAAGTAGAAACAAAGCTCACTTTTACGATGAAGCTTTAAAGACTATTAATGTCTCCTATAGAATAGGAGAAGAGAAATATTTTGAACAGATTAATTTCGATAATGTATTTATTAAAGATGAATTAATATCAATCTATAAAAGAGTTAATATCAAAAGTTTAGAAGAAGATGAAGATGAAAAAAATTTGATAAAATATCGCGTAAATATGGCAAATGTTTATAAAAAGTATTATACTGATGGTAAAGAACTTACGAGGTTTGAAAAAGCGATAGGAATACTATCATTTAAAAAAATAAAAGACCTTCGTAAGCTAGCCAAAGGAGATAATATGCTTATGAAAGTAGTTAAGAAATTAGAATATTTATGTGAAAATCCAGATATGATTAAACTCATAGATGATGAAAAAGCTATGGAGTTTGGTCACAAACAAGATATTAAAGAAGCCGAAAAAAAAGCTCATGACTCTGGTTATAGTGAAGGAGAAGCTTTGGGAAGTCAGAAAGAAAAAATAGAAATAGCTAAGAGGATGCTAAAAATGAAAATTGATATTGAAGATATTTCTCAAGCTACTAATCTTTCTATAGATGAAATAGAAAAGTTATAATATTTAAAATATAAAAGCAAATTATCATTTTTTTTAGAATAATAATATATAGAGAGGTATATTAATAATGGTGATAAAAATGATAATTATTTTACTTATGTTTATTTTATTCTTTATTTTTTGCTGTATGAAAGTGTCAAGTAACTGTTCAAGAATAGAAGATTCACAGAAGAAAAAAATTTTATTAGAAAAAAGATTGAAATAATTGCTTTTAAGTGTTATAATACGGTCCGTTAAAAAGGAGGTATTGTTATGGTAAAATTTAAGCTTATCAAAAGAAACGACATTAAGGTTGGTGTTATGACTAATAACAAAAAAAGTATGCAAAAAGGAAACAAAAATAAAACTTTACGTTTTTGCGATACCGATATAACTGCTTTTAATAAAACAAGACACATAAGATAAATGTGTAAAACCTTATAAAATAAGGTTTTTTTATTGCTTGTTTTTATTTTATAATTATTGTATAATATAAATAGGAGGATTTTTGTTATGAGGAGAATAAAAATATTTACGGTGTTATGTTTGGTTTTAAGTGTTGTTATAGGGGTGAGTTCGGTTAAGGCTATGAGCGAAAGTCAATTGTTAGAAAAATTAACTGCTACTTATGATATTAATGGATATAAATTTCAATTAAGCGATGGAGATAGAGTACTTGCTAAAAGATATTTGGATTTATATGAAGTATCTTCAGCTCATGCTGATTATATTGCTGGAGAAATCGATTCTGCTATTAAAGATATGAGAGATTCAGGAATTAAGGATTTTTCTGATTTTAGTAAATTACCTTCATCATTAAAAGAAAAACTAAAGCAACATGTTTTAAATGTTGCTGCTAATACTTCAATTAAAGCAACTGTTAAAAATGGTAAAGTTATAGTTTTTAATCCAGATGGTACAGTATTTGCTGAAATTGGTAAATTAGTAAAAAATACGGGTTCTAATTTAAATATTATTGCTACAGTAGCACTATTGGTAACCGCCGTTGGTACAGTATTAATCGTTAGAAATGTCAAGGCTAATGCATAAAAAATATAAATTCAAAGGAAAGGCATTTGTTACTTATGTGGCACTTTCCTTTTTATTTGTGTGTGTTTTCATAGTAATAATTTATTTTGGATTAAATCATACGATTAGAAAGTATACCAATATTATAAATACG
Organism: Bacilli bacterium; assembly: GCA_017522615.1. Taxonomy (GTDB): domain Bacteria; phylum Bacillota_I; class Bacilli_A; order RF39; family UBA660; genus Coprosoma. The sequence continues at coordinate 7,525 of JAFWYR010000003.1, read as the reverse complement.
GTGGCAATAAAAGAATCGAAAAACGATAGAAAAGTTAAATTTGATAATGCTCAGAAAAAAATGACTAGTATACCTAGTTATGGCTCTAAGTATGGAACGATTAAAATAGATAAAATTAATTTAGATTTACCTCTTTATTACGGTGATAATGAGGAAATACTAAGTTATGGTATTGGGCATTATGCTGGTTCTTATTTTCCTGGTGAAGGTGGTTCTGTTATATTAGCGGGTCATAATGATCCTGGTTATTTTGAAAAAATTTTAGAATTAGGAAATAATGATAAAATTGTTTTAGATTTAAATTATGGCAAATTTGATTATCAAATATATGAGACAAGAATAGTCAGTGAAAATGATTTATCAGCTTTTCCAATTCAGGATAATGAAGAGAGACTTATTTTATATACATGTTATCCTTTAGGTGTCGGTCATAAGACTGAGAGATTTGTGGTATATGCTCATAGGGTAGGTGAGACAGATGCGTAAGTTTAAGAAGTTAGTTGGTTATATTTTAGGATTTATTTCATCTGTTTTACTAACTATATTAGTTTTACTTTTTGTATTTAAGATTACTATTTTTAATCAAAATTATGTTTTACAAAAATTAGAGGATAACAATTATTATGAGGAAGTGACCAAAAGTATTAAGCGAGATATGGGAAATAGCTTAATGTCTTCTGGACTAGATAAAAGTATTTTAGATGGGATTTTTAAAGATGGAGATATAAAGGTTGATATTAAAGGATTTATTGCTTCAATATATACAGGTTCTAAATATAAAGTTGATACTGATTCTCTTAAGAAAAAATTAAATAGTAATATAGATGAATATTTAAAAGAAAAAGGTTTAGAAGCAACTGATAAAAAGTCTTTAGAAACTTACGTCGATGGTGTGGTTAAGATATATAAAGATGGAATTAATATATATGGTTATTTAGATGGAGTTATTTCATCTTTTGCTAAGATTAGTACATATACAGATATGTTTATTGGATTTATTATTGTATTTATTATTGTATGTTTAGTTGTTATTAGAAAATGGGTTCATAAGAGGTATTCTGGAGTTGTATGTCTTTCAAGTAGTTTAATGCTATTATATTTTAGATGGTTTATATATGATGGAATAGATTTTAAAAATATTATTATTATTTCTGATAGTTTTTCTAAAGTGATTAGAAAAGTATTGATTGATGTCGGAGATAAGGTTATAATAGTTAGTATGGTATTGTTAATTATAAGCATAGTACTAAATTTGAATAATTCATTGTTTAAAATAAAAAGAATAAGAAAATCATTATGATGAGGAGTTGGATTTATGGAAGAGATTAATATAAAGGATTTTTTCGATTATTTAAAGAAGTATGTATTATTAATTATAATTATTAGTATTTTACTAATTAGTTTTACATTTATATATGATAAGGTACTTAAAAAACCTATGTATACAACTTATACGACTATAGTACTTGTTAAAAGTGATACTGCTTCGGTAACTGGCTCTTCTGAAGCGATAAGTCAAAGCGATATTTTACTTAACCAAAATTTAGTATCTACTTATAGTCAAATAATTAAAAGTAAACTAGTTTTAAAGAAAGTTATTAAAAATTTAAATTTAGATTATTCGGTGTCTGAACTTTCTAAGAATATAAAAGTAGAGGCTTTAGAAGATACAGAAATACTCAAGATTTCAGTTAGTGATTTAAAACCTGAAAAGGCAGCTGAGATAGCTAATGATATAGCTGAAGTTTTCAGTGATGAAATTAAGAAAATATATAAAATTAACAATGTTAGTGTGATAGATGATGCACAGATTTCATATGAGGTTTCTAATAACACTTTAAAAAGAGATATAGCTTTAGCATTACTTGTTTCTGTGTTTGGTACAGCTGCTATTGTATTTATTAGATTTTATTTCGATGATTCTATTAAGTTAAGCGACAATTTAGAACAAGAGATAGATATGCCTATTATTGCTAAGGTTTTAAAAGATAATAGTAATACTGATTTAATTGTGGAAGAGAGGCCTAATGCTCTTGCGAGTGAAAGTATTAGAACTTTGAGAACTAATTTACAGTTTGCCTCTGTCGATAGAGATATAAGAACGTTGCTTGTTACAAGTACTTTACCAAGTGAAGGAAAGAGTTTTGTCAGTGCGAATTTAGCTATTTCTTTCGCTCAAACTGGTAAAAAAGTATTACTTGTCGACTGTGATTTAAGAAAAGGTCGTCAGCATAAGTTATTTGGGGTAAATAATAAGAAGGGTTTATCTAATTTATTAATAGGGGATCCTGGAAAAGTCAAAGAGTATATTCAAAAGACTAGTGTCAATGGTTTGTTTGTCATGACAAGAGGTGTTTGTCCTCCTAATCCTAGTGAGCTTTTAAACTCTAGAAAAAATAGTGTTTTAATGAGTAAAATGAGTGAGATATACGATATAATAATATTTGATAGTGCTCCATGTAATGGTTTATCAGATTCACTTATTTTATCTTCTATAGTTGATAAGGTTTTAATAGTGTGTTCTGAAAATAGTACACCTAAAACAGAACTATTGAATGCTAAAAAATCTATTGAAAATGTCGGTGGATCTATTGTTGGATGTGTTGTTAACAATATAAATATCAAAGGAAAGAGTTATGGTAAGTATTACTATTACTATGAGGATGATGAATAATGATAGATATTCATTCGCATTTATTATATGGAATAGATGATGGGTCTAAGAGTATTGATGAGAGCGTAAGTATAATTAAACATATGAGCGAAGTAGGATATACTGATATTATACTTACTCCTCATTATATAGTAGATAGTCATTATGATAGTCCTAGATCTGATAATATTGTTTTAATGAATAGTTTAAAAAAAGCTCTTTTAGATAATAAAATTGACGTTAATTTATATTTGGGTAATGAAATATATATGGATGACGATATCGATGAATTATTAGATGAGGGTAAGATTAGTTCTTTAAATGATAGTGGTTTTTTGCTTATAGAGCTACCTATGAATGGTGAATATGAAGGATATATTGATGTTTTTGAATATTTAATAGGTAAGGGATATCAGGTTATACTTGCTCACCCTGAAAGATATCATTCTTTTCAAAAGGATTTTAATAAGGTTTATGAACTTGAAAAGATTGGTGTGTATTTTCAAAGTAACATTGAAAGTATTTTGGGCAGTTATGGTAAGGGTGCGATTAAGACAGTTAAGAGATTACTTAAAGAAAAAAAGATTTCATTTTTAGCTAGTGATATCCACCATAGAAAACATGATTATGGGAAATTTAATAGAGCTTTTAAGAAAATAAGAAGATATGTTAGTAAAGAGGATTTAGAATTACTTATTTATGGAAATCCTTATAAACTTATATCTTTTAATAGAAAATGATAGGACTTTTGTCCTATTTTCTATATATCATTGACAAATGAGTTATTTTTTGAGAAAATTGTTTTGATGTAGAAAGAGGGTATGCTTTGTGTTACAAGAAAGATTATTATTAACACCAAAAGATATTTTGGAAAAAGAATTTAAAATTGATACTCGTGGTTATAGACCACAGGAAGTCGATAAATTTTTAGATGCAATTATAAGCGACTACGAAGAGATGATAACAGTCGTTAAGGATTTAGAAAAAGAGAAGAAAGCTTTAATAGATGAAAATATTAGATTAAAGCAAGAAGTTAGAAATGCACGTACTAAATTAGATGTTTTACGTGAGTCTGGTAATAGTGATGTATCTAATGCTGATTTACTTAGAAGACTTTCTAATCTAGAAAAAATAGTTTACGGTAACGATAAGTAATATTTTGGCAAACGCTGCATTCTTTAGTAATGTAGAGGAAAGTCCATACTTGCACAGTCTGGGATGACTGTAGTGTTTGTGCTTAGGGAAAAAATAACCTAAGGTAGTCTTTATGATTAACGACGCGATTAGCCTAAGTCTTTTAGATATGGTGATCAATTGCATAAAGTGCCGCAGTGACGATGCTTTTAGAAATAAAAGAGTGAAACGTTGGTAAACTCCGCAAGCAAGAAACCCAAATTTTGGTAGGGGAACCCGGTAGGAGAGAAACTTTTTAGAATTTCCTATGGGACTGATAATTCGGTAGATAAATGTTTGCCCCTTTTTTATAAAGGAACAGAATATGGCTTATAAAATATTATTTTTGTTATCATAAGAAAGGATTACAATGAAGGATATTGGTGAAAAGTTAAAAGAGGCTCGTGAAAGTATTGGTGTTTCTGTTGAAGAAGTTGCCGAAGATTTAAAGGTTAGGCCTTCACAGATAGAAAATATTGAAGCTGGCAATTCCGATGCTTTTAAGGATGTCTTTAATCTTAAATATTTGATTAGAGATTATTCTAAATATTTAGGACTCAACAAAGAAGATTTAGTCGATGAATTTAACGAATATCTTTTTGATGTTACTTCGAGAATATCTTTGAGTGATATTAAAAAAGCTAAGAAAGAAAGGAATCAAGCTAAGAGAATTAAGTCACCTTATACAATAGATAAGAAGAAATTTCCGATATTTAAAGTAACTATTATTTTAATTATTATTATATTAGTTTCATTAATAGTTTTTCTTATATATAGTTTACATGATACAGGTGATGGAGATTTTAAAGAGGGTTCTGTAATTACAGAGAGGAGATAGTTTATGAATTTACCTAATAAACTTACAATTGCAAGAATTGTTATGACGCTTATTATTATTGTTGTATTATTATTTCCGTTTTCAGCAATGGGAATAAATATACCACATATTTTTGTAAATGAACTTATAGATATAGATGTAAGATATATTATTGCTGGAGTATTATTTATACTTGCTTCGCTTACAGATTTCTTTGATGGAATGATTGCTCGTAAGTATGATTTAATAACTGATTTTGGAAAAATGATAGATGCAATTGCCGATAAAATGCTTGTTAATTCTGTACTTATTATCTTATCTGCTCAAGGTTTTATACATCCTATTATACCTGTTATTATTATACTTAGAGATACGGCAGTTGATTCTATTAAAATGGTTGCTGGTTCTAAAGGTAATGTAGTAGCAGCTATTAAGACTGGTAAATATAAAACTGCTTCTTTGATGATTGGTATAGTTTTAACTTTATTTTACGATATGCCATTTGAACTTTGGAATATTCACGTTTCAGATTTCTTACTTATTATAGCTTCGGTATTATCAATAATATCTGGGGTTCAATATTACACAATGAATAAAAAGTATATATTTGGAGAGTCTATGGAAATATAGATTCTTTTTTTTTATAACATTTTGAACAAATGTTCGTAAAAGTATTGACAAAGAATTTTTGTTATTATAAAATGATGATGTAGGAGTAAAGGAGGACGACACATGGCAAAAGCTACTACAAGTGATCAAAATTTAAAACAAGTTTTAGCGGATATTGAAAAACAATTTGGAAAAGGTTCTATTATGAAACTAGGTGATAATGAACATAGAGAAATAGATGTTATATCTAGTGGAAGTATAGCTCTCGATACGGCTTTAGGTATTGGAGGATATCCAAAAGGAAGAATTATAGAAATATATGGACCAGAATCTTCTGGTAAGACAACATTTGCTTTACATGCAATTGCGGAAGCTCAAAAAGCTGGAGGAAAAGCAGCATTTATAGATGCGGAGAATGCTTTAGATCCACAGTATGCGGCTAATTTAGGAGTTAATATTGATGAACTTTTACTTTCACAACCGGATAATGGTGAACAAGCTTTGGAAATAACTGAAGCTTTGGTTAGAAGTGGAGCAATTAGTATTATCGTTATCGATTCAGTAGCTGCTTTAGTTCCTCAAGCTGAAATAGAAGGAGAAATGGGAGATTCTCATGTTGGACTTCAAGCTCGTTTAATGAGTCAGGCATTACGTAAACTTGCAGGTATTATTAATAAGACTAATACTATTGCGATATTTATTAATCAATTACGTGAAAAAGTTGGCGTTATGTATGGTAATCCAGAAGTTACTACTGGAGGTAGAGCTCTTAAATTTTATTCTTCAATTAGGCTTGATATAAGAAGAAGTGAACAGATTAAATTAGGTACTGATATTATTGGAAATAAAACCAATGTTAAGGTTGTTAAAAATAAGATGGCACCACCTTTTAAAACTTGCCAAGTTGATATAATGTATGGTACTGGTATTTCTAGAGAAGGCGAACTTGTAGATTTGGGAGTTGAAGCTGGAGCTTTAGATAAATCTGGTGCTTGGTATTCTTATAATGGTGAAAAAATAGGACAAGGTAAAGAAAATGTCAAGGAATATTTGAAATCTAATCCCGATATCTTTGATGAAATATATAGTAAAGTAAGAGAATATTTTCATCTAGGTGGAAGAAATGAAAAAACGACTAAATAGTCGTTTTTCTTTAAATTATTTTGACTTTTTATGATTTTTTGCTATAATGTTTTTAGGATATGGAGGGATATATATGGAACAGAGAAAATCTGATATAAATACTGATGATGGTAATGTCGTTAATGTAGATACAAATGGTTTAAGCTATAGTTTTGATTTTTCAAGTCAAGTAGAGCCAAATAATGGTCCAGCACCTGTTAATGCACCTGAAGTTAGTGCAGCTCCTGTAGAACCAGTTGCTAGTCCTGATGTAGCTACACCAGATGCACAGCCAGTTGCTAGTCCAACTGTAGAGACACCTGTGGTAGAGGAAACTTCAGCAGAAGTGACACCGGCAGTTGAAGCTGCACCAGTGGTAGAAGCAACTCCTATGGTTGAAGCTGCGCCAGCTGCAGAGGTGACACCTGAGGTTGAGACTGCACCAGCAGTAGAAGCAGCACCTATAGTTGAAACTACAGAGCAAGCTGCAGATGCTCCTTTAGAAGGAACAACTGAAACAACTTCTGAAACAAAACAAGAAGAAGTTAGTGATGAAGCTTTAATCAAAGATAAAAAAGCTACTAAAAGATTTTTAATCATTGTGTTTATTATTGTTGTTGCATTTATTATTGCATTACCATGGATTTTTGGTATTCTTAAATAAGTTTATTTTTGATTAACAAATTTTAGTATTTTGAATACTTTATGGAAATTGTCGTTGTTTTTGACAATTTCTTTTTTAATTTTAATTAATGCTTTGTCTAGGGTTGGTTCTGTTTTTCCAAAACATTCTAAGCAAATATAATTAAGTTTTTTTTCTTGCTTTTCTTTTTCTATATTTTTTAATTGTTTATTTATGAATTTTTCATTTTTTGTTTCGAATCTTGTTCTATAATTATTTGGTTTTTCTTTTTTAATTATTTTAATCTTCAAAGTAGTTTCTTTATATTTATTTATTATTTTTACTATTTCTTGGTGTTCATCAATCATAAGACTGCTTTTACCACTTGTTATAAAATTTTTATTTAATTTTATAGCAATTAGTTCTTTACCGTCGCTTAGTAAAATGGCATATTTTATATTGTTATTATTAAAGTCTTCGGTTTTGTTTTTACATTTATCTAAAATTTTTTTATCTATTTGGACTACAT
>JAFWYR010000002.1 GCA_017522615.1 Bacilli bacterium | reverse complement strand
TGGAGGAACTGGAGATACAATAAGGGGGGCAGAGAAAGATACTAATGCTGATTTAACAGTAACATGTTCAAAAGAAGGATACACATTTGTTGGATGGAATACTGATAAAGATGCGACAACTAGTTTAAATACAGTAGTAGCAAATGAAGCAAAGACTTTATATGGAATATATTCGAAGACAATAAATGTAACATATACTAAGGATAGTAGAGTTCGAGCTCTTTCTAAATATAGTGATTCATGTACTGTATATAACAAAAATACATCATGTTCTATAACACTTCCTGATATGGAAGTAACTGAGCCATATTATGATACGTTTGATGGTTATTATATAGGAAATAATAAGATAGGGAATTCTGAAGAACAATATACATTTACTGAATCATCTTCAGTTACAGCTAAAACAACATCTATGAATATGATACAGAGTTGGTTAAATTCTTCATCAACAGATTTCCATAGTAGCACATATAAATCTAACATAATAACAGCTGAATTTGTAGATAATAAAAATATACCAACAGAAGCAACAGCTTCATGGGATGTATCAGCTGTAGCAAATAGTGGAAAAGTAATGGCATGGGTAATACCAGATACGACAGATAGTACTAAATACCACTTATATATAGGTGGAGATGGTGGAGTATATGCGAATCCAGATTCAAGTAATTTATTTTATAATTTTACTAAATTAGCTTCAGTAGATGTTTCTAAGCTTAATACAAGTAAAGTAACAAGAATGGATGGAATGTTTGCGTATTGTTCTAGCTTAATAACGCTTGATTTATCCACATTTAATACAAGTAAGGTAATTAATATGGGAGGTGATAAAAGAAATAATAGTTCTTTTAATTATTATGGGATGTTTGAAGGTTGTTCAAAACTTGAAATATTAGATATTAGAAATATTGATACATCAAATGTTACTAACATGAATAGCATGTTTTATAATTGCAGTAGTTTAGCAGCATTAGATGTAAGTAATTTTGATACAAGTAATGTAACAAATATGCAAGGCATGTTTTATTACTGTAGTGACCTTACCTCATTAGATGTTAGTCATTTTAATACAAGTAATGTAACAGATATGAGTTATATGTTTTCTTCTTGTAGTGGACTCACCACTTTAAATTTAAATCATTTTGATACAAGCAATGTGACAGATATGGATTCTATGTTTTCTGGCTGTAGTGGCCTAACCACATTAGATGTAAGTAATTTTGATACAAGTAATGTAAGAGATATGAGTTTTATGTTTCATTTTTGTGGTGAAATAACTGCTTTAGATTTAAGTAATTTTGATACAAGTAATGTAACAGATATGAGTTATATGTTTGGAATGAACTGGAATACAAGTAAACTTACCACATTAGATGTAAGTCATTTTGATACAAGTAATGTAACGAAAATGCGTTATATGTTTTATAACTGCTATAAATTAACCACACTAGATGTAAGTAGTTTTGATACAAGTAATGTAACAAGTATGTATGATATGTTTTATAACTGTAGTGGACTAACTACATTAGATGTCAGTCATTTTGATACAAGTAATGTAACAGATATGAGTTATATGTTTAGTACCTGTAGCGGACTTATCACATTAGATTTAAGTAGTTTTAATACTTCAAATGTTACAAATACAAGTGGAATGTTTTATGGCTGTAGAAGACTCATGACAATCTACGCATCAACTTTGTTTGATACAACTAATGTTTCATCATTCCAAAATATGTTTAGTAGTTGTTATTACTTAGTAGGTGGAAATGGAACAACTTTTGACAATACAAAAATGGATATAACATATGCAAGAATTGATAGAGATGGACTACCGGGATATTTTACTGATGTCAATAGTCCGGTTATAAGTAATATTGGAACGACGTCAACATCAAATAGTATTACTGCAACAGTAACAGCAAATATGCCAATTCAAGAAGATACAATAACTAAATATGAATTTAGTATAGATGGTGGAACATATATAGATAATGGTACAAATAATATTTATACATTTACAGGTTTAACTAGTGGACAGCAATATAATATAAAAGTTAGAGTAACTGGAAGTACTGGAAATACTACAGAAAGAGAAATTGCTGTTCAAGGTACAACTAGTATAGATGTACCTACATATGTAGAAGGAAATAATAAGTTAACTGTAATTTATCCATCAGGCTGTGGAAGCACATATACTTGTACATATAAAATGAATAATGATGCAGAAGTTACAGTAACTGATAGAAATGTAGAAATTCCAATTACTGAGACATCAACAATTATAGGTAAAGTTACTGATGGGACTATTACTGTAAGTAGTTCCTATACATATACAGTAGAGTCTATAATGAAAACATGGACTAGTTATACATCATCAGATTTTCATAGTAGTACATATAATAGTAAAATAACATCTGTAGAATTTCTAGATACAATTAATATACCAAATGGGGCAACATCATGGGATGTATCACGAGATGGAAATGGTTCAGTAATGGCATATGTACTTGACGATGGAAATAGTGGATATGAACTTTATATAGCTGGAAATGGAAATGTAAAAGCTGATTCAACATCATATTTGTTTTATAAATTTACTAAATTATCAAATGTAGATATAAATAAATTAGATACAAGTAGAGTAGCAGATATGTCTCTTATGTTTTCTGGATGTAGTAGTCTAACCACATTAGATTTAAGTAATTTTGATACAAGTAATGTAACTAGTATGACGGATATGTTTTCTGGCTGTAGTGTACTTACTACATTAGATTTGAGCAGTTTTGATACAAGAAATGTAACAAATATGGATGGTATGTTTTCTGGCTGCAGTAAACTTACTACATTAGATGTAAGTAGCTTTAATACAGGTAATGTAACAAATATGCATGCTATGTTTTCTGGCTGTAGTAAACTTACTACATTAGATATAAGTAATTATGATACAAGAAATGTAACAAATATGTCCTATATGTTTCGTGTTTGTAGCACCCTTACTACATTGGATTTGAGCAGTTTTGATACAAGTAATGTAATAGATATGTCAAATATGTTTTATGGCTGTAGTGGACTTACCACATTAGATTTAAGTAATTTAGATACAAATAATGTAACAAACATGGATTATATGTTTTATGACTGTAGTGGACTAACTACATTAGATGTCAGTCATTTTGATACAAGTAATGTAACAGATATGAGTTATATGTTTTATAACTGTAGTGGGCTAACTACATTAGATGTCAGTCATTTTAATACAAGAAATGTAACAAATATGTCCTATATGTTTCGTATTTGTAGCAGTCTAACCACATTAGATTTGAGCAGTTTTGATACAAGTAAAGTAACAAATATGAGTGGCATGTTTTATAACTGTAGTGGACTAACTACATTAGATGTCAGTCAATTTGATACAAGTAATGTAACTAGTATGCTTTGTATGTTTTTTAATTGTAGTAGTCTAACCACATTAGATTTAAGTGATTTTAATACAAGTAGTGTAACAAATATGAGTTCTATGTTTAGTTTATGTTCAAACCTTACAACAATCTACACATCTAATCTATTTGATACAAGTAATGTTTTATCATCAGAATCTATGTTCAACGGTTGTTCAAAACTAGTAGGTGGTAATGGAACAACTTATACAATAACGCACCAAAACGTTACATATGCAAGAATTGATAAAGCAGGACAAAAAGGATACTTTACAGAAAAAACAATATAAAATGTTATTCACTTAGGTGAAAAGCCTTTTTTCTTATTTTTGACAATTTTATTTTTGAACTTTTGTTATACTTTAAAAGGTGGTATAATGAAAGTGAAGGTTTTTGATGAAAATCATGAAAAAGATTTAGAAGAAGAAATAAATAATTTTATAGAAGAGATGGAACCGGAGATATTAGATATTAAGTTTTCGGTTTCTGTTTCTGTTTTTTCTGAGGAACAGGTTTATTGTTTTTCAGCTTTAATTTTGTATAAGTAAGGTGGTTTTTATGAAGAAGACTGGCTTTTTAGCTGGAGCGGCTATTTCAACTATTGGAATAGTTTTGTGTAAGATAATAGGTCTTGTATATGTAATTCCTTTTTATGCGATAATTGGAACGCAAGGTGGGGCTTTATATAGTTATGCATATTCTATTTATAATATATTTTTAAATTTAGCAACTTCAGGTATTCCTGTTGCGATGAGTAAAATTGTTTCTGAATTTAATGAGATGAAGTATTTTAATACAAAAGAGAGAACTTTTAAATTAGGTCTTAAGATTATTTCTATTTTGTGTATTATTTCATTTGTTGTCCTTTTTATATTTGCTCCTCAGATTGCTTATTTGATTATAGGTGATGTTAAGGGAGGAAATACTATTGAGGATGTTACGATGGTTATTAGAGTTATTTCTACAGCTATATTAGTTGTTCCTCATTTAAGTGTTTCAAAAGGGTATTTACAAGGTCATAAGATAATGCAGGTTTCTTCTATTGCCGATGTTTTAGAACAGATTGTTAGAGTTGCGGTTATTTTATTAGGTAGTTTTTTAGCTTTAAAGGTTTTTCATTTGCATTTAAATATTGCAGTTGGAATATCAGTTTTTGCGGCTACAATTGGAGCTTTTTTTGCTTATTTATATGTTAGAAGTAAGATTAAGAATAGTAAAAATTTGAATAGGAATGCTAAAGCATTACCTATAGAGACTAAGATAACGGATAAGAATTTAACACGTAAGATTATTTTATATGCTCTTCCTTTTGTAATTATATCTTTACTTGAGACTTTATTTGTCAATGTTGATGTATTTACGGTAGTTAAAGGGTTAACTAATTTAGGTTATACTACTAAGATAAGTGAGAATGTAGTAAGTGTTATTTCGACTTGGGGATCTAAGTTAAATATGATTGTTATGGCTGTATCTACTGGTATTATTACGAGTTTAATTCCAGCTATCGCATCTAGTTATGCGGTTAAAAATATGAAAGAAGTTAATAGTAAGGTTACTCAGGCTTTACAACTTTTATGTTTAGTAATTATACCACTTTCTGTAGGTATGAGTTTTATGTCTAAAGCGGTTTGGACAGTGTTTTATGGATATAATGAACTTAATAGTTCTATATTTAGTTTACTTATATTTTCTCAGATACCACTTGCGATATGTTCAGTTATGGTTAATACTAATCAAGCTATGACTAATACTAAAGCTACAGTTACAGCTTTACTTGGATCTTTATTTTTTAAGATTTTACTCAATGTTCCAATGATGAATTTATTTCATGCGATTGGAATTGAGGCTTATTTTGCGACGATTACTTTAAATATAGTTATAGATTTAATTGAATCAATTTATTTAATGAGGAAAGTTAAGAAGAAAACAAATATTAATTTTACAAAAGCAGCGAGAACTTTTATTAAAACTGTTTTATGTACGGTTATTATGATTATAGGACTTTCTATATTAAATGTTTTTATTCCTATTTATAGTGAGTCTAGATTTATTTCTATTATTTTGATTATAATATATGGAATTATAGGGGTATTGATTTATTTTATAATGGCTTATAAATCAAATACACTTGTAGAAATAGTTGGAGAGGATTTCATTAATAATTTATTTAATAAAATAAAGAGATTTTTTCCGATAAATATGATAAAATAGAAGAGTAAATTAATGAAAAGAGGTGCGAAGAAATGGAAGAATTATCATTATTTGATAAGTTTGGTATTTTATTTAATAACATTTTAGAGCATCCTCTTTTTATTGTACTTTTTTTTGTACCAATTATTTTATTCTTTCTGCAAAAAAAACATGGTAAGAAAATTTATATAATCGTATATTTTATTATGGTTATTTCGGTTTTAGTAATCGGAGGAGATGAACTATTTAAAATATTTGATAATTTTATGGATGGACTTTTTATGGTTCTTTATTTTCCAAATTTTATTACTTTGTTTGTTGTTATTTTATTAAATGCGATATTCGCATTTGTAAGTTTATTTAGTTCGGATATGCATAAGGTTAATAAAGGTATTAATTATGTGTTTTTTGGAATTGTTCAAAGTTTATTTATATTAGTTATTTTAGCTATTAGAAGTAATGATTTAAATATTTATAAAGATAATGCACTTTATTCTAATAATGATGTTTTATCTCTTATGCAGATACTTATTGGAGCTTTTGGTATTCAAATGGTTTCACTTTTGATTATTAATTTGATAAATAGAGTTACTTCTGTTTTGGATAAAAAGGAAAGTAAATTATCTAATTCGATAAATGAACAGATAGATGATTTGAAGAAGAGTAAAAAAGATAATAATTCGAATAACGAAGTTGGATTTATCAATGTTGCCGATAAGACTAGGAGTAGTAAACCAATTTTAAAACCTTTTAAGTTTGATATAGAAAAATTACAGTCTATTAAATTAGATGTAGAAAGTAAGCCTAAAGTTCTTTCGCCTATTAAATTAAAAAATAATAGTGTTAGTTATTTAAATGAGGTTGTTAAGCCTAGGCTTTTTAAACCTATAGTTTTAGATTCTTCGAAATTTATAGAACTTGAAGTACCTGAAAAAACTATTAAGTCTATCACATTAGATAGCAATGATGTTAGTTATTTAAATGAGGTAATTAAACCTAGAAAGCTTAAACCATTTAAGTTAAATACTATGAAGACTATACATTTAAATGTTCCTTTAAAAAAAGCTAAACAGTTATTTAAGAATATAACTTTGAATAATAGTAATTTTAGTTATTTGAATGAGATTATTAAAGGCTATAAAATGAAAGATATCGATTTAGAAAAAGATATTAATTTAGAGGTTTTATCTAAGCCTTATAATGAAGTGGTACTTGATAATAAGGATTTTACATATTTAAATGGGATATTTAATAATTTAGATACTAATGTAGAATTACCTAAAAAAGTATATAAGAAAGTTCATCTTAAAAATAGTGATTTTTCTTATGTCAATGAAATCTTTAAGGAAGAAAAGTATAAGTTATTTAAGATTGATTCATCGAGATTTGTCAATTTGAATGTTAATAGTATTTTAAAAAGTAAGAAGTTATCAGATAAAGATTTTTCTTATAAAAATGAAGTTATCCGTAAGTTTAAACCTATTAGTTTAGATAAAGAAAAAGCTAATAATACTAAATTGGATGTAGAAGTAAAACCTAAGAAGTATAATTTCTTATCTTTGAAAGATAAGGCTATCGGGTATTTAAATGAGGTTTTCAAGGTTCGTAAGTTTAAACCTGTCAAATTGGATTCTGAAAAAATTAAAAGTACTATAATAAACGGTCCGGTAGAAGATAGTGAAAAGAAATTATATAATGTATTTTCATTAGATAATAACAAAGATATTCATTTGGAAGTTCCTTTTGATAAAGAAATTATTAAAGATAATGGAATAAAACAAGATAGTAAATTTGTCAGTGGTTTAGTTAAAGGAACTAACCCGGATAATGATTTTGATAAACTTTTTACTTCTAAACCTGATTTGATGAGGCCTATGGAAGAAAAATATCAAGAGCCTATTGTTGCTTCAGTAGAGATTAGTAAACCAGTAGAGACTATATCGATAGATAATTTGAGAATAATAGATATTCAATCTACTTTGGATGTTGTTTCAAAATATCATTTATATAAAGATGTTAAATTAACTGGAGTTAATGATAAAGATTCTGTTGAAAATTTATCAATACCTAATTTTGAATTATTGATTGGAACTTTAAATAATTATAAATTAGTAAAATAAGAGTAAATATTTTTACTCTTTTTGTTTTATTTTGTTTGTTTAAAAATAATAAATAATCCTCAATATAATCATAGAATGATAATAGAGAGGAATGATTATAATGTTTGGAAATTTTGAAGAAGAAGCTAGAAAAATAATAGTTGGAGCTAAAAAAGAGATGCACGATTTAAGACATCCTTATGTGTCTTCCGAACATTTACTTTTATCGATACTTAAATGTAAAAACGAGATAAGTGATAAGTTATTAAAATATGGGCTTGATTATAAGTCTTTTAAAAAGGAAGTTATTAATATTTTAGGAAAAGGTAGTAAAGAGGCTGATTGGTTTTTATATACACCGCTTCTTAGAAGAATAATAGAAAATGCGATAATGGATGCGAAAGATAATAATGAAGGAAATGTTACTATTAATCATTTATTTGTTTCATTATTGGAGGAGGGTGAAGGGGTTGCGATTAGGATATTAATCGGTATGGATATTGATATCGATGAATTATATCATGATTTTGCCTATAAGTTAATTAAAAAAAATAATAAAAAGTTATTAATTGAAGATATTGGAATTAATTTAAATGAGAAAGCTATAAAAGGTGAAGTGGATCCTGTAATTGGAAGAGATAGAGAAGTTAGAAGAATACTTGAAATTCTTTCTAGAAGAAGTAAGAATAATCCAATTTTAATAGGTAAAGCTGGGGTTGGAAAAACTGCAATTGTGGAAGAACTTTCGAGAATGATAGTTAATGGCGATGTTCCTTTGAATTTAAGGGGAAAAAGAATTATCTCTTTAGATATGGCTTCGGCTGTTGCAGGAACTAAGTATAGAGGAGAGTTTGAGGAGAGGTTAAATAAGATTATAAAAGAAGCTTCTGAAGATGAAGATATTATTTTGTTTATCGATGAGGTGCATACTATAGTTGGAGCAGGCGGGGCTGAAGGAGCGATAGATGCGTCGAATATTTTTAAACCAGCTTTGGCTAGAGGTAAGATAAGATGTATTGGAGCTACTACAACTGAAGAATATAAGAAGTTTATCGAGAAAGATACCGCACTTGAGAGAAGATTTCAAACGGTAGTGATAGAAGAACCTTCTAAAGGAATGATTAAAAATATCCTTATGAATTTAAAGGAAGTCTATGGTAAATATCACAATGTAATTATAAGTGAAGAAATTATAGATTTAATTATTAGTTTATCTGATAAATATATTTATAATCGAAATGAACCGGATAGATCTATAGATGTTTTAGATGAGGTATGTGCTAAAGTAAATTTAAAAGAGAGTAAGGATTATAAAGAATATAGAGAAAATTCTAAAAAATTAGATGAAATTATAAAAAATAAGAAAAAATCTATTTTAGAAAATGATTTTGATAAAGCTAGTTTATTTAAAAAAAAGGAATATCAAATTATGGATAAGATTAATAAATTAGAGTTATGTTTGTATAAGAAGAATAAAAAGAAAATTACTAAAAAAGATGTTGCCGAGGTTATTAATTCTAAGACTGGTATTCCTATTTATGAAATTTTAAACGATAAGAAAAATATTATTAAAAATTCTAATAAATTATTTAAGGGAATAATTGGTCAAGATAAAGCTATAGATGAAGTGGTAAAAGTTTTTAAAAAGATTAAATTAGGTTTTAATGATCGATGTTATTCGTTTTTATTCTGTGGTCCTTCAGGAGTTGGTAAGACTAAGTTAGCTTTAGAATTTGGTAAGAATTTAGTTGGTGATAGTAATATTATTAAGCTTGATATGAGTGAATTTAGAGAATCTCATAGTATTAGTAAGATTATCGGTTCTCCTCCAGGATATATTGGGTATGATGATAATACTAATGTTTTAGAAGAGGTAAGAAATAAACCTTATTCGGTTTTGATTTTAGATGAAGTTGAAAAAGCTCACAGTAGTATTATTAATTTGTTTTTACAAGTTTTAGATGAAGGAAAAATGAAAAATAGTAAAGGAGTTACTGTGAGGTTTGACAATGTGGTTATTATAATGACATCTAATGTGGGATTTTTAGAGGAAAGTGTTGGTTTTAATAACGATAATAAATCATTAAGATTGGATGATAATTTTTCTATTCCATTTATGAATAGGGTAGATAATGTAATCTATTTTAATCAGTTAAATAGTAGTGATGTTAATTGTATTATTAATAATAAACTAGATGATATAATTCAAAAGTATAAAAATAAAATAGAAGTTGTTTTAGGCGATTTATCTACTGAGATATGCGAAGAGTGTGATTATAAAAAATATGGAGCTAGAAAAATTGATAAGATTATTAAGGATAAGATTGAATATCAAATTATAGATGCGATTATAGAGGATGAAGATATAATTAAAATAGATAGTCTTTTAATAAAAACCTGAAACTTTATGCGGTTTCAGGTTTAAAATTATCAAAATCTATAAAGAATGTTTTATACCAAACTAAGAATACGAATATTGTCCAAAGTTTTCTACAGTTGTTTTTCTTAGATTTATAATGATCATCTAACATTTTAATTATTTTCTTTTGGTCGAAGAATTCTTTGGTAAAATCTTCTTCGAATATTTCTTTTACAATATTATAATATTTTTCTTCTCTAAACCATTTTATAATTGGTACAGGGAATCCTTTTTTTCTTCTTTTATACCAAGCTTCTGGTATTCTTTTAGATGCGGCTTTTCTTAGGATGTATTTAGTTGTATTATGAGATAGTTTGTATTCTGTCGGAATTGTTTTTGCTAAAGCGAATACTTCTTTATCTAAGATAGGAACTCTAAGTTCTAGTGAATTTGCCATACTCATTTTATCGGCTTTTAATAGTATATCATTTGGAAGCCAGAAGTACATATCTAGATATTGCATTTTTGTTAGATCATCTTCACCAGCTACTTTATCAAAATAAGGTTTAGTGATATCTTGATATTTTAAATTACTTTGATATTCTTTAGATAAGATATTATTAGCTTCTTTATTATTAAATATGAATGCATTTCCAACATAATAATCTTCTAGTTTAGATCCACCTTTAGTTAAGAAATTTTTTCCATGAAAACTTGGAAAAGGTGAGACTATTGTTTTTATAAAATGCCTTAGGAAATAAGGTAATTTTTTATATTTTTTTAATGATATATCTTCATCATATGAAGTGTATCCACCAAATAGTTCATCTGCTCCTTCACCTGATAGAACAACTTTAACGTCTTTAGAAGCTAGTTTAGATAGAAAGAATAGGGGAACAGCTGATAGATTTGCGGTTGGTTCGTCGGCAAAATATTGAACTTTATCTAAGCTTTCAAAGAAATCATCTGAGTTAATTAGTTCGTTTTTATTTTGTATTTTTAATAAGTCTGATAAATCTTTAGCCATTGGAACTTCATTAAAGTCTTTATAATCAAAACCTACTGAAAATGTTTTATCTGGTTTTAGATAACTTACGACATAAGATGAATCTATTCCGCCTGAAAGATAAGCTCCCACTGGAACATCACTGATGATATGGTAGTCGATTGATTTAGTTATAGTTTTATCTATTGTATTTACTAGGTCGTCAAAATCTTGTTTTTCAGGTTTGAAATTTATATTATAATATTCTTTTATTTCTAGATTATCCTTTTCTATATCGTATGTAAAGTAGTGACCTGGTCTTAGTTTATATACGCCTTTAAAGAATGTTTCATCTAAGACTGATGTTTGGAATGTTAAATATGGTTTTAGAGCTTCTTTATTTACTTCTTTTATAAAATCAGGGTGATGAAGTAGACTTTTTATTTCTGATGAGTACATGAAAGTTCCATTCATGTTAGCATAGTAAAAAGGTTTTTGGCCAAAATGATCTCTTGCTCCAAAGAGTTTTTTATTGTTTTTATCCCATATGACAAACGCAAACATACCTCTTAGTTTATCTAAGATTTTTTCTTTATATTCGATATATCCTTGAAGGATAACTTCGGTATCTGTTTTAGTTTTAAATTTATGCCCTTTTTGTATTAAATCTTCTTTTATTTCTTTGAAGTTGTATATTTCACCATTAAAAGTAATTATCATGGTATCATCTTCATTTGAAATTGGTTGTCTTCCGCCTTGAAGATCTATAATAGATAATCTTCTAAATCCCATGGCGATATTTTCATCTTTGTAATATGATTCGTCATCAGGTCCACGATGAATAATTGCATCGTTCATTTCTTTTATGTAATCTTTTTCTTTATTGTTAATGTATCCACAAAATCCACACATTTTATCACCTTCCTAGTTCTTCCAGTAACTGTTTTTGTAATCTTTGTAATATCTAAAATGTTTTCTTAGTAAGAATATTTTTCTTTTAAGTGGCATATCCTTTTTATATGATAGGGGATATACAACTTTTTTTTCTTTATATAATTTTAATATTTCTTTTTTAAATGTTTCATTTTTTACATATTTTTTAATTATTCCTTTAGGAACATATGTGAGTCCTATTTCTTTATCTACTATTTTAAAATCATTTTCTTTATTAAAAACTAAGTCATCTACTACGCATTTTACTAAATTAAATCCAGCTGCGGATACGTAGTAGCTACATCTTCCTTGTCTTGCATTTATTTCTAATATTTTGTATTTTTTATCTCTATAGTCATATTTAATGTCTAGTTCAGCAAGACCTTTGAAATTTATTTTTTCCATGAAGTTTTTAAAGGTATTGATTATCTCTTTATTATCGTCATTGTTGGTATTAAAATTGTTAATTAAGCAAGCGGCATTTCCAACCATGTTTGATGTATGTTCTTGAAGTCCTATTTGAGCTAGTGCAAAAAATTCACATTTCCCTTTAGAGTTTGAATATATGACTCCATCGAATAGGGAACTGTCATCTCCCGGGATAAATTCTTGAATTATTAAGGTATCATTATAATCACTATTTTTAAAATAATTTATGGTTTCATTTACTTCTTCTATATTATTTAATTTGTATATTTTTTTCTTTCCTTCAAAATCTATATGATTAAATGTTATAACGTTACTTGGTTTAATTATAACTGGAAAGTCAAAATCAATATTTAATTCATCATCTAAGTTATAAATAATCGTCTTTGGAAGTAAACCTGAATTTCTATATGTTTCATAAAATTTATCTTTCATCATTAGTGAATCTAAGAATTCTAAATCTACATAGTTATAGACAATTCTTTTATCTAGTTTATCAGCGTTAGCAACTAGGTATCTAGCATATGTTTCGTTAGATGATATACATACAATTTTGTCTGCATTTATTTCCTTGACATATTCGTTCATGGCTATAGGAAATTTTTCTTTATCCCAAAGTCTTTCATCATACTTTGCGTCAATAATACTTGAATGAACGACAAAACTCATAGGTTTTACAGAAATTAATTTTACTTTTTTTCCGTATGCTTCATGAGCACATCTTGCCATATAGTATGCGTTGGCATCGCTTCCAATGATTACTACTTCAAAATTCATAGGTGAACCTCCTTTTAATATTTTATTTCGGTGTATTTTTCTTTTTCTTTGTAAACTCTAGGAACTCTATTTGTAATAGAGGTAAGAAGACAGTAGGCACTTAAGTTTAATTCTTTAGCTCTTTTTTTAACATCATCAAAGATAATTACTTTATCTTTTGTTTTTATGCTTTCATCTATTTTAACGGTTATCATATCCATACCAATTTCTCCGATTATCGGATATTCTTTATTATTAATTTTAACTGTTAAGTTAGATGAATTTTTATTTATTCCATCGGCAAATCCTATTGGGATGATAGCTATTTTGATATCTTCTTTGGCAGTATATTTAGCTCCATATCCGACGTATTCTCCTTTTTTTACGTATTTTGTACACATTATAGTAGAATGTATAGAAAAGGCAGTTTTTAATTTTAAATTGTTAGTATATGAAATAGGGGAGATATTATATTTTTTTAAATATCTATTTCTTTTGATTAGTCTTAATCCTTCTGGCTCTTTCATATTTTGATCAAAACCATACATGACGATTCCTAATCTAACTCCGGTTGCGAAATCTATTTTTGGATGAGTTACTAATGTAAGTGATCTACTTAGGTGAACTATAGGAATTGTGTTTAAGTCTATTAAAGATGTTATTTCTTTAAATTTTTCTATAGCTTCATCATAGTGTTTGTCCCACATGCCGCTTGTTCCAAAGTGAGTATATATTCCTTCAAGTTTAATATTTGAGTTTTTAAGATTATCATATACTTCTTTTACTTCATTTTTATCTTTAAAGCCTAATCTATTCATTCCACTGTCGATTTTAATGTGAGCTTTTATATTTTTGTTTAAATCTAACTCTTTAAAACACTTCATATCGGTAATTGTAATTGTAATATTTTCTTTTTCACAGATATCTAAATAATCACTATCAATTTTTTCTAAACATAAAATTGGAATCTCTTTATTTCTTTTTCTGATGTTTAAACATTCTTCTAGCGAAGAGGCGGCAAGATAGTTGATTCCTCCTTCGATTAGAGAATTTACTATATAATCTCCGTGACCATAGGCATTGGCTTTTACAACTCCTATGTAGTATTTATATTTATAATTGTCTTTTATATTTTTGATATTCTCTTTTAATATATCGCAGTCTATTAATGCATATGTCTTTCTATACACCTTCATCACCTATGTATTATTTTACCATTTTGATTTTGATAAGTAAATGATTTAAAGGTATCTTAGTTATATGTTATTACTTATTTATTATTGATTATATTCTTGTGATTGGTTGACATTTTTTGCCTCTAATTAAAAATGTAAATTTTTTAGTATACTACAATTGGTATAAATTCCTTATTTTTCAAAGTGTTCTAGCGTGTAAAGCGGATGTAAATGTATATAAAGTGTCAAAAAAACATAACAAAAAGCTTGCCCTTAAAAATAGGTCTGTGTTATAATCGATTTAGGTGATTGAGATTATGGTTCAGGAGATCAAAGTCATACTTGACGAAAATCAAAATATTACAGAGGACGTTAAAGATAATCTTTTAGAATTAATTACCACATTTAATGATACCTTTAGTGATGTCAATTTAGACAATTTAAAAGAGAGACTTAAGAGTTTAAAGATAAAAAGGGAAAGCATGTATTTAACGAAGCTACCATGTGAATATAAACCTTTTAACAACGAAATATTAGTTAATGTTGGTAGGTTTGAACAATGCGATGCGAGACACTGGCTTATGCATGCACTACTTGGAATAATAACTGCTAAAGAAAACTATTATGGTTTTAATAATTCTGACAATAAGTTTGTCGCTTTGAACGAAGGCTATACTGAGATTATTACAAATAATTTAGTGGGAGATGTCGATAATAATTTCTTTACTGATGAGATTATTATGACTAATCTTATTGCGAAGATTATTGGTGAAGATGTATTCTATGATGCCTATTTCTCAAATGATTCAGAGAAAGTACTTAAGGCAATGATTGAAGCGGAGGAAAAGTAGTTATGATGAATTTACTAGATATAAATGATTCAATGAATTTATTTAGTTTAAATACACATGATGGAGATAGACCATTATATGGTAATTTACTTGCTTTAGGTGAGAAATTTCCGGAAATAATAGAAGATGTTGAAATGTATCCACTTTCTTCTATAGCGGTTGAAAGAGGAGAGGAAGAGGAATATCATTCTTTTAAAAGTAGTTTAGATGAAATTTCTGATTCCATCGATAAAGGTAAAACTGGTCCAAAATTAGGTTAGAAGTGCTTCTGACCTTTTTATTTGACATTTTTTAAATAATATATATAATATCTTTCTATGAAAGAGGGTTATTATCTTGAGTCAAAAGGATAAAGATGCGATAAAAAAATATGATTATTTTAAAATGGAGTCGGTTTTCGAGAAGACTAACTTTTTAAAAGTAGATGTAGATGATATCGAAAGAAAAATAGATAGGCTAGCTTTTGAATATTACGATGAGGAAAAGGATAGGACTGAAATTCCTTTTAATAGAGTTATTAGAACTTTTTATGACGATGCGATGGTTTATTATGCGATTAAGTACTGTGAAAAGATGGGATATTATATTAGAAGTTTAGTAGATATTAATTGTGATAGTCCTATTTATATTTATCAAAATAGTTTTAGAAAGGATCTTCCTTCTGTCTATAGTAAAGAAAGACAAGAAAGGTTGATTAAAAAACTTGCTTTTTTAAGAAGTAGAGTTTTTGAAGATCTATTAAATATGGGATTTTCATTAGATAACATTTCTGATTTTATGACTGAACAGTTTTACGATATTATAAGTAGTATTAATGATGAAAAATTTAATAATGATTATGATGAATATGTAAAATTAAGGAATGAACTTGTTTCTCATAATTTTCGTGCGATGATGAGTGTGGGTAAAAAAGGAATTAATTATTTTGATGAACCACAGGAGTTCGAAGATTTTTATTTATTTAAAACTTTAGAAGCAACTGAGAAATATTTTAAGAAATATTATAATCCAGATAGTATCGAACGACCTCAAAAATATAGTTCATTCTTATTTTCATATGGAAGATATATGATGTTAAGAGTTGATAGAGATAATAATACTTTACTTTTAAGAAATAATGTTTTTTATGAAAAATATAGAGTAATTAGAAGATTGTATGAAGATGGTTTTGAATTTGATAAGATAGCTGAAAAATTGGAAATGGATATTTCAGAAGTTAAGAGACTTTATAACTATTTTATGCCTGTAGTTTCTTTGGATACCGAATGTGAGTATGATGAGGGATATGAAGAAGATTTTATGGGGCCTTTATTTCAAAAGGATATAAATAATAATTTGGATGATATACTAAGTACATTCGATGAAAGAAGTAGAAAGATTATATTACTTAGATATGGTTTTGTAGATGGCGAGTGTTGGACTTTGCAGAAAATTGGTGATGAGCTTGGAATTACTAGAGAAAGGGTTCGTCAAATTGAGAATAATTTAATTAATTATCTTAGATATATGTGTGAAGAGAAAAAACTCGATAGTTATGTTAAATAAGAAGATTCTTTATAGAATCTTTTTAAGTAATGGAATAAAAATGTTTTATTTTATAAAAAATGTGGTATAATTATTTTGTTGTTTTGAAAGACTTTGATTTGAGGAGTAGTAGTAAGAGTAATTATTTATAGAGAGTAAGTGGTTGGTGTAAGCTTATAATAATCTTTTATGAATTCGCCGCAATAGTCGCATTAGCCGGTAACGCGTTATAGTTTTGAGGTAAGTTTTAACTTACGAATTAAGGTGGTACCACGTTATTATCACGTCCTTATTTTAAGGGCGTTTTTTTAATAGGAGGGATTTTTATGGATGAGATAATAAATAGACTAAAGAAAGATATTGAAAATGTTAAAAATTCTCAAGATATGTCTGAAATTAAAGCTAGATACTTGGGTAAAAAAGGTAGTATAAGTGAATTAAATTCAAAAATGAGGGAGTTATCAAACGAAAAGAAAAAAGAATTTGGTATGGCTTTAAATAAAATTAAGGCAGATGCTAATGAAATAATTGAAACTAAAAGGAAAGAGATAGAAAAGAGAATACTAGAAGAAAAGCTTAAAAATGAAAGTATAGATATCTCTTTACCAAGTACTAGTATACCTTATGGAGCTCCTAATATTGTCGAGAAGATGGTAGAAGAAGTTGAAGATGTATTTATGTCGATGGGTTATGATGTAGTTGATGGGCCTGAAATAGAGGAAGATAAATTTAATTTTGAACTTTTAAATATTCCTAAGGGACATCCTGCTAGAGATGCTCAAGATACATTTTATATCGAAGGAGAAGATATATTACTTAGAAGTCAAACTTCACCAGTTCAAATTAGAACTATGATGAAAGGAAAAGGTGAAGAGGCTATAAGAATGATATGCCCAGGAAAGACTTATAGAAGAGATGATGATGATGCGACTCATTCTCATCAATTTATGCAGATAGAAGGGTTACTTGTAGATAAAAAGGTAAGTTTATCAGATTTAAAAGGAACATTTGATGTTATTGCGAAAGCTCTATTTGGAGAGGATACAGAAACTAGATTTAGACCTAGTTATTATCAATTTACAGAACCTTCTGTCGAGATGGATATTAGATGTCATCATTGTAAAGGTGAAGGATGTAATATATGTAAAAATACAGGCTGGATTACTATTGCCGGAGCTGGTATGGTTCATCCTAATGTACTTAAAAATTGTGATTATGATCCTAAGAAATGGCAAGGATTTGCTTTTGGATTTGGTGCTGAAAGACTCGCTATGGTTAAATATAATATAGATGATTTAAGAGTTTTCTATACAAATGATTTAAGAGAGAGTGTAAATTTCGATAGAAAGGAGGCCGAATAATGATAGATTTAGAGTGGGTTTCAGATTATATAGATATTAAAGATCAAGATTTAAAAGAACTTGCAGTTAAAATTACTAAAGCTGGAATTAATATCGAAAAGGTTATTTCAAATCATATAGATAATTTGGTTGTTGGTGAAGTTTTAGAATGCGTTGATCATCCTGATTCAGATCATTTGCATGTTTGTCAGGTTAATGTTGGAGATAAGGTTTTGCAGATTGTTTGTGGGGCACCTAATGTTAAAAAAGGTTTAAAAGTTATAGTAGCTTTACCTGGAGCTATATTACCTGGAGATTTTGAAATTAAAAAGAGTAAGATTCGCGGAGTAGAATCTAATGGAATGATATGTGCTTTATTCGAACTTGGTTTAGAAGAGAAAACAGATGAAAATTATAACAGGGGTATTGAAGAATTATCTAAAGATGCACCTGTAGGAATCGATGCGCTTAATTATTTAGGTTTGGATGATACTTTGTATGAACTCGATATCCATAAACATAGAAATAACGACTGTTATTACCATATAGGTTTTGCTTATGAAATCGCATGTATTTTAAATAGAAAAGTTAATTTACCTGATGATAAAACTAGTCCTATTAAAGATGATGTTAAAAATCATGTTAATTTAGAAGTTAAAACTAAGAAGTGTCCTTATTATTTAGCTAAGATGGTAACTGGTGTTAAGATTGGTGAGAGTCCTGAATTTATCAAAAGAAGATTAAATGCTTATGGAATGAGAAGTATAAATAATGTCGTTGATATTTCAAACTATGTTATGCTTGAATATGGTCAGCCTCTTCATTTCTTTGATAAAGATTCTCTCGGAGATAAAGTGTTAGTAAGAGATGCTAAAGATGGTGAAAAAATTGTCACTTTAGATGGGGAAGAGAGAGTATTAAAATCATCAGATATAGTTATTACTGATGGCTCTAAACCGGTCGCAATAGCTGGTGTTATGGGCGGCGAAAATACTGAGGTAACTGATAATACTCACGATATTTTAATCGAAAGTGCGATATTTGATAGTGTAAGTATTAGATATACAGCTAGTAATTTAGATTTAAGAAGTGAAGCTTCAATTAGGTATGGAAAAGGACTTAATTTTGAATATACTGAAAAAGCTATTGAAAGAGCTTGCCATCTACTTGAAAAATATGCAGGAGCTAAAGTTTTATCTGGAACTATTAAACATGATAAGGTGGATAAGAAACCTAAAACTGTTAAATTTAAAACTAGTGAAATAAACGATATGCTTGGAATTGTTTTAACCGATGATGATGTTAAAACTGAACTTGATAGATTAGATTTTCCTTTTGAATATAAAAGTGGTAAGTTTACTTTGACTATTCCTTTTAGAAGACTTGATATAGATCCTAATGTTAACGATATTGCGGAAGAAGTTGGAAGACTTTATGGATATAATAATTTAGTTTCTACCTTACCTAACTGTCCAACTCGAAGAGGAAGGTATATCGGAGATGTTAAATATAGAAAATTAATTTCTAAAAGACTTAGATCTTTAGGTATTAATGAGTGTAAAACATATACTTTGGTTTCTCCATCTATGGCTTCTTTATTTAAATATGAAAATAAGGAAAATTTAGTATTACCTAATCCAATGAGTGTAGATAAGTCTGTAGTTAGAACTACTTTAATCCCTTCTTTAATTAATGTTTATAATTATAATAAATCAAGAGGAGTAGATGATGTTTTAATATATGAAATAAGTAAAACATACGATAAGGATTATAATGAAGAAAGTAAAGTTACTGGTTTATTAAAAGGTAATTATTTATTAAATGAATGGCATGGAGTTAAAGTACCTGTAGACTTTTATTTGGTTAAGGGAATTGTAGAAAATATTTTAGATTATTTAGGTTTTAAAAATAGATATAGTTTTGTTAAAGATGAAATTAGTGATATGCACCCTGGAGTTAGTGCGAGAGTAATGTTGGATAGAAAACCTATAGGAATAGTTGGAAGAGTTCATCCTAGTATTTCTAAAGACGATATATTTGTATTTGAACTTAGTTTAAATGCTTTGATGAATAAAGTAAAACCAATTAAATTTAAAGCTGCTTCTAAATATCCTAAGATAAGTAAGGATGTAGCATTTATTGTTAAAAATACAGTTACTTCTGATGAAATACTTAAAGTTATTAAAAAAGCTGGTGGAAGACTTTTAACTGATGTAAATGTATTTGATGTCTATACAGGTGATAAAATGATGTTTGGTTATAAATCTATTGCTTATAATTTGACTTTTTCTTCTGAAGATAGGACCCTTGGTGAAGATGAGGTAATGAAAGTCTTTGAGACTATTATTTCAAGATGTGAAAAAGAATTGGATGCTAAACTAAGAGATAAATAATTCATAAGTCATTGACAAAGTGAATAAATTATAATAAAATGAATGTACGTAGTGAGGTTATTAATTTAATCTCTTACGTGGGTCTATAGCCAAGTGGTAAGGCGTGGGACTGCAACTCCCTGATCGTTGGTTCAAATCCGACTAGGCCCTCCAAAAGTGTTATTAAACCATAGATTTTAATGTATCTATGGCTTTTTGTTTTTTAATAAAAAATAATATATAATATAGCTGAGAGGAGGAGTTGTATGAGTTTAGAATCTGCTAAAAAATCATTAGGCTTTTTCAAAGTGATTTATATTATCGAAGGTGTACTTGTAGGTTTACTTGGAGTATTATTTTATGCAAACTATAATAATGCTGATTTAACTAAGATTTCTGATAGTCTTGTTAATACTTCTAGTATTAAACTACCTGACGGTATGTCACTTGCTGTATTTATGGGAACACTTTTTGTTACTATTGCTATTTTAAACTTTATTGAAGCATGGCTATTTAGTAGAGTTATTAAAGACGGAAGCAAGAGTACATTATTAATGGTATTATTGACTATTAGTGCTGTTTCAGGAGTTTATACTCTTTTCATTGGATTTAATGCAAGCAATGTAGTTAGCTTAGTACTTACTTTAATCTCACTTTATGCAGTTTATGTTGTAAGAAAAGAAGCGTAATTATACAACCTGTTAAAACGGATCATTTATTTGATTCGTTTTTTTGTAAATAAGTGTCATATTTTTCGCATAATTTTTGTTTTATTTATTTCTAAATGGTATAATGTAGTTGGAGGATAGATATGAGTGAACTTATGAAAGAATATATAGGACAAGATAAAGAAAAAAAGGAACTTATTGAAAAATTGATTGAAGAATTAAAAATAAATGGAATGAGTGAGGAGAATATTAGAATAGTAGTTGATAACTTTATTAAAAATCATGGCGATGAACAAACTTTTGTAAGACCTGATTTTGCTGAAGAAGTAAATGAACGTAAAAAAAGATAATTATAGTAGAATAGCTATATTAATTCCAACTTATAATCCGACGGAAAAACTTAAGAAAGTTGTCAATCTTCTTAGAAAAGAACATTTTAATAATATTATTGTAGTCAATGATGGAAGTGTCAATGATAGGATATTATATGATATTAAAGTTTCTAAAATCCTTGGATATGGTTTTAATAGAGGAAAAGGATATGCTTTAAAAACGGGATTTGAATATATTCAGAGATTGGATGTTGACGGTGTTATCACTTTAGATGATGATCTTCAACATGATATTTTGGATGTTAAAAAAATAGCTGACTTATTTTTGGAAAATAGTTCAGTTTATTTTGGTATTAGAATCTTTGATAAGGCTCCAATTGTAAGAAGAGAAGCTAATAGGTTAACTTCAAAGATGTTTAAAAAGATTTATAATTATGATATATCAGATACGCAAACTGGTCTTAGATGCTTTCCCAAAAGTATACTTCCTAAGCTTATTCAAATTAAAGGTGATAAGTTTGATTATGAACTTAATCAACTAAAGTATTTAGTTTTAAATAATTATGATATTAAAAAAGTAATTATTAAAACTATTTATAATGATAATAAGTCTCATTATAGTGGAATAGTAGATTCATATAGAATTATGAAGGTTTTACTTAATAAAAATAATTATATTTAGTAATATTTTTCTCTATTTTGTTGTTAATTTTTTATATTTGGGATATACTTAATAATAGACCTATGAGGATGTGATTAGATGAGCAAGAGAGTAAGAAAAAAAAGTAAACTAGCGGCATTTTTAATCTTTGTTTTTAGTGTATGTATGATTGGTGGAAGCGGATATTTAATTTCAAAAGTTTTACTTTTAAAAAATATTGAAAATACAATTAGATTAGTTGGTTCTATTTCTCTATGTGTAATATGTTTGGTTTTATTGTTACTATCACTTAGATTTAGAAATAAATATAAAACTGGTGCGTTGATATTTACTTTATTACTTATGCTTGTTATAGGCAGTGGAAGTATGTTTGCTGGTTATAATATCAATAAGGTATATGATACTTTAGCTAGTGTAAGTGATACTTCTGGATATAAAACATATTCATCTAGTTTAGTTACTTTAAATAGTAATAGTGTTTCTTCGATAGATGGGATTAAAGATGAAACATTAGGAATTTTATCTGATAAAGAAAGTATTGAAGGTTATGAGATACCTAAAGAAGTTATAAAAAAGAAGAATTTAGATAATGATGTTAAAGAATATAGTACTTTTATAGAGATGATAGATGCTTTATATAAAGGGGAGATTAATTATATATTTTTACCGACTAATTATTCAGTGATGTTTGGAAATATGGATGGTTATCAAGATATCAAAGATAAGACTAAAATTATTTTTACAGAAAAGAAAAAGAAGAAAGAAAAAGATAGTTTAAGTAGTACAGGCAAAAAAGTTACGGAACCTTTTTCTATTCTTATCATGGGTGTTGATTCTGAGGAAGAAGAAATTAGAGGTAGTTCTTTTAATGGAGATTCTTTAATGCTTGTAACTTTTAATCCTAAAACTTTATCTTCGACTATTTTGTCTATTCCACGTGATTCTTATGTTCCTATAGCTTGTTTTTCTGGGAATAGGAAAAATAAAATTACTCATGCTGCTTGGAAGGGCGAAGACTGTATGATTGATACTATTCATAATTTCTTGGATGTAGATATAGATTATTATGTTAAGATTAATTTTAAAGGTGTAGTTAAACTTGTAGATACATTAGGTGGAGTTGAGGTAGACGTACCTTATAATTTGTGTGAACAAAATAGTAGTAGGCAGTGGGGTAAAAATACTGTATATATCGAAGAAGGGCATCAAGTTTTAAATGGTGAACAAGCTCTTGCTTATTCGCGTAATAGACATCCTAACCCTGAAATGTGTTCTAGTAAATGGACTAATTATAATAGTAGTGATTTTGTTCGAGGACTTCATCAACAAGAAGTCGTTACCGCATTATTAAATAAATTTAAAGATATTAAAGATTTGGATACTGTTTATAAGCTTTTAGATACTATTAGTGTGAGTATGGTTACAAATATGAGTACCGATCAGATTTTGTCTTTATATAACGTATTTAAGGATGCGGCTAGTAGATCTGATGGTGGTAGTATGGATGATATTTTAGGCATTCAAAGATTACAGTTAAATGGATATGATACTCGTATTGTGGATTATGGTGGAACAAATTTATCTTTATATAACTATGTTTTATATGATGAATCTGTCAAAGAGGTCTCTGATGCGATGAAGGAAAATTTAGGAATTAAAAAATCTAAAACTATAAAATCATTTAGTTTTGATGTTAATAATCCTTATGAAAAAGAAGTTATAGGAGCGAAGACAACAGGAAAAGAAAGCGTTGTTTTAGTACCTAATTTTGTTGGCCAACTTGTCAGTAATGCTCAAAGTTGGGGTTCTAAAAATGGTGTTAGTATAGTTGTAAATGGTGGCAATGGATATGTTCTTTCTCAAAATGTTCCTGCTGGAGCTAATGTGGAAGATGTTAAATCTATTACTGTTAATTCTGGAGGAAGTAAGACTAAGACAAATGATACTAAGACAGATACAGAAGATACTAGTTGTAAAACTAATGAGGTATATAGTAAAACATATAAAAAATGTGTATGTATGACTGGTTATGAAAAAAACACAAGTGGTAAATGCGTTAAAGAAGATGATGATTCAAATATAAATACCGGTGATGATAATAAGAAAACTGATACGCCTATTGATAATAATAGTGATGAAGATGACAAAGATGAAGAATAGATTGATTAAACTTTCTATTCTTTTATATTTGTTTGTATTTTTTTTGATTAAATGGTAAAATTGTTTTGGAGGTTTTGGTATGCGATATTATTTATTTGGGGTTAGATACGATCAAGAAAAGGAATTTGTTTATCAGAGTGATGATGTAACAGATTTGGCTTTATATATTTCTTTTTATTTGAGAAATAATGAAAAGTATGAAGGGGCTATTATTGTAGATAGTGTGGCTAAAAAGATATTAAGTGAGTTAAGTTTTATCAGCGTATCAAAAAATGAAAATAGATTAATTAAAAAGGTTAGAAAAGAGGGATAAATATGGATAGACGTGAGTATGCAGATTTTTTAATTAAAACTAAGCACGATTATGAGTATTATTTAAATAAGTATCCTAAGAGAAATTTACCTGAGGGGGCAATGGTTACTAGACCAGCTCCTAGTCCAACTGGTATGGTTCATTTAGGTACTTTATATGTTAGTTTTATCGATAGGATAATGGCTTCACAAAGTGGAGGGGTATGCTATCTTAGAATTGAAGACACTGATACTAAAAGAACTGTCGATGATGGAATTAATATGATTTTAAATAGTTTGAGTAAGTTTGATATTTCTTTTGATGAAGGCAGAACTAAAGAAGGAGATAATGGTATATATGGTCCTTATGTTCAAAGTGAGAGAGGAGATATTTATAAAGCTTTTGCGAAAAAGTTAATAATCGAAGATAAAGCTTATCCTTGTTTCTGCAGTAAGGAAGAAGAAGATCATATTAAAGAAATTCAAGCTAAAAATAAAGAACAAATCGGTTATTATGGAAGATGGGCTAAATGTAGAAAATTAACTATGGAAGATGTTATTGAAAAAGTTAATAATGGTGAAAAATACATTATTAAATTAAAGTCTCGTGGTAATCCTAATCATAGGATTAAATTTAGAGATGAAGTTGTAGGAAAGATGGAAATTCCTGAAAATAATTTAGATATTGCAATTATTAAATCTGATGGTCTTCCAACATATCATTTTGCTCATGCAGTGGATGATCATTTAATGGGAACTACTCATGTTATTAGAGGAGAAGAGTGGCTTTCTAGTTTGGACAAGCATATCGATTTATTTAATAATTTGGGATTTGAACTTCCAAAATATGCACATATATCTACATTAATGGTCGATGATAATGGTACTCGAAGAAAGATATCTAAGAGAAAAGATCCATGGGCTGATGTTAATTATTTCCATAAACAAGGTATTCCTAATGAAGCTTTGGTTTTATATATGGCAACTATTACCAATTCTAATTTTGAAGCTTGGTATAACCAAAATAAGGATAAAAGTTACAAAGATTTTGAATTTACTTTTAGAAAGATGCCTAAAGGTGGAACTATGTATGATTATGACAAGATAATCAATATTTCTAAGAATTTTATTTCTACTTTGAAGGCTAGTGAAGTATATGATAGAGCTTTAGAATATGCGAAAGAATACGACAGTGAATTATTTGATTTACTTACTAAGTATAAAGATTATTCTACTAGTATATTTAATATCGAAAGAGAACAGAAAAAACCTCGTAAAGATATTGCAACTTTTGGGGATGTTAGAGGACAAGTATGGTATATGTTTGATGAATTATTTACTCCTTCTGAATACGAATGGGGTAAGATAAATGATTTAGATGAGATTAGAAAAATAGTCAATGCATATTTAGATAAATATGATGCAAATGATGATAAGGATACTTGGTTTAGTAAGATGAAGGAAGTGGCTAGTAGTTTAGGATTTGCTTCTGAGATGAAAGAGTATAGAGAAAATCCTGATAATTATAAAGGAAGTATTGCTGATTTTAGTACAGTACTTAGAGTTACATTGACTTCTAAGAGTATGACTCCTGATTTATATGAAATTATGAGATTATTTGGGAAAGAAAGAATGATTGAAAGACTTAACGTGATTAAGTAAGATATTCTTTCTTTTTTTGTGATATGAACTGTTTTAATTATGTTTTAATAAAAAAACACGCTATAGCGTGTAATGGTTATTGTATTTTTTTAAGTTTTTCTATAGAAAGTCCAGTCGCTTTAGAAATATCTTTTAAATCCATATTCATTTTTAATAGATTTTTAGCTGTTCGTTCGATACCTTGATTTATACCTTTTTCAATACCTTTTTCGATGCCTTTTTCGACGCCTTTTTCGATGCCTTTTTCATATAAACTGTTGGCAATTATTTCTTCTTCATCTTCGATAATAACATCTAATACATCTGGATCTTGATTTAATTTCTTAACTTTGTCAGATAACTTTTCCATATTTTTATCTCCCTTACTTATTTTATCCATATTTTCCTCTGTAGATGCGGCTAAAAACATTAAAAATGGATTTTCTTT
>JAFWYR010000001.1 GCA_017522615.1 Bacilli bacterium | reverse complement strand
TTTGTACTCATAAGATGTATATTGGAAACCTTGGTCACTATGAATGATCAATCCATGTACATCTTTTTCTTTTGATAAAGCCTTGTTTAAAGTATCCATGACAAGTTTATTATCATTATGTTTTGAAATTTTATATGCAACTACATGTCTATCATATAAATCTATTATTGTAGATAGATATGCTCTTGAACCTTTAAATATAAGATATGTTACATCTGTATCCCACACTTTATTTAGTTTATCAGTAGTAAAATTTCTATTTAATAAGTTTGGTTTAACATTATCTTCAATTCTCTCATTCTTATTTTTCTTCCTTGATTTCCGTATATATTCAGCCATTAAATTATATTTTTTCATTATTCTTAATACCTTTTTTCCATTCATAACTACACCATACTTTTGGAATAGGCCATCAACAATCCTACGATATCCATATGTACCTTTAGAATCATCAAATATTTCTTTTATTATTAAATAATCATAATAATCAGAATCTTCCTTGTTTCTATACTTATAATAGGTTTTAGGACTTATATTAAGTACGGCACACATGTTAGTAAGTTTATAACTGTTTCTATATAAATTTATAAACGTTACTTTCTCTCTCGTTGTGCCTTGAGGAAGGCCTGGTATTTTTTTAATATTTCATATCTTTCTTTCCAATCTTCTTTAGTTAAATTCTTTTTTTGTCTGCCTCTTTTATTTCCATTATTTAATTCAGGATGATTGACTTTATATTGCCACATACGTATTGTATTAGCAGAAATACCTAATTCTCTTTCAAAATATGACGATGGCTTACCTTCTTGATACATTCTTACATATTCTTCTTTTTCTTGCTGAGTATATTTTTGAAATTTTTGCCCTTTTTTAGCCATTAAAAATACACCTCCTTTCGGAAATGTATTTTAACACAATTTTATTGAACTGTTTTTTTATTTGTGTCTACTCTAAGGGGTGCATTTCAGAATCCGTTTTTTGTGTGGTATAATAATATTTGATTGGAGGATAATGTGCCAGCAGAATTGTTAAATGAGTTTATTGATAAAAATTGTACAATAACATTAATGGGAGATGAACATATACAGATGACGGGTATAGTCGTAGCAATTGAAGGGTATTGGATAAAGATAAAAGAAGATGAATGTACTAGAGTCATTAATGGTGCAATGATTCAGGACATAAAAACAAACAAATAAAAAAATCGAATAAAAAATGATCGGAATATTAAGATATTCTGAGTTTAAAGGTAGGAGAAATCCTACTTTTTTGTATGTCCTATTCCGAAGTGGCTCTGGTAAAAAATATAAACAGTGTTATTTCTAATTGTCACTTATAGTCCATAATTAACACCTATAAACAGTATTTATAATTTTAAGATAATTATAGCTAGAACCATTTTTAGAACCATTTTGAGTAAACTTAGCAGGTTAGAACCAGTAGGAACTAACGAGAAAAGTGGCGTAATATAAGGAAAAGTGCAAAAAGGTAGTGGTAACTATACATTGACAGCTATGTAGTAGCGGACTAAATATAAACAATGTAATGGAAAAAAGCGACTAAACACCTTGTAAATAAAGATTTTGCGAGGATTTTTGTTATTTGATAAAATGTGTTTTTTTTATCGAAAAGCGCATTATACAAGTTTTTTAACTCAAATCAAACAAAAAATTGTTTATGGTATAATTAAAAAGGAAGTGATAAAAATGATTTTAGAAGAATATGATGAAACTATAAACTCAACATTCGACCCATATGAAGTTGAAAATGTAATTGATGATTTCCCAAAAAACGGTGTGACTTGCTTTTCAAAAAAATTATTTGACCAATTAGTAAGTAAGTTTAATGGTATAGAAATAGCACTATCATCAAACGGTAATGGTAGACTGCCAATATATAAAATAAATTACAATGGAAAAGACGTTGCTTTATTTATGTCTAGAGTTGGAGCACCTGCATGCATTGTACAGTATGAAGAATTATTTGCTATGGGATTAGAAAGAGTTGTTGTTTTTGGAACATGCGGCGTACTTGACAAAGCAATAGATGATCTAGCTATTATAATTCCAAATTCAGCAATTAGAGATGAGGGAACAAGCTATCATTATTTAAAATCGTCTAGAGAAATAATCGTTAATCCAAAATATCAAGAAGAATTTATTAATCTTTTAGAAAAGCATAATTATTCTTATATAACTGGTAAGGTATGGACTACAGATGCACCATATCGTGAAACAAGAAAAAAAGTATTGGACAGAAAAGAGGAAGGTTGTATATGTGTTGACATGGAATGTTCAGCTATATCAGCTTTAGCAAAATTTCGTAATAAAGAAGTTTTCCAATTTTTTTATGCAGCCGACAATTTGGATTCTGCTAAATGGGATAAAAGATCTTTAGGTAATAACGAAAAATTAAGTGATAAAGAAATGATTGGATTATTGGCAATCAAATTTGCTGTAAGTTTAAATTAATTGTTTTTAGACAAATTATTAATTTAAACGGTTACTTTGGAATAATAAACATAATTTTATTGCAATATAGTATATTATTAAAACTTTTTTAGTAAGAAAGCCCAATTATAAAAAACTAAATGGAAATCTTGTGATAGCGGAACATAAATATAAATAGTGTTAAGGTAAATAATCTTGTTTTCTCTATATAAAGGAATGCGAGATTTTTCACATCACAAAATAGTAAACTATAGTATACAAATACTTTTAATATTTTTTTTAGAATGATAAATATGTTATACTTAATATAGAAGTTGTTATAATGAGCAAATATGGTAGAGTGATGTATGAACTAATATCAAACGCTGGTGGATTTGAATATAAAATGAGAAAAAAAGAAGATAGAAATTTGTATCAAGAGACTCAGGTAAAATAGAAGATGAATATTACTGGATTATTAAAAGATAAATTAGAAGAAAATAAAAATAAAGATATTGAAATACAATTTTTTAAGCAAAATCCAGTTGGAAAGTAATATGAGAGATTAGGATTTGTTCTAAATGGAGAAACAGAGTTTCACTATCAAATGATAAAATCTAAAAATAATAATATATAGCGTTTAAAATAATGCTAAAAAAGAACGGAGGATTATTAATGGAACAGTTAGCGTATACAAAAACTGAACTCCACACTCATTTGTTTGGAATGTTATCGGCCAAAGAATTATTAAAAATAGTACAAGAGTATACTAACTATATATATTGGCCACTAAATAAAGGTATTGATAATAACTCAAAGCTAATAAAAATATCCGAAATATTAGAAGATGAAGAAGCTATTGATCAATTAAGGATAAAACATGGTAAGCAAGTAGATTATGAAGAACTTGACAATTATTATAATACAAGGACAGCAATAATTAGCTATTTAGAATCATTATTATTCCTAAACAATAATAAGAAACCAATAATTTTAGAAGAATTATTGTCAAAAGATAATGACTTAAGAAAAATAATAATGAATGAAACAAATTATAACGAGTCATATTATGAAGACGAAGGAATTAGTATTATTATGAAATTAATGGAACATGCTAAAAATGCAAAAACAATTAATCCAACTATGAACATGGCATGTAAAAAAACAGTATATAGTGATTATATAAATAGAGCTTTAAAAGAATTAATAAATTCATCAGTTGAATATGTTGAAATTAGTTATTCTTATGGAAAAATAATATCATTAATGGAAATTGAACCAGAAATCGCAAACAAAATAAAATGTAAATTTTTATTATCTACAGGAAGAGATAGAAGTGTTAAACAGATGCAAGAAAGCTCTAAAGATTTAAAAGAAGCACTATCTAGAGGAATGACAGTTGGATTCGATATAATGGGCCAAGAACAGCAATTAACTGATCAAGAAAAAGTTTATAGAAAAGGAAAAAGAAGTAAGAGCTTTAAGAGAAAACTAGAAATACTAGTAGATGCTTTAATCGATGAAAAAGAATCCAATAACACACTTAGAATTCACTCAGGCGAATCACGTGTGTCTTTTGGTAATACCGAATGGATTTTAAATGCACTCTATGAAATAAAGAATGATTATCTAAATATGACACCTAGTAAAAATATATTGCCTCCACCTGAATTAAGAATTGGTCATGGATTATATTTTGAAAAAAACGATACTTATATACAAAGATTAAAAGATTTTCATGCCATAATAGAAATAAATGCATCATCAAACCTAGCTTTAGGCAATATCAATGATTATTACTCATTGCCATATGACTATTATGTGGGAAATGGAATTCCTATTGTTATTTCAACAGACGGTCATGGACTTTATGATACAGATATAAAAAGAGAAGACATTATCGCACAAATAATAAGTAATCATTATGATATAATATCAGAAACGGATAGTGATATTTTAGAAAGGAAAATGAAACAATGATTCAAGCTAATAATACAGAAAGTAATAATAGTTTTTATCAAAATATAAAAGAGACATTAGAAACTATTGAAGAGGATTATCAGAAAGAAGAATATGAAAATTTTTTGGTTAATGGACAAGAATTAAGCCCTGAAGCACAAATAATAAGAGAAAAAAACAGATTATTATTAAATTTTACACATCTAAGTGGTCAATCATTTGATTTTGTTAAGCATAATCATTTTAGATTACTATTAGATGAAATGTCTGAAAAAATAGATAGTGGAGATTATGATATCGATGTTTTAAAAAAAATCATAGTTCACATGGATTTAGAACTTGGAATAGAAGTAATGTTTGTATCGGCATTTTTAGAATTGGTAAAATCAGGAGTAGATAATTTAAAGGACTATTCAAAGTATAAAGTTTTCAATTACTATAATTTATATAATGAATATGACAAGGCAGACAAAAAAACACACAGTATATTATGTAATGAGCATAACATAGAATATAAGAGAAGAGTACGATAGGATGGTGTCTATGGGAGAAGAATTGTTATGTAAAATAAATAATAATAATTATAAAATAGTTAATGAATTGATAGAGTTAATAACAGATGAAAATATTAATAGTACATCGAAACTAAAACAATACCAAGATGAATTATTTATGATAGATGGAAAAAAACTAAATCAAGATGAACAAATCGAGTACTGTATTAAAAATATACAAATAAACGGAACAATTCCCGAAACAATGGACTTTACAGACGTACAAAAAGTAATTAAATTAAAAGAAAAACTAAATACAAAAAAAGAAGAAAAAGAAATATCAGTAATAATATTGTATTCACTTTTAGGAAAAGATATGATGCTACCGTACGATGCTTATAATTATATAATTAATAACAAGTTATAAATAACGTAATTAGTAAAACTGCACATGCAGTTTTTTTAATAACACTTGTTATTTAAATTTGACAAAAAAGAAACAATAATGTATATTATTAAATAACAAATGTTATTTTATACATTTGTGAGGTGATATTTATGGCTAGAAAAATTAAATTTTCTAAAGAGATGATCTTAGAAAAAAGCGTAGAATTTATAAAGGAATACGGTTACTCAAAGTTAACCGTAAGGGAACTTTCAAAATATATAGGATGTTCGACACAGCCAATATTTAAAAACTATGAAAGTTTTAACCTATATAAAAGAGATCTTAAAGTTTTTTTGAGAAAAGATTATGAATCTTTTATCCAAAACTATGTTAAAGTAGAAGATTATCTTTATACAATAAGTTATGCCTATGCTTTATATGCTAAGAAAAAACCGACTATTTTTTCATCTCTATTTATGACTGATCTTGCTGGTTCTAGAACAGTAAGAGAGGTTTTAAATACAGATAGAAATAGAGAAACAATTGAAGCTATGGTAAAACAGTATAACATTTCTTTAGAAAATGCCGAAAAAATATACCGTGAAGTAAGATTCTACACTCATGGTATAGCAGCACAGTTATGCGTAAAAAGTATTAAACTAACTGATAAAGAAATATCAAACTTAATAAAAAATAATATTGAAATAAATTTAAGGGGGTTATAATTATGAATCTATATGAAAGAAATCAAAAGCAAAGGACATTCTTTAATGAAAAAATTGATTCGTATGATGATGTACATAGTACATATATGGAGACTAAAAAAACATTAGGGGATAATCTAGATAAAAATACAAAAAGAATATTAGACTTAGGTGTGGGAACAGGACTAGAATTAATTCATGTATTTGAATTATATCCAAACGCCGAAGTAACAGTCATAGATATTACCGAAAACATGCTTAAAGAATTAAAAAAAAGAATTTTTGCAGATCATGTAACTACTATATGTGGTGATTTCTTTGAAGTAGAATTTGGAGAAAATTATGATGCAGTTATATCTACATCAGCTCTTCATCACTTTAAAATAGAAGAAAAAATAAAACTATATAAAAAGATATATGAT
Source organism: Bacilli bacterium (assembly GCA_017522615.1). GTDB lineage: Bacteria > Bacillota_I > Bacilli_A > RF39 > UBA660 > Coprosoma. The sequence goes on along the minus strand of JAFWYR010000001.1, from coordinate 26,930 downwards.
TGTTTAAAAGAAAATGGTCAGTTCATAAATTGTGACAAAATAGCTCTAACACAAGAAATAGAAGATGGTCAATTATATGAACTTGAAAACAATATAGAAAATCATAAACATATAGACACACCACTTACTATAAAGCATGAAATTGAAGTATTAAAAAAGGTTGGTTTTCAAGAAATAACTTCAAGTGAAGTCGATAAAAAAGATTATAGTTTATTTAAAGCACGAAAAAAGATGTAATTTTATAAAAAATATGTTATAATGTAGACAAATCGATGACGAAGGAATATTGACTAGTTAAGCATAAAAGTGAGCTTGGTATAGTGTGAACAAGTTATGATACTAATTAATTCCTACCTTCTGAGAGAAATGAAAACATTTCCGGTGAATAACCGTTATCAAAATTAAGTTAAATAAAAGGATGGCACCGTCTTTATGACTCCTTGTGTGCTATTCTTTTTTATTGAAAGGAAGATTAAAATGAGATTGAGTAAATTGAATATTAAAAAAATTAATTTAAATGATGTCGATGAAAACTATTCAGGACAAGACATACTAATGAAACTTGGAGAATTATATCAATATGAAAGTGGCATCTACGGATACGGAAACTTATGGACAAAATTAGAAAGAACAGTTGAAAACATAATAATAGATGAATTAGATAAAGCAGGATGTATCCAAGTAGAATTTCCAAAACTTCAGCCAAAAAAAATATGGGACCAATCTAATAGATGGGAAACATATACTAAAGAAGGAGACATAATGTTTACCTTAGATAATAATTTGGGACAGTATGGCCTTGCTCCAACAGCCGAAGAATGTGCGACATTATTTGGGGCAAACAGATTAACTTCATATAAAAACTTACCTGCAACATATTATCAAATAGGTGAAAAGTTTAGAAAAGAGATAAGAACTAGAGGATATCTATTTAGGCCAAGAACATTTGTCATGATGGATGCCTATTCTTTTGATAAAACAGAAGAAGATATGCAAAAGACATATGATTTAATGCATGAAGTATATCTAAATATATTCAAAAGAGTTGGTATAAAAATCATCCCAACAGTAAGTGATAATGGTGTAATCGGAGGAAAAGTTGCCGAAGAATTTCAAGCTATCACTAACTTGGGTGAAGACAAAACTTTATATGATGAAAAAAACAATATTGGAATAAATAAAGAAGTTTTAGAATTTGAAAATAGAGATGAATATCTTAAACAGTTAGGGGTAACAGATATAGAAAGTCTAAAAGAATATAGTACTGTAGAATTAGGAAACAACTTCCAATTAGGTACAAAATATTCGGAGAGTATGGATTTATATTTCACTGATGAAAACGGTGAAAAGAAACCTTATTACATGGGATGTTATGGTATCGGATTAGGTAGAATAATTGCCTGCATAATAGAAAACAACATTATAAAATATAAAAATAAAATAAAAGGTTTTTCATTACCATATGAAATTGCTCCTTATAAAATGCAAATAATATATAATGAAAATAATAAAGAAGAAGCTGAAAAATTATATGATCACCTAATGAAAAATAACATAAAAGTAATATTAGATGATAGAGAAAATTTATCCATAGGTAATAGAATAAATGACGTATATGTTTTAGGAACTCCAAAATTAATTGTATTAGGAAATAAATTTGATGGTAAAAACTATGAGATAGAAGATACTAAAACAAATGAAAAAACAAGTGTTACCATTGATGAATTAATAAATACTTTAAAATAATTAATTACCTCATTTCTTAGAAATAGAAATGAGGTTTTTAGTTGCAATAAAAAAGCTAGACAAAGTCTAACTATTTTTAACATAATTTAAAAATATATTATCTAGCTCATTTTTAACTTCTATATAATTCTTTGGATACATCATATAACCATCAGCGCTTATTTCACCGTCTTTAAAAGTAACACTAAAATAAAATGAATTACCATCTAATACATTTTTATCATATTTTTTAAATCCATCCCATTTCTGCACTTGATATTTTTTAAAAACATCTAATATTTTCATCACATCTTCATTCTTAAAATCAATTAAAGTAGCATCTTCTTCAGAAACTCCATTCGGTTTAATTTTAGCCACATATTTATCATCAAAATCTAAAGTATATGAAACACTAGCATTCATCATAGTTCCTGTAGAATAACTGAAACTAAGATGCTTTATATCAGTAATTTCTGTATCTTTTTTTCCTACAAACATAGTAATCACTCCCATTAAAATAATTAGTATAATAACTATAATATAATTCTTTTTCATATAATTATTCTTTCTTAAGTAAATCAGAAGTTGAATAACCGTTTTTTGTAAAATAAGCAACTAAAGTAAAATCATTTTTCTTTCTCATATTAGAAATAACACTAAACTCCATGTAATCGTGTCTATTTTTAGGAGCAAACACCCCATCTCTATACTTGTCCATAACTATAGAACCTTCAGATATTTTATAATCAGTATCATCTGTAAGTTTATCGTTCTCATATATTTTAACATGATTTCCTTCAAATATTACTCTATATTTATCTCCAAAATGTACTCCTTCCCAAGTACCTTGTAAAAATTCTACTGAAGCATCATCATATATAACAACATTAGATTTTTCAGTATTAAAATCAAAGCCATTTTTAATAGCTAAATCATGAAAAACATTATAAATTGCTAAAGAAGCTTCATCATTAACAGTCGTATATTGATTAGAATATTTCCATATTTTCTCATCACTAGAATAAATAACCGAAATAAAATCACCAAGTCCAGGAGGTAATCCAGCTACTACATGTTCATGTCCATTATCCTCACTTATTCTATAATCTTGAATAATCTTTTGTAAATCTTCAAATATTTTATTATCTTGAATTTCATAATCTAGTTTAAACTGTGAACCGTCTCTTTCATTAGAATTTCCTCCGTTAGAAATAACGTGAACTTTCCCATCTCTTTTCTCGCATAGATAATAATAATCTCTATTACTATATTCAAAATAAGTAATATCATTAGATTTAATATTATCATTGTATCCATCCAATATTAAATCTTTGACAACGCCACCATCAATATTTTCATTCATGTTTTTACCTCCTTTTTTAAATAGTATAATTCCTCCTATTATAATTACTAATAAAATAATAAAATAAAAAACCTTATTTATGTATCCTCCTTATATAGATTATAGCATATAATTTACATAATGATTAGCAAATGATAAAATAAGGTCGGAGGTAAAAAATGGATAATCGCCAAGAAATTATTAATAATCACTACAATAATTATGATGAAGATAGTAGGTTAGTTAAAGATCACACCCACAATTTAGAATTTTTAATCACAAAAAATTATATTGAAAGATATTTAAAACAAGGTGATAAAATATTAGAAGTAGGAGCAGGAACAGGAAGATATTCACTTTATTATGCAAAAAAAGGATACGATGTTACATCCATAGAATACGTAAAGCATAATCTAGATATTTTAAAAAGTAAAATAACAGATGATATGACCATTAGAGCTGAAGAGGGCGATGCTGTAGATTTATCTAGATTTAATGATAACACATTCGATATGACACTAGTATTAGGTCCTCTATACCATCTATATAATGATGTAGACATCGATAAAGCTATAAGTGAAGCTATAAGAGTAACTAAGAAAGGTGGAATTATAGCTATAGCTTATATTACGAGTGATGGAGTATTTGCCGATTGGGCAGTAGATCATTTAATAGATGGATATCCTAACGACTTTGATAACAACTTTAAACTAATAAGATATCCCGAAAGTATTTTCGCTCCATTCTATATCGATGAATTTAAACAAATAATGAAGAAACATAATATAACTTTTATGCACAATATTGCAACTGATGGAATTGGACCAATACTTTCAGAAAAAATTAATAGTTTATCTGAAGAAGAATTTAAAGTATGGGTTAAATATCAGCTATCAGTATGCGAACGTGAAGATTTACAAGGATATAGCTGTCACATGTTATATATGTGCAGAAAATAAATAAAAAAAGTAACATTATCAAAAAATAAATATCAGATGTAAATATATATCTATAAGATGTAAATATTTAGTATTATAAAAAATGACTTATTTAAACATTTAAGTCATTTTTAAAAATATCTTCGATACTATTAATTACGACATCAGTCATAATATCGTAGTTCATTTTTTCATGCCTGTGATATATAATCTCGTGACAAAGATTATCAATCATCCCAATCATCACGTGAACTTTTTCATATAAATTATCGTCCTTAAAATTATTATCTATAAGTAATTCTTTTATCTTTTGAGTAAGTTCTATCTCTCTTTTATAATAATAATCTGCAACTTCAGAATCAGAGTGAACCATAGCCATAATTTCCTCATGTGCAATTCTAGAAACTTTATGTTCATGAACGTATTTTTCAATCATACTTCGAATAGTACTTTCAAAATTATCGATATCAAATTCAGTACTTTCATCAATCATAGGAAAGAAAATATCATCACCATATTTATTTATAGCTTCGATAAAAATGTCATGCTTATCTTTAAAATATTGATATATAATTCCCGTAGATACATTTGCCTTTTTCGCAATCTCAGCTGTATTGGTATTATAATATCCATTTTCACAAATAAGTTCAAAGCCAGCATCTATTATGCGGGTCTTTTTTTCTATCGCTCTTTTTTGCTTTGGGTTTCTAACATTTGAATCCATGTTATCACTTCCTAAAAACAATTATAACATCTAAAACTTATATTGTGAATAATCAGTTGACTATTAAAAGATTATAGAATATAATAAAAATATGAAACATATTTCATATTTAGAAAAGAGGATTATTATGAAAGAAAGTTTAATTATCTTAAAAAATGTAAAAAAGACTTATAAAGTTGGAGAGCAAGAATTCTCCGCTTTAGATGGTGTTAATCTAAAAATTAATCAAGGTGAATTTGTTGTAATATTAGGCCCATCAGGGGCAGGAAAATCTACCTTGTTAAATCTACTAGGAGGAATGGATAAAGTAACATCTGGTAGTATCAAAATAGGTGAGAATGATATTGCCAAATATAATGACAAACAGCTTACAAATTATAGAGCTAGAGATGTCGGCTTTATTTTTCAATTTTATAACATAATGCCAACCCTAACAGTCGAAGAAAATGTAGCTTTAATTAAAGATGTTACTGATACAAATAAAAAAGTAGAAGAAGTTTTAAAAAGTGTTGGACTTTTAAAACATGCAAAAAAATTTCCAAGTGAATTATCAGGCGGAGAACAACAGAGAGTTTCCATTGCAAGAGCAGTTATGAAAAACCCTAAAATACTCCTTTGTGATGAACCAACTGGTGCCCTAGATTCTAAAACAGGAGCCGATGTTTTAAAACTACTTAAAAAACAAGCCGATAATGATACTACTGTAATAATAGTTACCCACAATTCTTTAATCGCCGAAGTTGCCGATAGAATAATAAGAATAAAGAACGGAAAAGTTGAGTCAAATGAAACAAACAAACATCCAAAAAATATAGAAGAGGTTAAGTGGTAATTATGCTTTATAAAAAGATGTTTCGAGATATGAAAAAAAACTTATCTAGCTTTATTACTATATTCCTCATGATTATGATAGGAATAATGGCCTATTCAGGTATAGAAGCATATATGGATGGTATGAAAGAAACAGCAGATAAGTTTTATAAAGAAAACAATTTACAAGATATGATAGTATATGGTCAAAACTTTTCAGATAATGATCTAAAGACAATTAAAAATATTCAAAATGTAAAAAATGTTGAAAGAAAATTATCGGTAACAGGAATTACTGATAATGATAAAACATTACTTATAAATTTTATCGAATCTAATGACATATCAAAATTTTACGTAGTCAAAGGTAAAGGATTTGAAAAAGACGCTAAAGGTGTCTGGTTAGATGAATTTTACGCTAAAGAAAATAATATAAAAGTAGGCGATAAAATACTAGTTAAATATGAAGAGATAAGTTTAAAAGAAGAAGTTTTAGGACTAATCAGTGTACCAGATCATCTATATGACGTAAGAGATGAATCAGAATTATATCCTGATAGAAAAGAGTTTGGATTTGCCTATCTAAGCATTAATGAAATACCCGAGGATTATATAAAATCAAAAGTAATGAAAGAAATGAATATTCAAGATAAAAATATATTTGACACTTATTTAAAAGATTTTAACTATAAAGATTATATTGTTTATAACTCTATAATGATAGATGTAGAAGACAAAAGTAAAAGAGATATCGTTAAAAATGAAATAGAAGATAAGTTAAAAAATGCCTTAGCCATAACGAATGTTGAAGATACACTATCTTATGTAACATATCAAGGAGAAATAGACGAAGGTAAAACTTATGTTGGTGTCTTTTCAGGACTCTTCCTATTTATAGCCATGCTTTCTGTAATAACGACTATGACAAGAGTTGTAAAAAATCAAAGAACGCAAATCGGTACATTAAAAGCATTAGGTTTTAGTAATGGAAAAGTATTATTTCATTATATAGGATATGGATTTTGGATATCGATATTAGCTTCCATAGCCGGTCTATTTTTAGGTTACTATTTTATTGGAACTACGTTTATTAATTTAGAAATGTCCTTCTTCGAAATACCAAACGGTCATCCAGAAATGAATATATCCAGTTATATAGTTGCCATTTTATCAATCTTAATAGTAGCTATAATAACTTATATAACTGGACGAAGCATCCTAAAAGAAAATCCAGCTGAAACATTGAGAAACAAAGTCCCAAATGTTAAAGGAAAGAGCTTAAACATTACTAAAAATAAAATATTCAGTAAACTAAGTTTTTCCACAATATGGAATATAAGAGATGTTATCAGAAATAAAATTAGAACATTTATGGCTATAGCTGGTGTTACTGGATGTTGCATGCTTATTGTCTGTGCTCTAGGTATGTTAGATTCAATGAATTACTTTGTTAAATTACAATTCAAAACATTATATAATTTTAATTACAAATTAAATATAAGTGAAAATATAACTAAATCAGATCTAAATACTCTATATAAAAAATATGGAAATCATACATCTAAAACATTAAATATTGAAATAAAAGATAAAAGAGGTAACCGTAAATCCAATAATATATTTGTAACCGATGCGGATAACTACGTTAGATTCGTCGATAACAAAAATAATTTAATAAGTAAGCCAAAAGATAATGGTATATTTGTTACCTATAAATTAGCCCAAACTGAAAAATATAAAATAGGTGATAAAGTAACATGGCATATATATGGTGATAATAACTACTATACATCAAAGATAATTGGATTTAATAAAGATCCTCAAAACCAAAACATAACAATGACTAGAAAATATCTAGAAAACTTGAATATCAACTATAATCCAGATACTATTTATACAAATGTAAATCTATCGAATATAAAAGAAATAAAAAATGTCGAAACCATTCAGAATATAAAAGCTTTAAAAGACGGTATGGAAGGCATGCTTTCCATGATGAAGACTATGCTTGTCTTAATAATTAGTATAGCTATATTATTAGGCTCTATTATAATTTACAATTTAGGAATACTATCATATACCGAAAAAGAATATCAATTTGCCACTTTAAAAGTTCTAGGTTTTAAAGATAGACAAATTAAAAAAATCTTTATAAAACAAAACAATTGGGTAGCTATAATATCCATAATAATAGGACTGCCTCTTGGATTTTATTTGACAGATTGGCTATTTAAAACAGCTATAGAGGAGCACTATGATTTTGCTGCAAGTATAACACTCCAATCATATTTAATATCAGCTATTGGAACATTTGTTATATCGTATATAGTATCAAAAATCTTATCTCATAAAATAAATAATATTGACATGGTAACTAGTTTGAAAGGAAACGAATAATTATGAAAACAGAAAAAAATATATTAGTAGCATTCTTACTAAATATATCCTTTTCCATATTTGAATTACTTGGCGGAATTTTTACTGGAAGCATAGCTATTTTATCCGACTCACTTCACGATTTGGGTGATGCCTTAAGTATTGGAATATCATATTATTTAGAAAAGAAAAGTAAAAAAGGACCAGATTATCACCACACATATGGATATGTAAGATATTCTGTAATGGGAAGTATAATTACGACAGTAATATTAATAACTGGTTCCATATTTGTTATATATGAATCCATTAATAGATTCATAAATCCAGTATCAATAAATTATAATGGAATGATAATCTTTGCCATTATTGGAGTAGTTGTCAATCTAATAGCTGCCCTTTATACTAAAGAAGGAGATTCCTTAAATCAAAAATCAGTAAATCTTCACATGTTAGAAGATGTATTAGGGTGGATAGTTGTTTTAATAGGATCATTTGTAATGAAATTTACAAATATAGTATATTTTGATTCAATTCTCTCAATTATAGTTGCCATATTTATTCTAATAAATGCCGCAAAAACATTAAAAAAAGTAATAGACATATTTTTAGAAAAGACTCCGAGTAATATCGATATAAATGAAATAAAAAATCACCTTTTAAAAATAAATAATGTCGAAGATGTTCACCATATTCACATCAGAAGTATTGACGGATATAATAATTATGCGACAATGCATGTTATTGTAAACAAGTATAGCCATGAAGTGAAAGAAAAAATAAAGTCAGAATTGCATGAACACGGAATATGCCATTCGACCATTGAATTAGAATTAAAAGACGAAATTTGTGATGAAAAATATTGTAGACCATTAAATACAAAAGTAGACCATCACCATCATTAAAAAAACCCCGTATTTTCAAAAACGGGGTTTAATAATTATATATCAAATATCGTTACTTTATTAACAAAACCATCACTATCATAATCTAAAGATACTTCATAATTTTTAAAATCTTCAAAATTAGTTTTTAATTGTCTAATTTCATCTGTATCAGTTGTATTAATTTCACCATATATAACAGTTATAACATGATCCTTATCTGTTTTATTTTTAGTAATAACATTATCTAATAAATTAGATACAAACATACCTGAATTTGTTCCGGTAAATAATTCTAAATCATTGTTAAAAGAAGAAATATCGTATTCAGAATACTTACTATGAGTATTAATACTAGTAATGCCTAATATCAAAATAGCTGAAATAAATACAATAACACAAGAAAATATTAATCCAAATACAATTTTAAATCCTTTAGTACCAACAGAATTATTTAATTCATTAGCTGCATCATCAGCTATTATTTTAAGCTTCTCTATATCCTCCTCAGGGCTACTAACTTGTCCTTTATCATCTAAATATACCATCGCATGACAATATTCACATTTAACTTTATCAGACTTACTAAAATCAATATTAGCTCCGCAGCAAGGACAAGCTATTTTTTTAACTTCCATACACACACCTCTATAATCACATTATACCACACTAAAAAAATGAATCAAAAATCTTAATGTGTTATAATTGGTATAGAGGGATATGATGGATAATAAAAAGAAAATAGAGGAAATAAAAAAATATTTTAAAAAAGATAAAAACTTTCTAGAATTATATTTTAATAATTATGAAAACCACAACATTTATATAACCATCAATTTAACAAAAAAGAATATATATAAACTTAGTTGGTTTGATTTAGATTTTATAGAAAAAGGTCAAGTAGAAAAATATTTATCTTATGAATATATTCCAGAAGATTTAATCAATTATATTAAAGAAAAGTATATAAACATTGATGTACCTGAATACCGAGTAATATCGGAAAAAGATAATATAGTAGAATTAACCGCTGATATAAAAACTAAAGAAAGAGATAATATTTCCATAACTTTTAACAAGTATATTCCAAAAGAATTAATACAAATATCAGAACTATTTATTATAATTTTTGATAACCTCCCAAGAAAATTACAGAGCTTTCTATTTGAAATTCATGCCATTTTAACTGGTACAGTTATGAACTATGAATATGGAAAAGAAATTAATTTCGACTTATTTGAGGGTAATTTAGAAAAAATTTTCCCAAATAAAATAATTGAAAGGGGAAGGAAATACTATGAGGAGGGATTAGTTACCAACTTAGAAATTATCGATGGAAAATATTTTAGTGCAATAAAAGGAAATATAAAATATTCATCACTAATTGAATATGATAAAGAAAACAAAAAGATGAAAATGTTTTGTTCCTGCCCATGTAATTTTTACTGTAAACACTTATATGCTACAATACTTTCGATTAGAAATAATAATTATAAGAAATTTTATAAAATAGTCTATCAAAATCCTAACAAAAACATGTTAGAAAATATGGCTAATTCTAAGTTCTTTCTATGCTTAGGAATTAATAATGATAATTTTGAAATAATCGATCAACATGGAAATATTATAGAAGTACCTATTTTAGATAATAATGGAAAATGTAATTGGAAAATAGTTGACGATATAGATAATGAATTATCTAAAAAAGTAAAAAACATTCTATCTTCTAGAATGCCTTAATCTTTTAAAATGTCGATAAATTTAATTGTCGAGAAACTAGGATAAATATCTTTTTTTACTATATATCCTAGTTTTCTTTTTGGTATTTTTTTATCTGTTTTTATTTCGTAAAGTGTATTGCCAAGTTTATCTTGAATAAATTCTTTAGTTAAAATCCCAGTCCCAAAATCTCTTTCAACCAAACTTTCAAGTAGTCCATGACTGACCACTTCCATTTTAGGAATAAGTGATAAATTATTATTTTTTAAAAATTCATCAAAATTTGTTCTAGTAACTGATGGAACTTTTTGAATTAATATTCCTTCAGATAATAAATCCTTAATCTTTTTAGTTTTAAACTTATTTTTACTGACAAAAATATCGTTTAACTCGTCAATAATAGTAATTTCCATATCTTTAATGTTGTGAGAAGGAACTGAACAAATTACAATATCCAAAGTCCCATTTCTTAAATCACTAATCAAATTACCAGTTAAATCGTTGTGTATATTAATTTGAACATTAGGATATTTATTTTTATATTTTTCCAAAAAAGGTAATAAATATTTTTCACAAATTGTAGTTGTAGATCCTATATTTAAAACACCCTCATCTAATTCTTTAAGAGCCATAAACTTATTTGTTCCATTTATTAAATATTTCATTCCTTCTTTAACATAATCATAAAGTTCTTTTCCTTCATTAGTTAATATCACACCTTTAGGGGTTCTTATAAATAATTTTCCTCCAAGCTCTCCTTCCAAAGTTTGTATTGCTTGACTAACCGCCGGCTGTGAAATATTTAATTTATTAGCCCCTTTAGAAATACTCTTTTCATCTGCAACAGTACAAAAAACTTTATATAATTCAAAATTTACATTCATATAAACACTCCTTATATAAGATATAAACAATATATATTATAATTATATCTAAAATGAGGATATAATACAAGAAAGGAGTGATATTATGGACGCAGTGACAAGAAAGAAGAAGAAAGAAATAGATAAAGAAAGATTTCTATTAAAAAATCGATTAGCTAGTATCAATGCAATTATATTCGAATATGGAAATCTATTTAAAAAAGAAGAAAGTATAAAAGCTTTAAAAGAAATAACTGAATATTATAAACGAGAATATAATTTTTATATTTCTTTATGTGAAGAATCTAAACAGATAGAAGATGAATGTAATCATGAATTTATAATAACAGATAAACATAAAAATAACTATTGTTTAATCTGTGGAGGAAATAATGTAGAAGAAAAAGAAATCACCATAGAGATAGAAAATAAAGATATCGAGTTATATGGTATTAGCGGTGGACTCATGATAGAATATTTAAAATACTACGGATTTAGAGATGAAATTAATATCATAAGTAAACTATTTGAGATAATTGAAAAGGGATTAGAAAATTCAGGTAACTATATTGAAGAAGAATTAGAGGATTTACAATATGAAGAAGAAATAAAAGTGAGGAGTAAAATCAAATGAAAAAAAGAGATATAATTTATTTAATTAATGCGGATAGGACGATAAAAAATAACAAACCGTTAATTGAAAGCTTTTCTAAGTTATATTTTCCAAATATCGATGAACTAAAACCATCTTTTGAAATATTAAAAAAAGAAATTGAAGAAATAAAAAGAGAAAGTGAAGATGCCAAAACGGTAATGGATGAAACAATGTGTTCTCATGATGTTAGAATAGAATCATCCAATATAGGAATTTTTAACATAGAAAAAAATTATTGTCCATTATGTCAAAAGAGTTTTTTAAAAGGATATAGTTGGTTTGATCCAATAGATAAAGATAGTCATACGGCTATCTTTAAACCTAAATATTATGAAGACGATGATTGGTATGAAGAATTAGAAGATGGATATTCATCTGATGAAGTAATTGAATATATATTAAAAATAATCGAACCGTACGAAGCTGAAGATGAAATAGATTTAGTAGAAGAATTTTCCAAGTTACAATTAAAAGGAACTACTATAGATAAAACTAGGAGAAAAAAGGAAATATATATATTAATAATTGGTGGGACAAATATTAACTATTTAAAAGATAATATATATGTTTCAAGTAATGATTGTGAATCCACTTTACCATATACAAAATATTTTAGTGATTTATCAAATGCTAAAATTTTTGTATTAGATAGAAAAGAGAATACTGAAGAAAAAAAATATAAAATTTATAAAGATAATAAAATGATACATATAGAAAATTATAATTCATTAGATACATTCATAAATATTTTAAAAAGAATAAAAAAAATTCCATTCAAAATAATAATCGATGTAGCTAATTTATATGAATATAAGATAGAAAACGAAATAGAAAAACAAAGATATAATCCTAAGCTAGATGAAATATTTAGAAACAGTAAAATAATACGAATTGGTGAGTCCATAGAAGAAAAAAATATCAATTTTGAAAAACCAGGTACCAATGATGAAAGAGAAAAAACCTGTATCAAAATAAAAAAATTAATCAGAAAATAATTTTCCACAATATTATTGTCAAAGATATGATATAATTAAGAAAAAGAAATAATTATAAGTAAGGAGAGATAAAATGAAAAAAATTATATTTGAAGGTTGTGGAACTGCTATCGCAACTCCATTCACAGAAGATGGAGTAAATTTTGAAGAATTTGGAAAACTAATTGAAAACCAAATTGAAAATGAAGTTGATGCAATCATAGTATGTGGTACCACAGGAGAATCGGCAACAATGACAGAAGAAGAAAGAAAAGAGACGATAAAATTTGTTATAGACAAAGTAGGTGGACGTACAAAAGTAATTGCTGGAACAGGAAGTAATAATACAAAATCAGCAATCAATATGTCAAAGTATGCTGAAAGTGTTGGAGCTGATGGTATATTAGTAGTAACACCTTATTATAATAAAACAACTCAAGAAGGGTTAATTACTCATTATACAGCTATCGCAAATTCAGTTAATTTACCTATAATAATGTATAGTGTACCATCTAGAACAGGAGTAAACATAAATCCAGAAACATGTTTAGAACTATCTAAAATAGAAAACATAGTCGCAATAAAAGAAGCTAGTGGAAACCTTTCACAAATTGCTAAAATAGCTCATCTATGTAAGGATAATTTAACTATCTATTCTGGTAATGATGATCAAATTATTCCAATTATGTCATTAGGTGGAAAAGGTGTTATATCAGTACTTTCAAATGTCATGCCAAAATACACTCATGACATGACTAAAAAATACTTAGAAGGAAATGTCAAAGAAGCATCTCAAATGCAGATAGAATCTATAGATTTAATAAATGCACTATTTATAGAAGTTAACCCAACTCCAGTAAAATATGCTTTAAACTTAATGGGACATAACTTTGGCAAACCTAGATTACCGTTAATTGAGCCTACAGATAAAAATAAAGAAAAAATAGAAGAAGTAATGAAAAAACATGGCTTACTATAAAGGAGAGATTTTATGAATATATTATTGTCTGGTGCAAACGGAAACATGGGAAGAGAAGTTCAAAAAGCTTTAAAAAATAATATGAAAGTTGTCGCTGGTTTTGACCGTGATACATCTGATAATGGATTATTTCCAGTATATGATAATATAAATGATATTAAAGAAGATATCGATGTTATTATTGACTTTTCAGTTCCTAAAGCCACCTTAGAGGTGTTAAAATATGCTCAAAAAAATAACACTCCAATCGTCATAGCCACAACTGGATTTAGTGAAGAAGAATTAAACATAATTGAAAATTACTCTAAAGAATTACCTATCTTTAAAAGTTCAAACATGTCATTTGATATTAATCTCATGACAAGAATAGTAACCGAGGTTGCCGAAGCCTTAAAAGAAAGCGATATTGAAATAATTGAAACTCATCATAATAGAAAAATAGATAGTCCATCAGGAACGGCAATACTTCTTGCCGATGCTATAAATAAAGTGTTTAATAATGAAAAAGAATATACCTTCGACAGAATGCAAAAAAGAGAAAAAAGACAAAAGAAAGAAATAGGATTTTCATCTATTAGAGGTGGAAATATCGTTGGTGAGCACACTGTATCATTCTTTGGAGAAAATGAGTCACTAGAGATAACTCATAAAGCGTATTCAAGAGGAGTATTTGCCGAAGGAGCTTTAAAAGCTGCTGAGTTCATAATTGGAAAACAAAATGGACTATATGATATGAAAGATTTATTAAAATAAAAAAATCATCCTTAATATGGATGATTTTATTTATTGTTCTTTTTCGATTAATTTTTCGACAATTTGAACAGCATTACTAGCCGCCCCTTTACGAATATTATCGGCAACAACCCAAATATTAACGCCATAAGGGACGCTATCATCTCGTCTTATTCTACCTACGAACACCTCATCGTGACCAGTTGCTTCCCTAGCTAATGGATACAAATTATTTTTAGGGTCATCTACAACTACAAGATTAGGGAAATTATTTAATGTAGTAATAAGATCATTTAAATCAAAATCATTTTCAAATTCGATATTAATAGACTCCGAATGTGAATTGCTAACTGGAACTCTAACTGTAGTAGCAGTAATCTTTAAATCAGGTCTATGAAGTATTTTTCTAGTTTCGTTAATCATCTTCATTTCTTCCTTAGTATATCCGTTATCTAAAAATACATCTATATGAGGAAGACAATTATCATAAATTGGATGTGGAAATTTTTGAAGAGGTTTAGACCCATCTACATTTAATAAATCAACTAAGCCATTTCTTCCAGCTCCAGAACAAGCTTGATAAGTTGAATATACTACCCTTTTAATTTTATACTTATCATCTAGTGCTTTAAGAGGAAGCATTGCCTGTATTGTCGAACAATTTGGATTGGCAATTATTCCATGGTTATCATATGCATCTTTCATATTGACTTCTGGGACAACCAAAGGAACATTTTCATCCATTCTAAAGTAACTGCTATTATCGACAACTATACATCCTTTAGATGCTGCGATAGGCCCGTATTTTTTAGATACATCTCCTCCAGCTGAAAATATAGCAAAATCAAATCCTTCGTCAAAAGAATGCTCATCTAACTTAGAAACAGTATATTCTTTTCCTAATAAATTAAACTTTTCACCAGCAGACTTTTCACTGGCAAATAATCCGTATTTTTCAATTGGTAATTTCTTTTCTTCCAAAACTTTCATAACCGTTCTACCAACGAGACCAGTCGCTCCAACAATTGCTAATTTATACTTTTTCAAATTAATTACCTCCAATATAATTTTACAATATATATTAAAAAAATCAAGAAAATTTTAAAATTGTTAAAAACCTTTCAATAAAACCGTAAAGATGCTATAATAAAAATAAATAAAAAAGGAGGAAGAATGTATGGAAAATAGAATATATAAAATGGCTAAAAATTTCGAAAAAAGATTTCCTGCTACAGTTTCTTGGAGAATTAAGCAGCATGCAGATCTAGCCAACAAATTAATCAATAATGATGAAGAAATACTATACGCCTTTGCCTGTCAAAAAGATCCAAATTCATTAAATATATTTTCTACGTTTATATTCGTTTTAACAGATAAACGAATAGTCCTTGCTCAAAAGAGATTACTTTATGGCTATTTCTATTACAGTATTACACCTGACATGTTTAACGATCTAACTCTTAGAATGGGCTTAATTTGGGGTAAAGCTATAATCGACACAGTAAAAGAACAAGTTTATCTATCCAATTTATCTAAAGGTGCCTTAGAAGAATTAGAAACAGTTTTAACTAAATACATGATGCAGAAGAAAAGACAACTAGAAACCGGTAATGAAAAGGGTGATGAAGGTATTAAAAACATGGAAAGAGAAATAAAAGAAATATCAAAAAGCGGAGAAAAATAAACTCCTTTTTAAGTTGTAAGGGTGATAATTATGAAATTTTTATTAAAATCTTTAGGATTTTTTTTATCGATATTAATTATATTAAAAATAATAGTTTTTATGTTAAATCCAGGACATAAAGTGGAGTACAACATAGGTAATTTTGAAATAACCGAATCTTTAGACACAAAAAATGATAATAACTATTATTTTGTAATAAAAGGAGAAAAAATAAAACTAAACTTTCAAACAAAATACAATTTTAATAAAGCTGAAAAAGTAATAAAAAAATTAATATATAAAAAAATAGATGGTTATGATTGCTTCTTGCCAGTTTTCAAAGATAATAAATTACTAACGGATATCATGTGTTTAAAAGATGGCATTATACATAATGGATTTGAATTAGGAGAGTCTATAACAAAAGATTTTTCTAAATATGGATACAGCTCAAAAATCTACAAAGATACTTCTAGTGAAATAACCGTAACAAATACTCAGACATTATACAAGGATAATATCCCGGAAAACAATTATATCGGTATAGAAACATATAGAGGATTAACTTTATTTAATAGTAAGGACAGTATGATAAATATATTTGAAAATGACGTTTATAAAAAACCTATAAGCATATTTATGGATAAATACTATGTGGTTGCCGACTATAATTCAGAATATTCTTTTAAACACTTCTATGTTGTAAATCTTATTAACGGAGAAAAGAAGACAATAAGAAGTTATGATGATATTTCTTTTGAATCTTATATAATGGGTGCTGTTGATGGCGATATATATCTATTTGATAAAGATTCTCAAAAAGAATACAAAATAAGTATTAAATACGAAAATGTTGAAGAAGTATCGGATAAAGATAACATAAAATATTATAATGGAAAATGGACAACTATATCTTTAAAAGAAGCCTTAAAGGAAAAACACTTCGAAAATAATAAGGCTAATATCAAAGGCTATGACAAAGCAGACAAAATAGGTGATTACTATTACATTTATAAAAAAGAAAATGACAAATATAAAGTATACCGAGCTGATATTCAAAACGAAAAACTAATAACATATTTATTTGAAACTTCTGATATAAATAGTATTATTTATTTAAAGGATAAAGTATACTATAGGAACGGGAATGATTTTTGTTACTATGGTGATAATGGTATTAGAAAAGTATTAAGAAATACCGAATTAGAATTTAACGATGATATATCCCTTGGAGTTTATGAAAAATAAAAAACTGAATAATTTCAGTTTTTTCTATTTCTAATAAAAAAATTAACATCTGGAAAAGCTTCCAATAATCTTTTAAAAGAACGTGATTTTTCAATCAAAATAGTTTTTACTTTTTTTGATACTTCTTCAGTATAGTCCTTTTTTAAATAGTATGCCGATAGATTAAGTTTATTTATTATATTACAAGATATAACTAAATCAACCATTAATATGATAAAAAAAACAATATCAACCCTTTTTAAAAAAGTAAAATCAATTTTATTAATAATACCTAAAAAGAAAGGATTAAAATAATAAATAATTAAAAAACCGCATAAGCCAAATAACAAAGAAGAACCAAGCCAAATTCTACCATTGACATTAAAAGGCAAATGTGAATAATCCCACCACCTAGCCTTAAAAAGAACTTCCATTAAATAATTAACAACGTATTCCAAAAAACTTCCAATAAAAGCTGAGGATATTATAAGATTAAAAATACTATCAGATGGTTTTAAAATAAGAGTAATAAGAATCGCCCCAGCTCCCCATATTGGTATAATAGGGCCTATTAAAAATCCTCTATTTATAAACTTCTTCTCTTTAATTAAAGCCATAATAACTTCCATAATCCATCATATAAAAGCATAGATTAAAAATAAAATAAAAAGTATAAATAAATTATTATCCATAATTTCACCTAATACAATTTTACAATAATAAAAACATAATGTCTACTTTTATATAAAAATGTAGTATAATTATTTTGAGGTTGATACTATGGAAAAAATAGGATTAGTTCTATCTGGTGGAGGTTCAAAAGGTGCCTATGAAGCAGGAGTATATAAAGCTTTGAGAAAAATGCATATAAAAATAAATATAGTCACAGGAACATCTATAGGTGCGATAAATGGAATGATGATTGTCCAGAAAAGACATAGATCTATAATGAAGTTCTGGAAAAAAGTTGATTTTTCAGCTATATATAAAGAAGAAGAATTTCCTAAAATGGAAGATCCATCTCTAGCAAAAGTATATTCACAGTACGTAAAGGCTTTTATAAATGAGGGTGGGCTTAACGTATCTAAAATGACTAAAATGTTTGATAGTTATTTTAATCCAAGAAAATTTTTTAATTCAGATATAGATTATGGCGTAGTCACATTTAACTTATCAAAAAGAAGACCGGTTATAAAAACAAAAAAAGAATTAGATAGATATAATGCTAAAGATTATATGGTAGCGTCCGCATCATGCTATCCAGCATTTAAACCTTATGTTATAGATGGTGATTTATATATAGACGGAGGATATTATGATAATTTACCAATCAATTTAGCTATAGATTTAGGGGCTACCAAAATAATAGCTGTTGATTTAAGAGCTGTTGGTTTCCGAAGAAAAATAAAAGATAAAAGTGTAGAAGTAACAAAGATATCTCCGAGAAATAAAATAGCATCATTCTTAATTTTTGATAAAGAAAAAGCCAAAGAAGCTGTAAAATTTGGATATAATGATACCATGAAAACTTTTGGTAAATTAGATGGCGATAAATTTACTTTTAGAAAACACAATCTAATCAATAATTACAATAAATATAATGATATCTTTGAAGATAAGTTAAATAAAATATTTAATGGCATTAGCAATCCTATATTAAGCAAAATATTCCAAATACCAATATTTAAAGAGACAATAAATAGACAAATAGAATATAATAATTTTAACAGTATCATCGAAAAATCAGGAGAAATATTTAAATTTGAAGAATTTATTATATATAATATTAATTCGTATAACAAAGGACTATTAAATGCTTTAGCTAACACTACACCAATTGATATGAATATTATAAAAAATAAAATAATAGATAGAAAAATAACACAGATTATCGACAGTCGTCAGATAGTAAAATATTTTTATAATTGCATAATTGGAAAAGATATGTCTATGATAAAATACATTTTACTATTTAGAAATGAATTTTTAACCGCATTATATATATACACCGTAAAAGGATTAAGTATAAATTATTAAGGAGGAAAACAAATGAAAACTATTTTAACCGGAATTAGGCCAACAGGTCACTTGCACTTAGGACACTACTTTGGAGCAACTGGTAACTGGGTTAAATTGCAAGATGAGTTTGACACATATATCGAGATTGCCGATGTTCAAGCTTTAACTGATAACTTTAACAATCCGGATAAAGTTAATAAAAGCGTTAAAGACTTAACTATTGATCTATTATCTATCGGAATTGATCCAGAAAAATCTACACTCTTTATTCAATCGATGATACCAGAAATAGCCGAACTTACAGTTTACTATTCTAATTTAGTTACTATTTCTAGACTAGAAAGAAATCCAACCGTCAAAACAGAAATCAAACAAAAGAAAGAATTATTTGGTGAAAAGGGAGAAAGTATAACTTATGGATTTTTAGGTTACCCAGTAAGTCAAGCTGCTGATATAACGGCCTTTAAAGGAGAGTTAGTTCCCGTAGGTGAAGATCAATTGCCACTTCTCGAACAGTGTAGAGAAATAGTTAGAAAATTTAATTCCATATATGGAGAAACATTATTAGAACCAGAAGCATATCTTTCCAAATTCCCAAGAATTAAAGGAATTGATGGAAATGAAAAAATGGGTAAAAGCTTAGGAAATGCGATATTCTTAGCCGATGATGAAGACACAGTTAAGAAAAAAGTTATGAGTATGGTTACAGATACCAATAAAATTAAAATAGATGATAAAGCAAACCCCGATGTTTGTATGGTATATTACTATCACGAACTAATTGGTAACCCAAATCTCGAAACAGTATGTAAAGAATGTAAAAATGGAGAAAGAGGATGTGTTGCCTGTAAAAGAGAACTACAAGAAAAACTAAGAGATTTTTTAAAACCAATTCGCGAAAAAAGAGAGTATTACGAAAACAACCCAGAAATAGTAGATAACATATTAAAAGAGGGAACAAAAAAAGCTAGTATTAAAGCTAAAGAAACAATGAAAGAAGTAAAAAATAATATGAAAATTAATTATTTTGAATAAAAAAGCAATATTTTAAAGAGATAATAAAATGATATATATCTAACTAATTGACAAGTACTTAACTATCAAATACTTGTCTTTTTATTTTATTTGTATTATCATTAATATAAAGTAGAAAGTAGGAGATTATAATGGATATTGAGAACGAGAAAATAACTATAGAAAAAGACGGCCATGAAGTAGAGTGTGATGTACTTTTCACATTTACTTTAGATGAAACAGGAAAAGTATATATTGGTTTTACCGATCATTCAAAAGATAATGAAGGAAATGAAGTATTATATGTTAAATCATACGATCCTGTATTTGGAACTGTTCAAGATTTGAATGCTCAAGAAATAGAAGTAGTAAATAGTATGTTAAAAGACATAGAGAGAAGATAGTATAGGAGGAGTAACCCATGAATACATTAGAGCGTTTAAGAGAAGAATTAAGAGAAATGGAAGAGGCAAACTCAAGAGGAGAACTAAATCAAAATGAACTGGCAGATTTAGAAAGATTAAGAGCAGAAATTGCAGCTGCAGACCAGGCAGCAATAGAAGATAGACAAAGACAAATAGAAGAATATGACAATAGTGAAATAGATAGAAGATTTAGTGAAGATGAATGGTATAGAAGTCATATAGATGAATTAAATGAAATGAGAAATTCTCAAGATTTATCTAGTTTTTCAGCTGGAGACAGAGCTGACCTCCAAGCTTTGGAAGCTGAATTTAATGAAAGAAGAAAAGTTGTATATGAAGAGTATTATGCTGATAAAAATGCGGAAATAGAAAACTTATTTAAACAAGATCCATGGTATCAATCTCATATAGATGAATTAAATGAAATGAGAAATTCTCAAAGCTTATCTAGTTTTTCAGACGGAGATAGAGCAGATCTCCAAGCTTTAGAAGCTGAATTTGATAAAAGAAGAAAAGAATACGCAGAAAAATATAATGATAGTTTAATATCAAAAGAGCAAGAGGAAATTGAAATGTTAGACATAGATAAAAAAGAAACTCCTTCTTATGAAACTGAGTCACCAGAAATGTCTAATGAGGCAAAAAACGAAAGCACTCATACTCCAAAACATATGACTCCAAGCGATGATGAATTAGGCTATTCAGATATGACAATCCAGGAATTAATGAAAGAAAGAGATAGGTTAAGAAATATCCTCTTTAACACAGGAATAAAATTACCACAGTATAAAGAAAATCTTCAACATAGAATTGATTTACTAGAATCTGAAATAGCTAAAAAGATGAAAGATAGGAGAAACGATAAGGCTCTTCCATCTGGCTCACAAATAAAAGGTAATCTCGAATCTGGTATATATGGAGAACTACCACCTGCAAAAGAAAAAGAAGAACCAGAAAAAGAAGAACCATCTGGTGTAAAAGGTTATTTACCAGGTGATGTAGAAAAAATACCAGAGCCAACTGAACCAATTGAAGAACAGGAAATCCACGTTAAAAGAACATTAGAACAAATATTAAGCAGTTTAATAGCTGGAGATGTAGTTTTAGGATTAAGCAACAAAGATTTATCCAGAGCACAAGCTAAAGATTTAAAGATTTCTTCTGCCATGAGAGCAAGAATAGGAGATGGACCACTTGCATATAAATTATCGAGAGTAGGACAGGTAGCAGGCCACGGATTAACTGCTATAGCTTCAATCGGTCAAAAAGCTAGAGGAAACCTTCTATCGAGTGATATTTCTAGAAAAAAAATAGAAATATTTAAAAAAAGATTAGATGAGCTTCCTATAGAAGACTTGGAAACTATATATAGAGAATATAGAGGAGTAAAAGTTATTGAATCAAAACTACCTGATTTCATGAATGAATTAATAGTAAATCGAATTAAAAGGTATCAATTTACAGAAAAAACATCTACTGAAGAAGTTGAAATAAAATCATCTGGAATGACGGTTAAAGAAATAGAAAAAGAAATAGCCTCACTATACGATCAAATATATAAAAAACAAGAAATAATAGATGGAATAGACGAAAAAAGAGAAAACGGACATATAACAGATGAAATAGCAGATAGATCACTTAAAAGAGCTGCCGCTGGATCAGTAGACATTATCAAAAGAATAAAAGAACTACAGACAGAGCTAAACCAAAGATATGTTGGAACAACAGGTATTCATTCGTTTGAAGAAGATATAAAAGCAGCTAAAAGTGGTATGAATCTCCAAGGAAGAAGAGGCGCAAAAAAGAATACCGAAATAACTGAAGAAATTCAAAAAGGATGGGCTGAATCCGCAGAATATGATCGAGAAGTAGCGGTAGCACTTGCACACGGAAATGATTTAGATGCTTTAGAAGCATTTGTAAGTCACGAAAATACGGTATCAAAACAAACAGCTCATAAAAATTCATTATTATGGGGTAAGAAATCTGTAGGAATTAGAGAGTATACTCCGATTGCCAGAGAACTTGATTATAGAGATGACCCACTACTTAAAGATATTACTTCATCAGTTGCTCAAGTAGCATCAATGATTACTTTAGCTAATGGTATAATGACTGAGATAGAAAGAAATAAAATGGTAGAAGCTCACAACGCTAATATCAGCAGAATTAATAATTCTAATAGTCAAACAATGGATCAAGTTCATCAAAGCGGTCAAAGAATAACAGGTCATTCTGAAACTTTTGGAAAAGGAATGGGAGCTAACGCACACCAAGCACAAGCTGCCGAAGTATTTGGTCATGAAAGACAAGAATTAGATGATGCTGCACTAAGAGCTCATGCAAGCTGGGGAGAAGGAATGAATAGTGGATTTTATAATAGTGCTGCCGACGCTCAAAATCATGCAGCTTCAACTCAAGCTCTAAGAGATGTAACAGCAAAATTAGCCGATGCTCAGCAAAGATTAAATAATAAACAAATTAGTTCAAGTGAATATGTAGAATTAATATCTCAAATTTCAAATGAAGTACAAGAACGTGTTACACCTGAGTATCAAGCAATATTAGATACAATGAGAGAGTATTCTCAAAGTGTAGGTATGGATTTTGATTTAGAAGGTCAAATGGGAGAATTGGAATATTTAACAAGCCATGTACAAGATATTAAAGATATGAATGAAGCTATTACAGATGTTACAAAAGTAGGTGAACTTTTACAACAATTAGATTTACAAAAAGTCCCTCATCTAGCAAAACTTCCATCTAGCTTACTTGCTCAAGTTGTAGCCAGTTCAATGTTATTTAACGCATCAAGAAAACTTAGTACAGAAACAGAAATTGCAAAAACAGGTCAACCAGAAAATGATATTACTAAACGCGTCGAACAAGATACTTATGAAAATGAATCAGGTTCAATCATTAATGATGCTGAAGAAAGATATCACAACATGGGTAAATTTAAAAAAGCTATGGCTACATTACAGTGGCATAAATTATTAAAACTAAAAGAAAAAGAAAACCTACAGGCAGATGAAGTAGAAGAAATTAAAGGAATGTTTAGATAATATGGAAGAAAATTTTGAACAATACATGGATTACTATAAAAAACTCCCACTAAAAACAAAACAAAAAATCGTAATTAATCAATTAAAGATGCTTGCTCAAATGACAAATAAAATGTGTAAAGAATTGGAAGTAGATAATGAAATAATCATGAATCAAGAACTTCTAGACATTAGTAAGGATAATTATACAGAAGATGATTATTCTGAAGCTTTAATTGTACTAATTAATTCTATTCAAAATTCAATATGTGACTTTGATTTAAAACTCACAGAATTATTAGAAAATGGAGAATTATAAAAAGACCATAATTGGTCTTTTTTTTAAACACCTTCGACAACAGTGTCATTTAAACATCTAATAGCACATACACAGTTTAAATTCATTGTGAAAAATGAATTAGTAATTACGTATGGTCTTATAGCTGATGTATCAGGATCAGGATTTGGAATAAGTACTCTAAAAGTTGCACAATTTCCATCTACTTTTTCTACACGAAACACACTACTGACCTCTTCACTTTCAGCTTCTCTAGTAGTTGGCATAGACCAAGCAGTAACACCATTACTAAAAGAAGTATAAAGCATAACCGGTCTAGTATTATAAGCAAATGATACCACTGAATCACCTAAAAACCCACGGTCGCAGGTATCTAAACATTCATCTGCACATTCTGCATTATTTTGAAGGATATTGATAACTTTCAAAATATCAGCAATGCACTTATCGTTGCTATTATTACACATATAATCCACCCCTTCTTTATTTTCAATATAACATATTCATAAATAAACAAAGGGTGTAAATTAAATACCCAATTATAAAAAAGATTAGTAATTATCTAATAATAATAATCATAAATCTTAAATAGGGGTGCATATCATTAAAAATACTATTAATTACTATTATAATTTGTTTCCTAAAAACATTTTTCAAAATACTGAGGGTTATTATTTCTTTATTGATAATATAAAATATCTTTTTAAAAAATATGACAAAAAAATTGAAATGATAGATAATATATATAATATGCACATAGATATACTAAATAATAATTTATATGTCCACCCGATAATATTAAATAAAGATAGTCATCCGTTAACAATAATTGACGGAAATCCATATATCTTATTTCAAATAAACATCATAAATGAAAAAATATCAATTGAAGACATAATACCATTTACACAATTACAAGTAGAAGGAAATAATAATAATTGGTCAGAATTATGGTCAAAAAAAAATGATTATTTAGAATTTCAAATAAGCGAGTTAGGTAAAAACCATCCATTAATTAGAGACAGCTTTAGCTATTTCATCGGTCTAGGAGAAACCGCAATTGCCATAGTAAATAATATTGATGTTCAAAATCATGAAACAGTTTATGCTCATAACAGAATAACAGATAATAGCTTTAATTTATATGATCCAACAAACATTATTAAAGATTTAAAAGTAAGAGATGTAGCAGAATATTTTAAGTATAAAATATTTAAAGGGATAAATATAGAAGAGGAATTAACTATTTATCTAAATGCATCAAAATTAAGTATATATGAATATATGATGTTTTTTGCAAGAATGATATATCCAACTCCATACTTTGATCTATATGAAGAAATAATAACTGATAAAATAGATGAAAATAATATAAAAGAATTGATAAATAATATAGAATATTATGAAAATACAATAAAAAAAATCTACCACTACTATAAGACATTTATAAATATAATGCCAATTGAATGGTTAGATTAATTAAGAAATATTAATAACTTCTTTAACACTTGGAACTTCCTCTTTGATAGCAGATTCAACCCCATCTTTTAAAGTATAGTCAATCAAACTACATCCTGCACAAGCTCCAAGCATCTTAATATATACTTTATTATCTTCATATTTAACAAATTCGATATCTCCACCATCTCCTATTAAAAATGGACGAAGTTTTTCGATAATATCTTTAATTTTTTCTTCTTCAGTCATAAAATCACCAGAATAATTATACTCCTTTTTATAAAAAAAATAAATCTTTTCGTAATAAATGTGCTATAATAACAATTAGAGGTGTGGCCTATGGCAAAATATACGAAAGGAAAAGTAGTAAAAGGAACAGTAACATGTATAGAGTCATATGGTGCTTTTATGTCTTTTGATGAATATTACTCAGGATTAATTCATATTTCAGAAATATCAAAAGGATATGTCAGAGATATTCATGATTTTCTAAATGTTGGTGATCATATATATGTAGAAATATTAGATATAGATGAAGAAGAAGCTCATTTAAAACTAAGTATTAAAAATATAAATTACAAAATAAATGGAAAATTTAAAAAACACAGAATAAGAGAAACTAAAAGTGGTTTTTCTACATTATCTGAAAAACTTCCTATATGGATTGAAAATGAAATAAAAAAAATAAAAAACACCTCAAATAGTATTGACAAATAAACTAATAGATGTTATATTTGTAAATGTCTAAAGGAAATTTTCCGGGCGCTTAGCTCAGTTGGTTAGAGCACCTGCCTTACAAGCAGGGGGTCATAGGTTCGAGTCCTATAGCGCCCACCATTTTTGCCGGAATAGCTCAATTGGTAGAGCAACTGACTTGTAATCAGTAGGTTGTGGGTTCAATTCCTATTTCCGGCACCATTCTTATTTGGAGAGGTAGCGAAGTGGTTAAACGCGGCAGACTGTAAATCTGTTCCTTCGGGTTCGATGGTTCGAATCCATCTCTCTCCACCACTTTATTGCCTCGTGGCCAAGCGGTAAGGCACCACACTTTGACTGTGGCA
>JAFWYR010000025.1 GCA_017522615.1 Bacilli bacterium | reverse complement strand
TTTCCAATTGAATATTTTTTTGATAGATTAATTCTTGTTTCTCCTTTTTTTCTTTCTTGATAAATATTAATTTTGTCTTCATAACTTAATTTACTCATATAAAAACCTCGTTTCTTTGTCCAAGAAACGGGGTTCATATCAGCTATAAGTCATCTTTTTCTTTATTTAAATCTAAATATTCGATGTCATCGCAATCTAAAACATATATCATTAACAACAGAATCATGTTTAAATATATTGCTAAGTAATTCTTTTATTGATTCTTTAATATAATCTTATTTAATAATATTTATCATTAAATTATCTTTACATAGCAAAAAATCAATTCCATTTCTAGAATTGATATTTATTAGTAAATTGAACCAAAGTTCAACCAGATTCTTTAATGGTGCCGTTTGGGTTGAGGTCGAATAATCAATTGGCAAAAGTGATAGTAAGCAATATACTCACTAACTGATATCATTATAGCATGTTTCCCTAGTTTTGAAACAAGAATATTGAAAAATATGTCCAAAATCTAAAAAATATAAATGGGATTATATGTCCCACAACAGTGGGATAATTTTGCATGTACAAAATAAGTTTGATATCACACTAAAGTCTTATGTAATAGGGCTTTGTTTAATGTGTTGATATCAATCTCTTATGCTCTTGGAATATTTTCAATAAAAATTGCCAATTTTGTGGATAGTGAGTATCCATATCAAGAATTTAGAAATTTAAAAAAGGATACTTAACCAATAGTATATGATTGTTTTATCCTTTTTACTTTAAATAATCTAAATATCTTTTATTATCAATCTTATTTATATCAATATTATATTCATTTAATAATTCAAATAAAGAATTATATTCTTCTTCATACGATGTTAGATTTTTAACCTCTATTTCAACAAAAATACCAATGTTTTGTACAATATCAAAAGAAAATTCATATTTTTGCTTATATAGATACTTTTGTCTAGTTTTATTAATCTCAGCTATTTTTATCATATTCAAATGTTCTAATATCAAATTCATATTTTCTGCATTATCTATAATTGTCTCATATTCTTCGCAAAGACTCTTATCTGAATTTTTTTTATAATTTAATACATATATATTATTTTCTTTTCTAATTCTTAAATACTCTTTATCAAATTTTCTTAAAGTTGATTCATAATATATTGCATTATGTTTTTCTTCACCCAAATATACTGAATCTTTTTTTATTAATTTTAATATTCTATTAGATTCTGTTTCATCAACTTTAAGTTTGACTTCTAATTCTAGATTATCTAAATTAGAATACTCATTCATTGATAGTTGATAAAAACTTGTTTTGAAAATATTTGCCAGTTTGAAAATAGTATTTAAATCTGGAAGTGTTCTATCATTTTCCCAACTTGATATAGTTTTATCTGAAACGAATAACAAATCAGCAAGTTGACTTTGACTTAAATTATTTTTAATTCTATATTTTGATATTCTTTTACCTAATGTATCCATAAAACCTCCTAAATATATTTTATAGAGTATTTCTTTTCATCTAGTATTATAACACAATTATCAAAATCATAATTCCCGTATATTTCAAGTTTATCCTTTTTTCTAGCAAAACTTTGAAATTTCCATAGTGGAGATATTATTTCGAACTCTTTGCCATTTAATTTAGCTTTAGCCCTTCTTGGAACAAAGTCCGATAAAGTACCATCTATTATTTCCACTTCGTAAATAGCATCTACACCTTTTTTTACAGGTGAAACATAATCATCTATTATAAACCTAGGGGTTGATAATACTCCGTTTTTAAGCTCAACACCACTCCAATTACGAGAAATTATTTTTTTTAGATCACATTGATTAGAGTAATTATTTTTATGTTTATTATATTGCATATTTATATGTCCATCTGTAATGCTTGTAGCATCTATATAATTCTTTATATATTTAACATTATTACGATATTTTTTAAAGTTATCCAATCCATATATTATAAAATCAATATCCTTTGTAGGTTCAAATCCAATTAGAAACGAACCAAATATACCTATGTCATCTATTCCGATATTTTTTAAAGCCTGTACATATTTTTTCCAAATTGAAGGAATTTCGTTTAAATGATTTTTAAAGCACTCTCTAGGTTTATATACTTTCTTATATTTTGGAATTTTAATTATAGAATCGCTATATTGCTTATTATATTTGAATTTTGTAAAGTTGTTATATCGATTACCATTTTCATCTTTTTTATAAACCATATATCCATAAATACCTTCAGCTGTAATATTATTAATAATCCAAAAATTATCATCATAATCTAAAACATAATCAAGAAATTCTATCATACAATTTGCTCCTTATTTAATATTATGTTAGTAATTGAAAAATGCTTGATGTTTTGTTTTTTCATTTCTTTTAATAATATTTCTCTTCTTCTTTTTTTTTCTGCGTCAGATATTTTATTAGTCATTGTTGAAGCTATAGTATTTGGTCTATCATTATACATAAAGACTTTAACTCTATCAAATAATCCTAGTTTAATAACATCTAATGTTTTATTAAAATCTTCTTCTGTTTCTCCAGGAAAACCTACTATTACATGTGTGTTTATTTTTATCTTTTTATTATTCTGCTTAATTCTTCTAACTTTTTCAATAACTTCATCAATTTGATATGGTCTTTTCATTTTATTTAATATATCTTGTGATCCACTTTGTATAGGAACAGTTATATAAATAAACTTCTTATCTTTTAAATATTCTATTACTTTTTCAGTCAAACCATTTGGATTGAATTCTGGAATTGAAAATGATACATCACTTTTTATTTTTACCACTTCAGATAATAATTCTTCTAACGATGAATCAATATCTTTACCATATGCAGAAGCATCATCAGAATTTAAACCAAATAATTTATATCCTCTTTCAATCCCGTCATTTATGGCTAGCAATATTTCTTTAATTGGTCTACTTTTTAATTTTGTAGTAAATTTTTCAGAACAATATGCACATTTGCCTCTGCACCCACTTGATATTTGTAAATAACATACTTTATCTCTTTTTAATCTGTATTCAATATGTTTACTTTTAAATATAAATTTGTTTAGTTGATAAAGTAGTTCTTTTTTTAATGGTAACTTATCACATACTGTAGTAGCTTTAGATTTAATATTCTTAGAAAAATTAAAGTAATCTTTAATAGCATCTATATCTCTACCAAATGTTATAATTTTATCATTCATTTTTAGCAAATCGTTTTTTCTGATACTTGGTAAACATCCAATTACAATTAATTTTTGATATGACGCCAAATCATCGGATAATCTTTTTATATAATTCATAAAGTATTCTTCTTTTGTTTTTAAAAAACTACAAGTATTAATTATTATATAATTAGATTTCTCTTTATTATCCTCAACATAACCATTTATAAGAAATAAATTTTTTACATCTATTCCATATAATTTTACTCTCGTACATGTATTTTGATTAATCATATAAAAACTTTTCGACATACATATAAACCTCCTTTAAAGTTCTATCCAAGTCATTAGATAAAATGTTAATCATACTATTACTTAGTAAATATTTAGATATTTCATTAATTATTTCTATATTATTAACCCAATTACTACTTCTTAATTTGCTTTTTATTTCATATCGATTCAATAATACATTTTTTGTAGAATATAAATTAATATAGATTACTTCATACTTTTTGGATAACTCTTTGTATAATTCTCTATTAACAGTTACACCCTCGATAATGATAATTCTGTCTTTAATATTATTAAGCAACAATTCTATATATTTATTAATTATTTTTGAATGTTTTAAATAAGCATCTGTCACTGATAATTTTTCAATACTGCTAGCATCATGAGAAGTAGTGTATAAATATTTTTCATTTGAATCTATAAATAGTTTCAACGTTTGTTTTATTACATCTATGTTTATAACTGTACTAATTCCATATTTGATTGCCAAATAATTTGATATAGTTGTTTTTCCGACCCCTGGAACACCACCTAAAAGAATGATTTTCATGCTAAACTCCCTTTAATAATTCTCGATGTAATATTACTGAAATATCAAAATTGTTATTACCATTAACATAATCATTTAAGAATCCAAGATAGTGATTAAACATTCTATTTCCATCGGCTTCATATAATATTCTTTCGTTGGTTATGTCTATTATTTTTTGATTCATACTATCTAATCTTATTGTTATATCATCATATTCCAAATCTATATATTTTTGACTTTTTTTATCATTCCACTCAACTTCTATTAAAACATCAATATTATCAACAATAAACTTTGATTTAGAATAGTAGTCATATTTATCTCCGTCATAGTATTTTTTTGAAGTCTCAATAAATTTAATGTTATATCCAAATATTCTTCCTAAAGCAGATAGTGGGTTTATTACTTCATCCAAATATGATCCACATAAATTGATTTGTTCATCATTTATATGACTATTGCTTATGTAATTATCACTTATATATGAATAAATGTATTTAGGTTTTTTATTTAAATTCATTTTTATAAAGTATTCAATTTCCTTGCCAAAAGCAAAATGTAATGAACTATATATTTTTTTATTATTGATTCTTATAAGTTCATTTAATTCTTCTAAATTAATAACCATAGGTTTTTCAATTATTAAAGATTTTTTATTTTCAATTAAATCTTTTGCAATGTTTAAATGATTATTCGGAGATGTAGATATTAATGCAATAGAGCTATTTAAAGATTTATAGTTATCCTTTGCTTTATATTTCTTGATTTTATTTTTATTAGTGTCACACAATTCTATATTGTTGAAATACTTTTTTATGGCATCATATTGATAAACAAATGCATGACCTAAACCAATTACTGAAATACTATTATTCATTTAATCCTCCCCTCAATTTCATTGTAGCACTCATATTAACATAATGTTCTCTATGATTTGTAGAGTTAGATAGAAAATATAATTAATACTATGCACCATAGTTATGGTTAAAATTGGTTGAACCTCGACCATAATTCCATTATTTTTAGTATTAAAAATAATAAGAGCATAAGAGATTGTCCCTCAAATCTATTCAAACCTAGATAAATACTAAGTTCTTCATAGGGACAAACTTATTTTGCACTTGCAAAATTCAACTAAAAACTTGGTCGCAAAAAATAACAAATCCCTCATAAATAAAGGATTTGTTATGGTTGGAATTATGGTCGATTATATTGCTATTCTTGAAATAAAGTTTTTAAAGTCTTTTTTATATTCTTCACAAGCATTCATTATAAAATCATATACTTTTGGAGTGCACACTTTCTTTATTTCAGACACATCTAAAGTTATAATTCCTATTTTTAATTTGTTTTCTCTTTTTAGTTTTTTGTCTTCAATAAGTATCGCTCTAATAACTGCTTCGTTATTTGTTGCTGGATATGTTCCATCCATAATAGCACAATCAAATATCGTATCATAGTATTTTAATTTACAATTCATTTTGTTATTCATATATTTATCAAGTTTATCAAAATACTTTCTTGCTTGTTCATTAGTTCTAAATTCTGGATTTACTCTTATTGGATATCCATCACTACTTTGAAATATATTTAAACTAAATGGTGTATCATATTCATTATGATTTTTTTGTTGTTCCATGATAAAAGATGATAAAAAGTTGATGTTAATTATTTTAAAACCTTCACCATTTCTTTCAATATCAATACTATCAATATAATGAGAAATTATTCTTTGTTTTTCCTTTCTTGGTAGTGTCATCCAATCTGATACAAGTGATAAATAGTTAAATGGATTATTTAATATATCGATAGTCTGATTATCTTCAAATATAATTAGATCATCTAAAGTAAATGATAAATTATCATATTGCTTTTGTTCTTCAATTATATTTTCTATTTCTTGTTTTCTAAACTAAATTTGATTTAATTCTTTTTCAAAATAATCTATTTTACTTTAATATAAGCTGTTTTAATTCTATCTATTTGTTTATATAAATCATTTAATTCCTTTTTAAAATCTTTAATATTATTATCTAATTTAGATTTAATAAATGGTGTGTAATAATCATTTAATAATTCTTCTTTCTTTTGAAGATTGATAAGTGAGTCAATTAGTTTTTCTTCAATTATATCTTCAGTAAAATAAACATTACAATGTTCACATTTATAGTAGTAATATTTCTTACCTGATTTCTTTTTAGTAGCTTTACCACCTAAGAATGAACCACATTTTGCACATCTTAATCTATTAGTAAACAAATATACTGATGTTCTTTCATAGTGTCTTGCATTTCTTTGTTTTTGATACTGACAATTTGCCCATACTTCTTTACTAACTAATGTTTCAACAACATTGTCATAATATCTAGGTCGTTTCATTTTCTTACCATGAATAAAATCGCCTTTGTATATTTCATTATTCAATATTTTTTGGATTGTTGAATCATACCAATTTGTTCTTCCTAAAACTTTTTCTTTATTATAGATATTTGCTATTGTTTGATGAGAATTACCTTCTAAATATAAATCAAATACTCTTATAACAACATCTTTAGTAAGTGGATCTGGAACAAGTTTCTTATTATCTCTTTTATATCCTAGTGGAGTATGATTTGAAATATGTCCAGCTTTAATTGCACCAATCATACCAAACTTAGTTCTTTCAGAGCATTTTTCTATTTCATTTTGAGATACTGATGTAATTATCCTCATAACCATTCTTCCGTTTGATGTGACAGTATTGGATTCATCAGCCATACAATCAATTTCACATTCAGATTCATTAACTTGTTTCATAAGTTTTTCTACATCATAAACACTACGAGTCAATCTATCTAATTTAAATGCTATAATAACATTTATTTTGCCTTCTTTCATATCTTTCATCATTTCTTGATATGCAGGCCTTTTATCATTTTTAGCACTTATACCAGCATCCTTATATACTTTATAAACTTCATATCTTTTAAACTTACAATATTCAACTAATCTTTCTTCTTGTTCTCCCATAGAGAAACCTTCACGAGCTTGATCTTCTATTGATACTCTTGTATATATTCCTGCTATTTTATTTTCAATCAATTATCAAAAAAGAGAGTAAAAAATACTAATTAGATTAATATCTTTTACTCTCGGCAACCTCAAAATTATAATTTACAATAAATATTTGTTTGACCATAGTTGTACCTCTCTTTCTATAAAGACGGATACTGCTTGTCATTTATTGGTTATTTATTATATACTTTTTTACCGAAAAATCAAGATATTAACTATTTTTAAGATGTTTTTCTAGTTCAATTAACATTATTTTATCTTTATATCCATTTATAAAGACCATATTTGAATCTTCAAATAATAAGTAATCATTTCCTTTAACTTTTAATATATGTGGCTTAACATAGGCTAAATTAGTATTTTTAATTGAAACAATATTACCATTTATGAGTTCATATTTAACACAAGCAAACTTACATATCATTTCAATTCTCTTTTTAAACTCATTACTCATTTTCAGTTCTTTAGTTTCCGTTTTAAACATATTTATCACTTATCCTTTCTGAAACACAAAAAATCAATTCCATTTCTAGAATTGATATTTATTAGTAAATTGAACCAAAGTTCAACCAGATTCTTTAATGGTGCTGGAAACAGGACTTGAACCTGCGACCTACTGATTACGAAACAGTTGCTCTACCAACTGAGCTAATCCAGCATATCATCTTAATTATACACTAAATTTAATAATTTGACTATATTGTTTGCTTATATTAGGAGAAATCTCATTTTTGAAATGGGAAATTTATATGAAAGAATTAGTTTTTTTGGGGGATATAATAGGAAAGATGATGGAAAAAAGATAATTATACAGAGTGTTTAGATAGTAATTCGCATAAATTAAAAAGCTTATGGTTATAAGTTTTTTCTTTGTCTTAATAGCTTTATTAGTGTATAATTATTTTTAGGTGATAGTAGTGTCAATAATTAAGGTAATGGATGAACTTCTTGCAAATAAAATAGCAGCTGGTGAAGTTGTAGAAAGATGTGCATCAGTTGTTAAAGAGCTTGTAGAAAATAGTATAGATGCTGGTAGTACGGAGATTAAAGTTATACTTGAAGATTCTGGAACTCGAAAAATAGAAGTTATTGATAATGGTAAGGGTATGGATGAAAAAGATGCGGTACTTGCTTTTTCTCGTCATGCGACTAGTAAGATAGATGATGAGGATGATTTATATAGACTTCAGACTTTAGGATTTAGAGGAGAAGCTTTGGCTTCTATTGCAGCAGTTAGTAAGGTTGAACTTAAAACTTGTGCAGAAGATATAGGTACTTTAGTTGTTATAGATGGTGGTAAAATTAAAGAAGTTTCTAAAGGTGATGCAAGAAAAGGAACAGCTATTAGAGTATCTGAGTTATTTTTTAATACTCCAGCTAGACTTAAACATATGAAAAGTCTTTATACAGAGCTTGCAAGTATTACGGATTATATGAATAAACTTGCTTTGTCACATCCGGATATTAGATTTATTCTTATGAATAATGATAATTTGATTTTGAGAACTGATGGCTCTGGTAATTTACTTAAGGTTATTCAAAGTATATATGGTAATGATGTTACTCGTAAGATGATTCCAGTAAGTGGTGAAAATGAGGATTATGAGATACATGGTTATATTTCTCTACCAGAAGTTCATAGGTCAAGTAGGAATAATATGGTTACTATTGTAAATGGTAGAGTTGTTAGAAATTTAGAGATTAATAGAGCTATTAACGATGCTTATCATTCTTATAAGCCAGATAATAGATATCCGATAACGGTATTTAATATTACAGTTGATCCTAGTGTGATAGATGTAAATATTCATCCAACTAAGATGGATATTAAATTTAGCAAGATGGATACTTTAATAGATCTTATTAGTGAGATGGTTATTTCTAAGATAAGTGATAGAGAACTTATTCCTAAAGCTTTTTTAAAAGAAGAAAAAGAGGAAACAGAAGAGAAAAAGCCAATATATACTCAGCAGGTTATTAAACTCGACACTAAAGAGTCTAAAATAGAAGAGGTAGAGATACTTGATGAGGAAATTATTATAAATGATGAGTTAAGTTTAGTATCCGAAGATGAAGAATATAAAGTAGATAATAAAGAAGAAAAGTTAATGCCTGAGATGTATCCAACGGGTTTAGTTCATGGAACTTATATTGTTTTAGAAAATGAAAATGGGATGTATTTAATGGATTTACATGCGGCAAAAGAAAGATGTAATTACGAAAGATTTAAAGAGGCTATGGGAAAGCCTAATATTGCATCTACTAGTATGTTATTTCCAATCACGATAGAACTTACCAATAATGAATATATTATTTTAAAAGAACATTTAGATTTGTTAACTGATTTAAAATTTAAGGTAGAAGAATTTGGAATTAATTCGATTATTGTAAAAGAACATCCGACTTGGCTTCCAACTAATAATTTAGAAGATTCTATTAGAACTATTATTAATATCATTATTAAAGAAAAAGAATTTAGTATTGAAAAGTTTAATGAGAAGGTTGCGACGATGATGAGCTGTAAACATGCGGTTAGAGCAAATACTCATTTGACTATGGAGGATATGCAGGCTTTAGTTGAGGATTTGCGAAATTGTAAGAATCCGTTTAACTGTCCTCACGGGAGACCAACAACGGTTTTTTATTCAAATTATGATTTAGAAAAATTATTTAAAAGAAGTGGTTTTGATACTAAGAAGTAGGTGATGAATATGGTATATTTAGATTATAGTGCGACGAGTCCAGTCGATAGTGAGGTTATGGATAGTTTTGTGAAAGCATCTAGTTATTTTGGTAATCCTAATTCTCTACATAAGCTTGGGATAGAATCTAAAAAACTAATAGATGCCTCAACTAATCAAATAGCTAGTTTATTAGATGTTTCTTCGGATGAAATAATTTATACATCTGGAGCTTCTGAGTCTAATAATACAGTTATTAAAGCTATGGAGATGTATAAAAATAGGGGACGTAAGATTATTACAACTGAGCTTGAACATTCTTCTATTTATGCACCACTTAATTATTTATCTGAAAGAGGATTTGATATCGAATTTGTACCCCTTAAAGATGGGGTTGTAGATATAGATGCTTTAGAGGATATGTTAGACGGTGCGGTATTGGTTACTATTAGTATGGTTAATAGTGAGACGGGTATTAGACAGCCTATAGAAGAAATTGGAAAAGTACTTAAAAAATATCCTAAGGTTTTATTTCATACTGATATTACTCAAGCTTTGGGGAAAATTAAGTTTGATTTAAGTGATGTAGATTTTGCTTCTTTTTCAGCTCATAAATTTTTTGGATATAAAGGAATAGGTGGGCTATATAAAAAGAAAGGAATTAATATCAATCCATTAATTAGTGGGGGAAAAAGTACAACTATTTATAGAAGTGGAACGCCAGCTACTCAACTTACTGTAAGTATGGCTAAAGCTTTGAGATTATCATATGAAAATATGGATGAGGATATAGAGAAAATACATTCACTTAATTGTTATTTAAAAGATGAATTATCTAAGTATGATAAAATTAGAATTAACAGTAATGATAATTCTATTGATCATATTTTAAATTTTAGTGTTCTTTCGGTTAAACCTGAGACTTTTATGCATGCTTTAGAAGAAGATGATATATATATTTCTACTCAAAGTGCGTGTTCAACTGGTGATTATTCTAAGGCTGTTTTGGCTATATGCGGAGATAAAGAAAGAGCTTCTAGTAGTCTTAGAATTAGTATTTCTAGAAAAACTACTAAGAATGAGATTGATTTATTTTTAAAGTCATTTGATAAGAATTATAAAAAATTAGTTTAAAAAAAGCTTACATTTATTTGTAAGCTATTTTTGTACACTGTCAGTTACACCTTCACCGGTATTTGGATGGAATGATGAATATACTAAATCCATACTAAATAGTGAAACTAGTATTACGCAGATTATGATTTTTATTTTAGGTTCTATTTTAGAATAAATATTATTTAAAATTGGGGCTACTAGATATGTTATGGCAGCTCCACCTAGGCCAAATACTAGTAATCCTTCGAAACATATTCTTCCATGAAGATTTAGAAAATAACCTGTATAGTCCCACCATTTCATATGTTTGAATGTCTCTAAATACCAAGCAGCTGAATATTCTAAAATTCCGCATAAAATAACAGTTAATATAAATAATTTTAAAGGTTGTTTTCTAAATGGTTTTAGTAAGAATAATATGAATACTATTCCAAAACCATAGATTGGAAGCCATGGCCCAAATAAAGTACCTCTATTTGCGAATGTTCCACTTGTAAGTAAGTGTAAGAATACTTCCCATAGCCAACCGACAAAAGCGAAGGTGAAGAAGAATATTATGTATGTAGTTAAGGTATAGTTTTTATCATAATCGACTTTTAACCATTTTCTAGTGTTTATTTTTATTAGATATTTTTCTTCTGGATATTCTTCATCTTTGTATTCTTTAATATCTAAGTATGTATCTTTTTCCATTTCACCATCTATTCTGTTTCTGAGTTTCATGTATATTTCAGCATTTATACATTCTATGTAGGCATCGGTGAATAGAAGAGAAGAAATACCTAAGGTTATTATTCCAAGTATGTGCCAGCCAATCATACTGAGGTCTACTTTAAATAAATTCCATTTTTCACCTTGGGTTAATTTTTTTGATAGTTTAAAAACATCTTTTCTAGATATGTTTGGATTTTCAGCTATGAGGTAGGGAATCATTGAATATTCGTAATTTTTAATAATTCCTCCGATTATAGTTAGGTCCCATAGAAATTGAAAGACACTTTTTGTAAATAGTATATATGCAATGTGACATGTTCTTTTTACTTTGAATGGAAAAAATATTTTATCTATTTTTGTATTATATCTTCGCTGTTCTAGAAAATATCTGTTTTTTCCAATTTCGGCAACATCTCTTATAAATACAGCTATTATTAGAGATATTACTGTACACGTAAACATTATTAATATTTCATTTGCTTTACCTCCGAAAAAGCTTTTGTTTAATATATTTACAAATCCAAATATTATTGATTTTTTTTCAGTTACTTCGTTTACTATTGGCGCGAGTACTCCATTAGCGACTTGTCTTTTTTTAGTTTGGGTTTGTTTATTTTTTGGTGTTTTAGTGACCGTTTCAATGACAATATCATATACAGTTTTTGGTTTTTCAACTTTAGTTTCTGTGTTATTTTGATTTTGATTATTAATATATTGATTTTCTGTTGTATAGTTGTATGTTCCAGTTAAAATTATAGAGCAAATAAATACAAATAATATAGTTTTGAAATAGTGTCTTTTTAAATTTTTTTTAGATTCTACTTTTATTTCTTTTCTATTAAACATTTTTCATACTCCTTACTTTTTAGTATACTAAATATTTTTTTAATTTGCAAAAAAACCTATGTTATGTGATATTTTATGAAGAAAATAATTTTTTAATTAAAAAAAGTGAATTAAAACTTTTTATATAATGATTATATATAGGAAGGGATTGATAAACATGATTAAAAGTTTAAAAGAGTTAAAATAATGAAATATATCCAGCAACTTATGATGTAATTTTTAAAAGTGTTATTCAAGATGAGGATTTAAAAGATTTTGTAGCTTTTTTAATAACTAATATCGATGGTAGATTAATAGATAAAGATGATATGATATTTGTAAATGCAGAAAGTACTAAAAATACTATTTACGATAAAGTTAATGTGTCAGATATTATTATCGAAATAGATAAAAATAGAATTAGTTTATAGACGAATAAGAAAAATAGTAAAAAACTTAGAAATAGAAATAAGGATCATTTTTATGATGAGCCTTTAAAAACTATAAATGTATCTTATAGAATTGGAAGTGAGAGATATTTTGAGCGACAATATTTATATTAAAGAAGCACATAATTCTGGATTTAAAGAAGGAGAAAAACTTAGTAAATTAGAGACAGCTAGGAAAATGCTTGAAGAAGAAATAGATGTTTCTTTAATCGAAAAGATTACTGGTTTGTCTAAAGCAGAAATAGAACATTTAGATGATAATTAAGTTTGCTTTATATAGAGGAAATTTGTTTAAATTGTATGTTTGTTTATGGTTAAGATTATTAAAACAGTGAAAAAACTGTTTTTTTTCTTTAAAATATTGTATAATTAGTTTTAGGTGATAGAAAATGTTTGAAAATTTAGGAGATAGACTACAAAATGCACTTAATAAAATAAAGGGATATGGAACTATTACTGAAAGTAATATCGGTGATGTTACTAGAGAAATTAGGCTTGCTTTATTAGAAGCTGATGTCAATTATAAAGTTGTTAAAGAATTTATAAATAATGTTAAAGAAAAAGCTTTAGGTGAAGATGTTAAGAAAAGTTTAAAACCAGGTGAGGTATTTGTAAAAATAGTTAAGGATGAACTTGTGGATTTACTTGGTAAGGAAGCTGAGCCACTTATCGTTATTAAACCAATGACTATTCTTATGATGGTTGGACTACAGGGTAGTGGTAAAACTACGACTACTGGTAAACTTGCACTTCTTCTTAGAAAAAAATATGGGTTAAAACCACTTATGGTTGCCTGTGACGTTTATAGACCAGCAGCTATAGATCAATTAAAGCAACTTGGGCGTGAACTTAATATAGAAGTATATTCTGAAGGTAAGGGTAATCCAGTTGAGATAGCTAAAAATGCGGTTAAGTATGCGGAAGAAAATGGTTTTAATTATGTACTTATAGATACAGCTGGAAGACTTCATATAGATGAAGAATTAATGGAAGAGTTAGATGATATTAATAATGAAGTTGATCCTAATGAGATTTTACTCGTTGTTGA
Organism: Bacilli bacterium; assembly: GCA_017522615.1. Classification (GTDB taxonomy): domain Bacteria; phylum Bacillota_I; class Bacilli_A; order RF39; family UBA660; genus Coprosoma. The sequence goes on along the minus strand of JAFWYR010000025.1, from coordinate 29,160 downwards.
TAGTATGATGGGACAAGATGCAGTAAATGTAATTACGGGATTTGATGAGAGACTTCCAATTACTGGAGCTGTACTTACAAAATTAGATGGTGATACTAAAGGTGGAGCTGCTTTATCTATTAGGCATTTAACTAATATTCCAATTAAATTTATAGGTGTTTCTGAAAAGATGGACGGACTTGAACTTTTCTATCCTGATAGAATGGCCAGTAGAATACTCGATGAGGGAGACCTTATGGGTATGATTGAAAAAGCTGAGAGTGTCATCGATGAAGAAGAAGCTATGGAAGCAGCTAAAAAGATGCAGAGTGGTAAATTTGATTTAGAGGATTTTTTAGGTCAACTTAAACAGATTAAAAAATTAGGGCCTTTAGAGAATTTAATTAAATTAATTCCTGGAGCTAAAAAGATGGGACTTAATAATGTTAGTATCGATCCTAAACAGATGGCTCATATAGAAGCTATTATTCTTTCTATGACGCCTCGCGAAAGACGTAATCCTGATATTCTTAAAGCAAGTAGAAAAAGAAGAATAGCTAAGGGTTGCGGCAGATCAGTTGAAGAAGTAAATAAATTACTTAAACAATTTGAACAGATGAAAGTAATGATGAAGCAGATGAAAAACGGTAATTTTAAGATGCCTTTTTGAAAGCATTAACTATAAAAGAACCTTGGGCTAGTTTGATTGTTCAAGGTTTTAAAAAATATGAATTTAGAAGTTGGAAGACAAATTACCGTGGTAAAATTTTGATTCATGCTGGACTTTCTAGAGAAGATGTAGATAGATTTAAAGATTATAATTTAGATATTTCTTCTGGTGAAATAATAGGTGAAGCTTATATTACTGATTGTATAAAAGTAGATGATGAGTTTGATAAAGAATTAAGAGAGATTGATCCTATTGTTTATGGAAATAATCATGTTGGGGTTTATGCTTTTAAGTTAGAAAATGCTTTAAAATATGAAGATAAAGTTAAGGTTAAGGGTAAGCTTGGACTTTGGAATTATGAAGAATAAGAAACTTTGGTTCTTTGTCAAATAGTGTTGGTGGACAATAAATTTGATAAATGAATCGACGATAGGAGGATGATGAAAATCATCCTTTTATAATGCCTTTAATTAAGAAAACTCTTGCAATAAAATGATCATATTTTCTATATCCAAAAGCTATTCTTTTAATAGTTTTAATTAAATTATTAGTTCCTTCAACTCTTCCATTATTAATGTCATATTTAAAAGAATTCTCAATGTATTTAATATTGTCTTTATATAATCTAAAAGCTTGTTTCATTCTAGGAGAAATATTTTTGTTATTGTTATAAATTATATTTTTAAAAGTTTTAATGTCTTTATTTTTAATAGAGTTAATAATACCTTGATAACATTCATAAGTAGCTTTAAGTGTTTTGTCAGTATTAATTAAATAAGTAACAATATCTTTCTGAGATATGTATTTATGAAAATGTTTAGAATAAAATTTTTTATCAGATAAATCATTTTTGTTTTTAACCATTAATCTCCAAAAATATTTAAGTTTATTATAATTAGGATTATCTTTATAACATAATTTAACTCTAGTAATGTTTAAAGCAACATATACTTGGGTAACTATATGAAATCTATCAATAACAATATTAGCATTTTTAAAAAGTCTATTAGCTAAGTAAATATATCCAGAATAAAAATCAGTTGAGATTAATTTTACTTTATCTCTTTGTCTTTTAGAATATCTTCTAAAATATTTTTCTAAATCAATACTTTTTCTTAAATCATTAATATCAAAAATATTTCCAGAATCATTATCAGTAATAATAAAAGCCATTTTGCCTTTAGTATCCTTAGTAGCTTTGAATTCATCCCAGTTCATATTAGTTGGTAGGTTTTCATGCCTTAGAACAGTATGAGAAGAAATATCATTTAAGAGTCTATCAACTTTGGAAACAGATACACCAGTTCTCTGAGCTATGTCTTTCTCTGATTGTTTTTTCATAAGTTCTAGTTTTATTTGAAGTTCAGTATTATTGGATATGTTTTTATTTCTATCAACTAAATTAGTTTTACAAATAAAGGTTTTATTACAATGTTTACAAAGAAATCTTCTCTTATGAAGAATTAATAAACTTTTTTGGTTGGAAATATTAGGGATTTTAACTTTACAATTTCTTCTAAATCCCCATTTAATAATATCTTCGTACCCATTATTAATACAACCACAATTAGGACAACATTCAGGATTATAAGATAAAATACCTTCAATTACTTTATAATTTATACCTTTAATCTTTTTTATTTCAATTTTTTCAGAAATAAATATATTTTTATCTTTAATATTTAGTAAATTTAATATATAATTATTTATAGACATGTAGTTCAGATCCTTTCAATGTTTTTTTTCTCAATTACATTGTATCAAACTACATGTCTTTTTTATACTAAAAATAGCATTAGTGATTTTACTCACCAACACTATTTATAATACAACCGAAACTTTTTATTGTTTCTTTTTTTCTATATATGATAAAATAATAAGTGGTGATTTATATGATCAAAAAAGAAGTTAAAGAAAGTATAATAGAATATTCTAAAATCAATACTAAATATTCTGATAAAGAAATAGAAGCTAATATAGATTTATTTGAACAGGCTTTGACTATTTCTAAGGAAGTGGATGAATTTTCTGATATTGAAGAACATTTAAATGAGGCTTATGCTTCAGATGAGACTAAGCCTTCACTTAAATTATTTGATTTTGAAGCATTTTGTAAACTAATGGTTTATATTGTTTATAATGATTTTTATGAAAAAAATACGGAAACTTCATCTAATGGAAAGAGAATTATTTCTCTTAAAAAATGTATTTCTAAATTAGGTATTTTAGATAATGATGTTTTGAATGATTTAACTGTTAAGGATGAAAACGGAAGAATTATTGTATATCCTAGAGATGATGTTAATCATCCGATGAATAAGTATAGAGGACACAAAGATATAGATATAATTAGTAGTATCACACTTAGAAATGAACTTGCTCACTCTTCTACTAAGATGACTGATTTTGATTATTATTGGTATTATACTTGTTTAATTACTAGTATTTTTAAAATTTGTAATAAATATAAAGTTAATATTATTAGGTATTTTTTACTTAAAAACGATTATGCGAAGAGATGTATTTCTAAATACGAAGAAGAGATAGAAAAGGGATATAATTATATTCCGGTTAGAATTAATCCTAAGCTTGGTCATCCTATATTTAATGATATTAAAGATGAAATGTTAGTAAGTGATATACATAAAAATAAGGATTTTAAAGTTGTTAAGATTATCGGATATGCGGGGGTAGGAAAGAGTTCTTTACTTGAATATATGAGATATAATGAACTTAAAAGTTATATAGCTAGTCCAAATAGAAATAGGATTAGTTTGATTATACCGATGATAAATGTTTCTGATAAAGAAACTAGTATTATAGATTTAATTGCGAGTACTTTGAATGTTACTTTAGATACTGCTCGCATGTTTATTAAAGAAGATAAATTAAATTTATATTTTGATGGAATAAATGAAATTAGGATAAGTGGGGAAAAAGATAAGGATTATTTTTTAACTAAACTTGAAACTTTTATTAATGAATATGAGGGTGATGGATATATTATTGTAACTGATAGGGATAGTAATGATTTGTCGATTTTAAATGATTATAAAGTGGTTCCAACTATAATAATTAAAGACTTTTCTGATGAAGAAGTTCAGAATTATATTTTAAAAAATATTCCTTCTGAAAGATATAAAGAAGTTAATGAAAAAATGGAGGAATATAAAAAGAATAATAAAGGATTTTATCAAGAACTTAAAAAACCATTTTATCTTCATCAGTTTGTGTCTTTGATTTTAAATGATGACGTTATACCAACTAACGATATGGAAATTACTAGTCAAGTTTTGAAAAATTTAGTTAGAAGAGAAGAGATTGAGAAAAAAAGCCATATCGCAAAATATGTATTAAAAGGATTAAGATATGTTTTAAAAAATACTGATTTAGATGAAACTTTTTATATCGATTATGATGATTTAAATATTCTATTAAATAAATATAAAAATGAAGTTTTGGATGATAAAGATGCCTACACTTCTAGTGAACTTATATCTCTGATGGAAAAACTTGGTATTATAAAAGAAGCAGAGAATAGTCTAGGAGGAATTATATTTACGGAAGAGTCTTACTATTATGCATTGCTGGGTGATATTTAATGGCTAAAAATGAAGTTAGAATTAATAAAGGAAAAATTAAGGTATTATTTTTAAAAAACAGAAATAAAAAAGATGAAGAAATTCTTGAAGTTCTATGTGGATTAAGTATGTACGATCAAGCTTATTTTATTTCTCTTTTTAATGACGAAAGAAAGAAGATAATATACCATTTATATATAGAAAAGATTGAAGCCGTAGAGGAACCTGAAGTTTTAAAATCTTATAAGCATGTTTATAAAGATTTATTTGTGGTTATTACTGTTGCTTTATACCGTAAAAAATATTTTAGAGTTAAGATGCTTTTAGATAAGTATGATCTACCGAAGATGAAGGGAACTGTTTCTTTAATATTTACAATTATCGAATATTTCTTAAGTGATAGTGATTATGAAATGGTTTTAAGGTTACTGTTTGCTTTATCACTTTGTCATAAAGCGAAGAAATATATACTTAAGCAAACATTAGATTATCTAAAATATATTACAGAGATTCCAGATGAAAATCTATTTAAGAAAACGTTAAAAAAATTACTTCAGAAGGATACTTACTTAGCTTATAGGGTATATAGAGCGGTTACTAGTAATATAGATATTTCTTTTGAAGATGGTATTACTAAATACTTTGGTATGAGCATTGAAAAGTTTGAAGAGCTTTCTTATAAAACTTATTATCAATCTCAGAAGTTAATATTACTATATGATTTATATTCTCAAATTTACGGGTATGATAGAGAAAAATTTTATAGTGAAATAGATAATATTTTTGAGAAGATAAAAAAATATGATACTAATAAAGATTGTGATTTTGAACGAAAAGGCTTTTTAGAAAAGGAACATTTTTTGTTTAGAATACTTGGGGATTTTTCTAAGTATGATTTATATAAAGATGAACTATTTAATTCTTTAAAAAACGAACATTTTTATCCAAATATGTTATATCACGAAATAGATTTACTTTTTAAAAATGCGATTAAAGGGAAGAAAATTATTGAGCTTTTAGACAATATGCCTAGGGGACCATATAACTATGATTTAAATATAACTAATTCTAAGGTTTATTATAAATGGTATAGACTTGAATATTTGAGAAAAAATTATAATGGAATTACAGATTATTTTAAATATTATACACCTATAGAAGTTATTAAAATTTATATGAATACTTCACTTAAACTAATAATACCACTAAACGAGATATTTGATTATTTGAAAGATTTTAAGGCAGATTACGATATAATAAATGATGAACTTAGTAAATATTATTTTTATGGTAGAGTTAAAAGAGAACATAATAATTTTTATTTTAGGGTTTCTAATGTGTTTAATGATAAATATATCGATATGTCTGATAACCGTTATATAAATAGTTTTTATGATTTTTATTTAGAAAATGATTTTATTGTTAGATTTAAATATGTTTTTTCTAAAGAAGGAGTAAAAATTAATGATCTTAATTATTTAACTATTACTAAAGAAGAAGAAAAATTGAAGATTGAAATTTTTAATAGATATGTGGATGCTTATGAAAGTGTGGTTAATGGTGAAATTAATGATGATACGGTTCTTTATTTAAAGAGAAATAAGTATGCGGGATATTTAAGTGATCTTTTAAATCTATATATTGATACGATTTTTAAGATAGATGAGTTAAATTACAAACAAGTTCTCTTGGTATTAGAAAATGATAATATTTCTGTATTTAACAAGAAAAATTTTAATTTTAATCGGGATAAGGTATGGAAAATTGTTAATAATATTTGTGACACTGATAAGCTTTTAAATAAGTGGAATGAAATTCTCAAATTAAATATAAGTTCTGATATCAAATTTGGAATTTATATAAATAGTATTTTTAAATTATTTTTAAAACTTGAAGATGTAATGGAAGATCTTAACTTAACTGAAATACCAAATAAAGATGATATGTTCTTTGTTGGTTATGTAGAAAATGGAGAGATAAAACCATATAATTATAGATCAGATATTTCTATAAAAATTAGAGTTCCTTATAATAAAATTAAGTTTTCAATTAATACATTTAAGAATGGAAAATTTGAAATTTTAAGACATCAAGAATTTGTAGGAAAGTCTAAGAAGTTACCAGATCTTGGTTTGATGATTAAAAAATATGCGGATAATAAAGATTTAGATATACTACCTAGCGAAGTTATTTTAACTTCTAATCAATTGTTTTCAGAAAGTCATAATCCTCATTATGAGGAGGCAGTATTATATTATGACTATCTTGGAAGAGCTTTTTTAGCTAATGATACTAAAGAAGAGTTACATCAGTTTATTTATAAAATAGGTGAGAATAGTATCTATAATGAAAAATATGGAAATGATTATTCTATTTATTTCTTAATAAAGGATAAAGATAATAAATTTTTGGACAAGGTTTTAAGTTTTGATTTAACTATTTCTGAGGCTTTATACATATATAATAATTCGCCTTTAAAGATTATTTATTTTATATCAGATTTTTTAAAGGAATATTATAGAGTTAATAGAGGAGATTCTTCTTCACTATCTTTAGAAGATTATAATATGGTATTTGACGTTTTTGTCTCTAAGAAGGGCGACGTTTCTGAATGTATATATAATGAGACAAATGTGAAAATAAAATTATCTGGAGACTTTGAAGAGGGTACTTTGGTAAGTGTTAAAATTACTAATTATGAAATTTTTACAGGTATTATTCATGGTGATGTTTTAGTGCTTGATGAGGTTTTTGATTCTTCAGCTATTAAAAAACAATTTGAAATTGTCCTTGATAAAATGAAAAATTATAAACTGGGTGATGGAACTATTTCATTTGATTATATGGATGCTTATAGATTTAATCTATTTAATATAAATGATTTTTTAAATGTATATTTAGATGTTTTTCATAAAAATATTCATTGGATTAATTTTCTTTCTATGTTTTCGAAGAATATTAGAAATTTTAATCCACTTATATTTGTTTTTGAAGAAGACGATAATATTTATAGGAGTTTAGTATTAAAATCAGCTAAGTATTATTATAGAAAAGAATTTTTCTTTAGAATTAATGATAGATCTTTAATTGATAAAGTATTATTTATTAACAGAAATAGTTTTTTAGGTATTTCCATAAGATATTTAGTACACGAATATTTAAAGAATATTGGTGAAGAAAAGTTTGTTTTTTCTAAATCAAGAGTACCTAAAGTTAGCTTAACTATTGAATCTAAAGGCGACTATTATTTTTGCCGTGACATATACCATAATGGCTATAATATAAATTTAAAAGGTGTTCAAGGATTAAAGCCAGGTAATTCTTTAATAGTTAGGCTTGATGAATATTTACTTAAAGAAAATTATTTTAATGTTTCATTAATTTCGATTAAGAATATGTCAGATATTAGTATACGTTATTTTTCTTTAAATATCGATAAGTTACTTAAGTGTTTAAGTGGAATATATAATGATTTTAAAAATATAGATTATCATCTTTTTAATCTAGTTAAGATTACAAAGAGAAAGATGATATTATCTAGTATGAAAGATATTTATCCATTAAAAATAAAAGAATATTTTATTTTATATTCTAAAATATTTGATAGATATGCGTTTGATTTAAAAACATTAGGTAAAATTGTTACAGCTCTCGGTCATAGTAGTCCTTTTGATGTTACGAATAGGGAAGAAGGGTTTGATGAATATATTTCTTCAGATATTATTTTGAAATTTAAAGATAGTTTTAAAGAAACTGATAGTTATATTGATGCCTTAAATGTTTATTATAATTCATTTTTAAGTAATTTTATTTCTTTAGAAGAACTTCGAGAATTATTTGATTTAAATTCAAATGAAAAATTTAATGAGGAGAGAGGCCAATCAACTTTATTTGTTAAATATAGTTATAATGAAATCCGTTATTATGTTTCATATGATGGAAGAGTAAAGATTACTTTAAAAGGCTTTAGTAATAAGAGCCCATATATATTAATTAATTTAAAAAAACTTAAGGTGAATAATAATGAACTTAAGTTTGAAAAAAATGAGGTTGTTGAAAGCTCTGAACTATCAGATTTTGAAGATTATTTAAAATAAGTGTCTTGTTAGATACTTATTTTTGTGTGTAAAAAAGTATCAAGTAATAAATTTTGATTTAGCGAAAATATTACTTGTCTTTTTAATAAAAAGTGTGTTTTAAAAAAATAAAGAGGGTAGATAAAAAAATAACATGTGAAAAATATCTTATAAACTAGAAAAAGAGGAAGAAATGTGATATCCTTAAGAAGGATAGAAGAGGAGTGAGTAAAAGAATGAGACAAGGTCAGCGAGATAAAAGAAATTATATAATTATTGGACTATGTGCGGTAGTAGCAATAATGGCAGTAGGATTTGCAGCATTTTCTCAGCAGCTTACAATCAATTCAACTTCAGAAGTAACAAGTACATGGGATGTACATATTAAGGATAATGGAGTAAGTTATAAAAATGCGGTACAAGCTACTAGTACGCTTGCTGAAAAGACGAGTAATTTAGTAGCAACGTTTGCCTGTAATTTAACAACACCAGGAACATCTACAATATCATATGATGTAGTGGTTGAAAATAAGGGAAGTTTGAATGCTAAGCTTGATAGTATAGAACTAACAGGAGGGACAGATGCAATTGCAGTAGTAACTAGTCCAACAAATGCATCACTTGCTACTAGTCCAATAGTACTTGGACCAAATGATGAGACAACTATAACAGTAACAGTATCATATAATGATATAAGTACAGTACCAACAGGGGATGAACTTAGAACAAATATTGTAGCTAAGCTTAATTTTTCACAGACAAATGATGAACCATCTTCTGTTACACCATCCGGAACATTTGTATACGCTTACCATACAACAGATAAATGTATTACCGCAGACTGTGTATCTAGTAATGGTTTTAGTAATACTGTAACCGATGGGGTATCAGATTATACCATGCTTAGTTCATATCAAAATGGAAAAACTTATTTTTTAAAATATGAAATTAATAGTAATAATGAAATACAAAATGCTTGGGCATGTCAGAAATTTTCATTTATAGATGAGCCAGTATGTTTGCAAGGAGGAGATGAATCTTATTATGGAACTTCTTCAACAGGGAATAGAGGAATATTAGAAGGACTATCATCAGCATTTAGTTCAAATGAGGGTTCGTGTTCTATTAATGATGGAGCTGAATGTCATTTTGATAATTCATTCATCTATGCATGGCCAAGCGGACGCATAGATGCATATGATAATCAAGCATATGAACGGTGCCGTGTTGGAAGTAACAATGTTACATATTGTCGTTAATTTATATACTTATCAAAGTAAATTAAAAAAGAAGAAAATACAAGTGATGTTTTTTTCTTCTTTTTTTGTAATAAGAAAAACCCCGGATAGTCCGGGAGTTTAAAAAAGTTTAAACGTTGAGTTTTTAAAGAAATGTACCTCCTTTGTTATAATAAAAATGCGGTTCGTTAACTACATAATAAAAAACAAAGGAAGTGTGTCCAATGAAGGACATAAATAGTTTATCACTCTCAAAATGGAACCTCAAAATATCATATAGTATTTGCTCCAAAATATAGGAGAAAAGTATTCTATGGAAGTAATAGAAAAGAAATAGTACAAATAATATCTGAACTATGTAGTTGGAAAGATGTACATATTATTTCTGGGGAAGCTTGTCCAGATCATATACATTTGTATTTAGAAATACCACCAAAATTAAGTATATCTTCATTTATGGGGTACTTAAAAGGAAAAAGTAGTGTAATGATATACGAAAGATGGGGAAATATGAGGTATAAATATAGAAATAAACAATTTTGGTGTAGAGGATATTTTGTAGATAGTGTATGTAAAAATGAACATGTAATAAAACAATATATAACGAATCAATTAAAGGAAAATATGATGAGTGAACAATTAACGTTGGATAAAAAAGACAAGTTCACGGGTATTAGAAAGTAATTATTCAAGTGTCGGACTTCATATGAGCTTTTAAGCTTTACCAGAATATAATCCTTTTAGGAGTCAGGGAAAAAACACCAGTTTTAAAGGTGGATGTTTACTTAACCTTCTATGCAAGCATTTGTTAATGTAATTACACTTAGTAAATCATTTTCAGATGCTTTTTCAATAAATTTTATTTTTCTTTCTTCGTAGTCTATACTTCTTATGTGTTCGCATAAAACTGATCCTTTTATTTTTTCAGTATTTTCTAGTTTGTAGTGAGTGGGGAAATATTTATCGTTTGATGTAATAGGGCAGACAATAATCATTTTAGTGTTAATGTTAAAGATATTGTTACTGATGATAATGGCTGTTCTTTTACCTTTTTGTTCATGGCCTTTTGTGGGATTAAAGTTTATGTATACGATATCTCCTTGTTTAGGTGTATATTTTACCATATTTCTCTTCCTTGATTTTCGTCCCACGTAAAACTTTTAGATAAGTTTTTTCCATGATAATTTTTAAATCTTTCAGCTAGTGATATTTTGGGATTTTTAGATTTTGTAATAATTATTTTTTCTTCTTCGGTGTTTATTATTATTTTATCTCCCTGTTTTAAATTAAGTGTTTTTAATATCGAACTTGGGATTCTTATACCTAGAGAATTTCCCCATTTTTGTAATCTGATTTCCATTTAATCATCTCCTTATTTATAGTATATACATTGTATAAACTTTTATCAAATAAAAAATGGCCTATTAAAAGCCATTATTCATAAATTTAGCGCAGCACCCTGGATCGTTGTTGATTACTTGGTTTTCTTCTGAACAAGTATACTGCGGAGTATATGTATGATTATATACGTGTTTGTTTACAACATGTGTATGAATTGGGCAGATGTGATTTACTTCATGACAGAACTCTCTTTCTACACATTTATTGATTGCTGGTTCAACGATTGGGTCATTACATCCACAGTTATTCATTGGCTGACAACACATACCAAAATTTCTTTTAAACATTTATTTTCCCCCTTATCTAATTTATGATATGTACCTTGGGGTGTTTTGAGTATGTCAAATGTTTATGGTAATAAAAAATTCTAACAGTTAAATTATTTTGTTAGAATTTCGTATATTTTTTCGATGTCTAATTTTTCTCTTGGAGTTTCATATTGCGGTCTAATGTGTAAGTGAAAGTGTTTTACTTCTTCAAATAGACCATTATTTTGAGTTAAAGTTATTCCATCTGCGTTTAGTTTTTTTTCTATTTCTGGTCCTAGTTTTCTTACGATATTAATGATGTGCATTAAAGTATCATTATCTATGTCATATATATCTTTATAGTGTTTTTTAGGAACTATAAGTGAGTGACCATTTACTGTTGGGTTTACATCTAAGAAAACTTTAACTATATCATCTTCATAAATTGTATATGATGGAATTTCTCCATTTATTATTTTACAAAATATATCCAAATTTATCATCTCCAATAAAAGTATAACATAAAAAAGAGTATTATGAGTACTCTAATTTTCGTGAATATCTGCGAATATTCTAATATATTATAGGTAATAGTTATATTTTTTATTCAAAAAAATAGTAAAATTTGATACAATATTGGTGGTGATTTGAATGAATTCATTAAAAATAGAAAATTTAACTGTTAAGGCAGTTGATGATGGGAAAATAATTTTAAAGGATTTTAATTTAGAAATTAAATCTGGTGAGATACATGCGATAATGGGACCTAATGGTACTGGTAAGAGTACTTTAACTAAGGTTATTATGGGAGACTCTAATTATAAGATTACTAAGGGTAAAATATTTTATAATGATAAATGTATTAATAAGATGCCTGTCAATGAAAGAGTTCGTCTTGGTATATTTTTAGGTATGCAGATGCCGATGGCTATAGAAGGAGTTACTAATGCGGATTTTTTGAGAAGTGCTTTAAGAGCTAAGGAAGGCGATAAATTTAAACTACTTTCTTTTGTCAAAGAGGTTGATAAGTTAACTAAGAAACTTAAAATGGATCCTGAAATGATTCATAGAGGAGTTAACGATGGTTTTTCTGGTGGGGAAAGAAAGAAAAATGAAATACTTCAAATGTATGTTTTGAAACCTGATGTTGTTTTACTTGATGAAATCGATTCTGGACTTGATGTGGATAGTTTAAGAATAGTTGGAGAAAGTGTGATGGACTATTATAAGGAGTATAAACCTGCTATATTAGTTGTTACACATTATCAGAGACTTCTCGATTATATTAAACCTGATTTTATTCATATTATGAGTGAAGGAAAAATTGTTCGAAGTGGAGATGCATCACTTGCTTTAGAAATTGAAGAAGAGGGATATGAGAAAGCAAGGGATGAACATGAATAAACTATTAATAAGTAATGATAAAATATTTTTGGTAGAGTCAGATGAAAAAGTATTATTAGAGGTAGATGATAATAATAAGTTTTTAGATGTTCAAAATGTTAAAATTAAAATATGTGAAAACACTGATTTAATTATTGAAAGTAATATTTTTGATAAGAAAATAGATATATGTGTTAACGTTTTAGAAGGGGTTTGTGCGAATATTTACGAGCTTAAAAAAGGAGATAATTATAAATTTCAATATAAGTATTATTTGGAAGAAAATAGTTATTTAAATGTCGAAAAGATTAATGATGTAAATAATATTTTAGAGATGACTGTTATAAATTTAAATGGTGAAAAGGCTAGAATTGATTACAATTTAAAAACTATTAGTAATTCTTTAGAAAAATATAATTTTTTAGTTTATCATAATGCGAATAAAACTGTTAGTTACATAAATAATAATGGGGTTAATATTTCTGATGGTAGTTTAGAGTTTAATGTTTCATCTTTTGTACCTAATAATATTAAGAAGTGCGATGTAAATCAAAGTGGTAGAATTATTAATAATACTGATAATACATGCACGATAAAACCTAATTTATTTATCGATGAAGAGGATGTAGTTGCCAATCATAGTGCGCTTATTGGAACATTTTCTTTTGATGAAATTTTTTATTTAATGAGTAGGGGAATAAGTAAGAAAGATTCTGAAATGTTACTTACTAAAGGTTTTCTTTTTAAAGGAATAAATTATCATAAAGAGGAGCTTGAAGAAATAATTAATAAGTATTGGAGGTGATACTAATGAATAGAGATGATTTTAATGTTTTAAGTAGTGGTGTTATATATTTTGATAATGGAGCGACTACTTTGAAGCCTAAAGTACTATCTGAGGCTGTTTCTGATTATTATAATAATTATAGTTCTAATGCTCATAGAGGAGACTATCAGATGAGTATTAAAGCTAGTCAGATGTATGAAGAAACTAGAAAATTAGTTAGAGATTTAATTGGTGCTGAAAGTGAAAAACAGATTGTATTTACTAGTGGTACTACTGATTCTATTAATAAAATTGTTTTTGGTTATTTTAGATATTATCTTCGTGAAGGTGATGAGGTATTACTTACGAAGAGTGAACACGCATCTAATTTACTTCCTTGGTTTGAATTAGCTGATCAAATTGGAATAGTAATTAAATATATAGAACTTAATGATAATCATGAAGTTATTATGGATAATGTGATTAAGGCTATAAATGATAAAACTAAAGTTATTTCTATTGCTCATGTTTCTAATGTGGTTGGAGATATTAGGCCGGTTAAAGAGATATGTGAATATGCTCATACTAGAAATATTAAAGTATTATTAGATGGAGCTCAGAGTGTTCCACATATAAAGGTGGATGTTAGAGATATAGATACCGACTTTTTAACTTTTTCTGCTCATAAGATGTGTGGGCCAACTGGTGTTGGAGTTTTATATGTTAAAGAGGATATATTAAATGATGTTAAACCTATTATCTTTGGCGGAGGAATGAATGCTGATTTTAATATAGACGGAGGAAGAACATATAAAACGATGCCTGATAGATTAGAAGCAGGAACTCCTAATATAGCTGGAGTTATAGGCTTTGGGTACATTATTAAATATTTAAATGAAATTGGTTTTAATAAAATACATTCATATGAAGTAGAACTTAAAAAATATGCAATTTCTAGATTAAAAGAGATTCCAGAGATTATTGTTTATAATGAAAAAAGTGATAGTGGGATTGTTACTATAAATTATAAAGATATCTTCCCTCAAGATTTATCTATCTATTTGGATAAGTATAATATATGCACTAGAGCAGGTAATCACTGTGCGAAGATTCTTAAAGATGAGATTAACATTAAAAATACTTGTAGAATTAGTTTGTATTTTTATAATTCTAAAGAGGAAATTGATAGATTAGTAGAGGTTTTAAAAAATCCTAATATTAAAGAGGAGATTATTTAATCTTCTTTTTTGTATGAATATGTGTATTTTAAAAAAATATATAAAATAAAGAATATATTAAGCGTTGCATAAATAAATAATATGTTTTATACTAATAGAGTAGGGTATGTGAGAGGTGAATATATGAGAGAAAGTGAAAGTAATAAGAGAAATTATATAATTATAGGGTTATGTTCGATATTAATGATAATGGTAGTAGGATTTGCAGCATTTTCTCAGCAACTTACAATCAATTCAACTTCAGAAGTAACAAGTACATGGGATATAGAGATAACGGATATTCAAGGAGCTAATCCTAGTGGAGGAGATGCTTATGATATAACTCCACCAACTTACACGCCAACAACTGCTACATTTAGTACAGGATTAGTTTCACCTAGGGATTGGGACAATAATACTGGTAGTTATAGAGTATATCAAGTAGAAGTTAGTAATTTAGGAACGCTTACTGGACAGGTTTCTGTAGCTAGTTTAGATTGTGGAGATAATGAAGCAATAAGTTGTTATGCTTATAATAACGATGGAAAAGTGATTGATGAAAATGGTGATTGGTCTGAAGAATCTGAAAATTATATAGATATTAATGAAGGTAATAATGATTTTAGTGATATAAAATTTACTTTAGAGCCAAACGAGAAACATTATATTATAATTGAAGTGTGTTATTCAGAAGATGTTGAAACGCAGCCTGATGATTTAAGTGCAAATATATCTTTAACACTTAATTATGTTCAGGCAGAATCTAATAATAGTGGTGGTAATATTACCCCTGAGCCAGAAATTACTGGTCGCATTGTATATGCATACAATACAGATTCTGTATGTATTAATGATTCTTGTATTTCTTCAAATTACAGTCAAACTAGAACTATATCTGATGGAGTATCAGATTATACAGAACTTGAATCTTATCAAAATGGGAAAAAATGGTTTTTTAAATATGAACTAGATGATGATGATGTTATACAAAATGCTTGGGCATGTATGAAATATGATTTTTTAGATGATCCAGTGTGTTTAAAAGGAGGAGATGAGTCATATTATGGAACATCTTCAACAGGAAATTTAAGAATAATTGAAGGGCTTCCATCAGAATATGGTTATAGAACATCTGGCTGCTCTCCTGCATCTAATACAAAGTACTGTGATTCGAATGGTTTATGTGTATGTGCTGATTCATATGGTATGGCTCAAGCTAGTAATTCGGATAGTAGCTGTGAAGTAAAGTATTTAGGTTACGCGTATTGTTGGAATTAAAAGATAAAAATGGTAGAGTGATAGAAGATTTATAAAAACTTATATTAAAGAAGATTTAATCTTCTTTTTTGTATGGATATGTGTTATCATTGATATTATTGTAGAAATAACTGGATTATCAAAATAAGAGATAAAAAAATTGTAAAGTAATAGTTTATGGCTATTACTTTCTTGCTAATATTTTATCTTTGATATATAATTTTTATAGAGGGTGAATATATGGATAAAAAATGTGCACTTATATGTAATCCTAATAGTGGAAATAATGATAAGAGTGTTTTAGTTAAAGAGTTTACAAAAATACTTGCTAAAAAGGGATATGAAACTATTGTTTTTTATACTAGATATTCATCTCATGCTAAAAAAATAGTAAGTGGTTTACAACACATGGATTTGGTTGTTTCTTTGGGTGGAGATGGAACTTTCAATGAGGTTGTTTCTGGTAATTTAAAAAGAAAAGATCAATTACTTCTCGCACATATTCCTCTCGGAACTACAAATGATATAGGGGCTGTGTTTGGAATGGGGAAAGATCCTTTAAAAAATTTAAAAATGGTTTTAGATGGTGTTGTTAAAAAACTTGATATATGCACATTAAATGATCATCCTTTTGTCTATGTTGCTGGTCTTGGTAAATTTGTCGATATTGCTTATGATACTCCTAGAAAAATGAAAAAGAAATTAGGATATTTTGCTTATTTAATTAATGCGGTTAAATCATTTTATCAAAAAACTAAGTTATTTGAAGTAACTTATGAAGTTAATGGAGAGGTATATAGAGGATATTATTCTTTTATGCTTATTTGTAATGCTTCTAGAATGGGTGGGATAGAGGTATTTCAAGATGTTAAAATGGATGATGGTAAGTTTGAAGTATTATTTTCTAACATCTCTACTAAAAAAGATATAATTAAGAGTTTATTATTACTTAAAACTACTGATATTTCAAAGGCATCTGGATTTTATTATTATAAAACTGATAGGATAAATATTAAACTTTCTAAAAAACCTATTAAACATTGGTGTTTGGATGGTGAAGAATTATCTTCAAATAAATTAAGTTATGAAATTAAGGTAAATAAGGGTATTAATATGCTTATACCTTCTAAAGAAGTAAATAAAATATTTGAAAAATAATTTTTAAGATACTTATGAGATGATTCATAGGTATTTTTTAATATACTTATAGTTTGATTTTTATATATATTTTTGATATAATCTTTTTGGCTTTTAAATGGAAAGAAAGGAGAAAAAATGAGTAAAATTAAGATTTTTGGTCTAGGTGGACTTAATGAAAACGGCAAGAATATGTATATCGTAGAAGTAGATAAAGATATATTTGTATTTGATGCGGGACTTAAGTATGCTGATGACAAGATGCTTGGAGTTGATTATATTATTCCAAGTTATGAATATATACGTAAAAATATTAAAAGAGTTAAAGGTATTTTTATTACCCATGGTCACGATAATCAGACTGGGGCTTTAACGGAAATTGTTAAGGATTTATCCGATATTAAAATATATGGTACGGCTTTTACATTAGAGGTTATTAAAGATGAATTTATTTCTGAAGGATTAGATACTAAAAATTTATGTGTGATTAAACCTCATAAGAAAATTAATTTTGGTAAGTGTAGTATTTTTCCTATTTCACTTACTCATACTGTTCCTGATACAGTTGGTTATGTTTTATATACTCCAGATGGAGCAATATTCTATACGGGTAATTTTGTATTTGATTCAGCTATGCTTGGAGCTTATAAAACGGATATTGGTAAGCTTGCATATGTCGGTAAGCAGGGTGTTTTATGTTTACTTAGTGAATCACTTTATGCAGATAGAAAAGGATTTACTTCACCTAATCATAGAACTAAAAATGCGATTAGAGAAATTATTAATAGAAATGATGGAAGAATACTTTACAATGTATATCAGACACAGCTATATAGAATTCAAGAATTGTTTGATGAGATTAAAAATACAAAAAGAAATGTTGTTATTCTTGGTAAGAGACTTGAGAGTGTTATTTTAAAAGCTATCGATATGAAATATGTCGATTTTGATAAGAAAAGAATTAAGACAATATCTCACGTTAATGATGATAAAATTGTAGTTATTGTATCTGATGAAAGAGAAAAAGCATTTTCTAATTTGAAAAGAATAGTTAGAGGATATGATAAATTTATAAGTATTACTCCTCAAGATACTATTGTTTTCGCATCACCTATTGATGATGGAATGGAGAGAACGGCTACTAAGATATTCGATGTTCTTTCTAAGATAGGAGCAAATATTATCGAACTATCTAAGAGAAAATATTTATCTTATCATGCTTCTTCTGAAGATTTGATGCTGATGATTAATTTAATGAATCCAAAATACTATATGCCTGTTATCGGTGAATATAGACATATGGTAGCTAATAAAAATGTGGCTATTGAAGCTGGTATGAAGGAAGAAGATGTTTTACTTAGATTAAATGGAGAAGTAGCTTATTTCGAAGATGGTAAGCTTGTAGATAATGGAATGAAAGTTCCAGTTGATGATATTCTAATCGATGGACTTGCAGCTGGTGATGTCGGAGAGTTAGTTCTTAAAGATAGAGAACTACTTAGTGATAATGGTATCGTTATTATTACAGCTACTTTAGATAAGGCTACTAAGGAGATACTTGCAGGGCCTGAAGTTCTTACTAGAGGATTTATATACGTTAAAGAAAATATAGATTTAATTAAAGAAGCCCAAAAGATTTCTTTAGAAGTTATTAAGAATTTTACTAAAGGAAATTATGTCGATTTTTCTAAGGTTAAACTTGGAATTAGAGATAAAGTTGGGAAGTACTTTTATGAGCAAACTGAATGTAAGCCGATGATTTTAATAGTAATAGGAGAAGTATAGTACTTCTTCTTTTTTTGTGGTAATAATAATATGGGTGATTAATTTGAAGGAACTACTGGGAGAGCTTAGATGTGATTGTGTTTTGGATTTACATTATTATGCTTTACGTAGCCATAGGCCAGGTGATCACGGAAGTATAGTTACTTATGATAGAAAGATTTATGAATATTATGAGCGATGATGAAATGATAGTATATGAACCATGTAAATTTAGAAGAAAAGATTATAAAAAACTTATGAATTTTATCGAAGAAAATGTTGTAGGAAAAGAATTTAATAGAGAAAAAGTGTATGATATTACTTATTATGTAACTATATGGTATAAAGATGGTTATATAAATATTGTAAATAATATAGATTTACATGATACAGATCTTTTAAATAGCTTTTTAAAGTAAATTACTAGGTGTATTCCTAGTTTTTATGTTGATTAAACTTTGTAATTATGTTATTATTTTTTAGGAAAAGAAGTGATTAGTATGTTGGTTCCAGAAAAAGATAAAGCAAAAATTAGAACTAAAAATAAGGTTAAAACTATTAAATATGAAATCGAAGATAAATATAAAAAATTAGGATTAGGTAAGAAATATTATATTAAGACTTATGGCTGTCAGATGAATGTTCATGATACAGAAAATATTAAAGCTATTTTAGATCAGATGGGGTTTAAAGAATGTGAAGAGATGGAGAAGGCTGATTTAATTTTACTTAATACCTGTGCGATTAGGGAGAATGCTCATAATAAAGTGTTTGGAATGATTGGCAGAATTAAGCATATGAAAGAAGAAAGACCTAATATAATAGCTGGCATTTGTGGATGTATGGCTCAAGAAGAAGGGGTCGTTAATGAGATATTAACTAAATATAAATGGTTAGATATTGTATTTGGTACACATAATATACATGAATTACCATTTGTTTTAGATAAAGCTTTAAAGAGTAATTCTTTGGAGGTTCAGGTATATAGCTGTGAAGGGGATATTGTCGAAGATGTTCCTGTTAAAAGAGATAGCAAATATAAAGCTTGGGTAAATATTATGTATGGGTGTGATAAGTTTTGTACATACTGTATTGTTCCTTATACGAGGGGTAAACAGAGAAGTAGAAATCCTAAAGATATAATTAGAGAAGTCGAAAAATTAAAGGAAGAAGGATATAAAGAGGTTACTTTGCTTGGACAAAATGTAAATGCTTATGGCAAGGATTTGGATATAGATTATGATATGAGTGATTTACTATCTTCAGTGGCTGAAACAAAAATAGATAGAGTTCGTTTTGTGACTTCTCACCCTTGGGATTTTACTGACGAAATGGTTGATACGATTGCTAAATACGATAATATTATGCCTTATATTCATTTACCTTTACAATCTGGATCTGATAGAGTTTTAAAACTTATGGGAAGAAGATATACTAAAGAATCTTATTTAAAACTATTTCATAATATTAAAAGTAAAGTTAAAAATGCTTCTATTACCACAGATATAATTGTCGGTTTCCCAGGAGAGACTGAAGAGGATTTTAAAGATACTTTAGATGTCGTAGAAGAGTGCAAATACGATTCGGCATTTACCTTTATTTTTTCTCCTAGAGAGGGTACTCCAGCAAGTAAGATGAAAGATAGTGTTTCTTTAGAAGAAAAAGAAGATAGGTTACATAGATTAAATGAAGTTGTTAATAAATATGCAAGAGAAGCTAATGAAAAATATTTAAATAAAGTAGTCCCTGTTTTACTTGAAAATGAGAGTAGCAAGAAAAATGGATATTTAGCAGGATACACTGATACTATGAAATTAGTAAATGTTAAAGCTCCTAAAGATATGCTTGGGAGTATGGTTTCAGTTCGCATTACTAATGTTCAAACATGGAGCTTAGATGGTGAAATAGAGTAAGTAGTGAGTTACTTACTTTTTCTATTGATAATTTTGTCAGTTTTTGGTATAGTATTTTTAGAGAGTGGGATAGAATATGGATAAGAAAAAACTCGATGATTTTGTTAAAAAAGTTGAAGATAATACTAATGATGCATTAGAAGATACGTTACTTGATAGGGAAGCTAATCTTGAAGATACTAGAGGTTTTACATACGATGATATTGTCAAAATAAGTACAAAAGAAAAAATTTCTAAACTTCCTTGGCTTATTTCAATCTTTCTTATTTTGACTATTTCTTTGGCTTTTGGATATATGTTTTTTAAAGGAAATCCCCAAACGATTTTCATTAATACTGTGGATAAGTTTTTTGGCTTTTTGAGTGATAATTTTGGCGATGAAACTTATGATATATCTAAAGGTAAATTAAATTTAGATTTAGATATTTCTACTCCTGATGTTAATATAGGTTCTATAAATGCTTCTGCAGACTATACTATAGATAATGCGAATGGGTTATCTAAACTTAAGGTTACATCTAAAGATAATGAAGATTTAGATTTGACCATTTATAACGATAGTAAGAATACTTTTATTTATCCAAAAGGAATATATGATGGGTATATTAAATACTCTGGAATAAAAAATAGTAATAACATTAAATTAAAAAATATAAAATCTATTCTTTCTGGTGTGAATCAGGCATTTGATAAAGTGGCAGCTGATGAAAAGATAGATGGAAATAAAGTTAATTATGATTTAGGAGATAAAACTGAGAAAGTATATCAGAGTTCGTTAATTATTAATAATAAAAATTACGATAGAGTTTCTGATACTTTTATTAATTCACTTAAATCAAATGATGAGTTTGTTTCCGCACTTGCTGTAGTAATGAATAGTAATAGTGATACTGTTAAAAGTAGGTTAGATAATTTTCTTCCAAAGCTTAAAAATTATTTGAAAGATAGTGATGGCTTGGAGATAAAATTATATACTAATAGAAAAACAAATGACTTTTTAAAAGGTGAAATAATATTTAGAAATGGGTCAGTTAATTTTATTAAAAATGATGAAGATTCGTTTTCTATAGGAGTTTCTAGTGAGGTTTTGAATGGAAATATTTCAATAGATATAAGTGGAAATAAATATTCTGTTAAGATTAATGTAGATGGTCTTATTAAAATGGATGGAAAAATAGTTTTAGAAAATAATAAGGCGAAAAATTTTGGCAAAATCAATATGGAAAAAGTAGTTGATGAGAAAGATTTAACAGAAGAAGAAAAGAATGTAATATACAGTAAAATATTTAAAAATTCTTTTTTAGAAAATATGTTTGGAAGTACTAATGTAAGTTAGTACTTTTTGTGTACTTTTTTTCTTTAGTCGCATATCTTAAATTGAGGGGGGAATAATATGGCATCTTATAAAGAAATAGTGACTAAGGCAATTGTCGGTAAGGGAAAAAAATATTTTAAAAATAGTTATACTGCTGAAGCAGAAAATGAACCGACGACAGTTTTGGGGTGCTGGGTAATAAATCATAAATTTAAAGGGTATAAATCTGGTGATAAAATAGGTGTAGATGGTTCTTTTGATATTAATATTTGGTACTCTTATGATGGTGATAGTAAAACTACAGTAATAAATAAGAAAATAGAATATAATGATTTGTTTAATGTAAAAATACGAGATAATGCTGATTTAACTGGTGATACCGATATCATTGTAAGATCTTTAAAACAACCTAGTTGTCTTTCTGTTAAGGCTGATGGAAATATTATATCTTTTGATATTGAGAAAGAACTTGGCGTTGAAATTGTAGGAGAGACTAAGATGAAAATCGCTGTTGAGGATGATGAGGAGCCTTGGGATGAAATAGTCGATGATGAAAAACTTGAAAATACTATGAATGAGATTGATAAAGAAGTAAATGAAAATTATTTAGATAAGCGTTCATAAATTGAATGCTTTTTATGTGTGGTGTCAACTAAAAAAGGTTGACACTTGTTTTTTTTTATGATATATTATTTTCTGAAATGGAGGGATATTAATGGCAGTTAAATTAAGATTACTTAGAATGGGAGCTAAAAAAAGACCGTTTTATAGAATTGTAGCCGCTGATTCAAGAACTAAAAGAGATGGTAAATATATAGAACTTATTGGAACATACAATCCAATAGCTACTCCAGCTGAAGTTAAAATTAACGAAGAAGTTGCATTAAAGTGGTTAAATCAAGGAGCTATTCCAACTGATACTGTAAAAAGTTTATTTAGACAAAATGGAATTAATGAAAAATTTCATTTATCAAAAAGTAAAAAAGAAAGTAAATAATTATGAATTTAAGTGATTTAACTGAATTTTTAGTTAAATGTTTGGTTAGTGATCCTGATAGTGTAGCTGTTAAACAGTTAGATGATGAGGACATGATTACTATTGAAGTATTAGTTAGTTCTGATGATATGGGAAAGGTTATTGGTAAGGGCGGTATGATTGCAAATTCAATTAGGAATATCGTTCAAGCAAGTAGCCGTTTAAACGATGGTGCCCGTGTAAAAATAAACATAGATTCTTTTTAGAATTTGTGTTTTTTCTTTACTTGATTTTTAAAATGTGATATATTGTATATGGTGATGATATGAAAAGTAGAGGGTTTACTCTTATAGAGCTTTTAGCAGCAATTGTTCTTTTAGCTGTTATTTCATTAGTGACAGTTCCAGCACTTATTGGCGTTTTGGATCAATCTAAAGAAAAACTATCTGAAGAACAAAAATTAGCAATTGAAAACGCAGCTAGATCTTGGGGATTTAAGCATCTTTATTTAGCTAAAGATGGAGTTACACCTTCTAGTAGTTTTGTAACTTTAAAAGATCTTCAAGATGGTGGATATTTAGAGGATAAGAATTTATATAAAAATCTTCGTACACGTGAAAAAAATATTAATAATGTTGGAGTTTGTATAGAATTTAAGTCTGAACAATATGTATATACTTTTACAGAAAATGTCAGTGAATGTGAGTAATAACTTTTGGTTATTGCTTTTTTGTTATATTATCTTTTTTTTTACATATTTTTTATTAGGTGATTTTTTTGAAAAAAATATCGTTAATATTAATTATATTTAGTTTTTTTATTCCTAGAGTGATCGCGGAAGATGCTTCTTTTGCGAGTAATGCTAAATCGGCAATTTTAATAGAAGCTAGTACCGGACAAATTTTGTATGAAAAAAATGCCGATGAAAAATTGGTTCCTGCTAGCATGACTAAGATGATGAGTATGTTATTGATTTTGGAAGCCATTGAAAATGGTGTGATGAAATGGAATCAAAATGTAGTGGTTTCTGAAAATGCTTCTTCGATGGGAGGAAGCCAAATATTACTTGAGACAGGAGAAAAAATGACTGTTCAAGATTTATTTAAAGGGGTAGCTATTGCCTCTGGTAATGATGCAGTTGTCGCTCTTGCAGAAGCTAGTTATGGTTCTGTCTCTTCGTTTGTAAATCATATGAATAAGAAAGCTAAAGAATTAGGTCTTACTAATACTAATTTTAAAAATCCTCATGGTTTGGATACGGCTGATCATTATTCTTCTGCACGAGATATGAGCACTATAGCTAGGGAGCTTGTTAAACATGAGAAAGTGTTTGAATTTACTTCGGTTTATGAGGATTATTTAAGACAAAATACTGATAGAAAAATATGGCTTGTCAATACAAATAGATTAGTTAGGTTTTACGATGGGGTAGATGGACTTAAAACTGGATTTACTGATGGGGCAGGTTACTGTATGACAGCTACAGCTAAGAAAAATGGTATGAGAATTATTGCGGTAGTTATGGGAGAACCTACAAGTAAAATGCGTAATAAAGAAATAAGTGAAATGCTCGATTATTCTTTTGCTCAATATAATATTAATACTTTACTTAAAAATAGTTATATCGGTAAATATAATATCGAAGGTGGAGACAAAGAGTCTGTTAAGGTTTTTTCTAAAGAAGAGGCTAGTATTTTAACTAAAAAGGGTGAAAAAACAGATAAGTACAGCTATGATATTAAGATGGATGACTTGAAAACTCCACTTAAAAAAAATGATGTTGTTGGTAAATTAATAATAAAAGATAAAGATTCTACTTATAGAAAAATCGATTTAATTGTTAAAGAAGATGTATCAAAAGTTAAATTTTTTCAATTATTTCTTCGAAATATTTGTGATATAATATTTGGAAAAATTGGAATTAAGTTTTAAATACTGCTTATAATACTTAAGTGGTATTTTATTATTAAATGTGATATCATATTATTAGATTGGAGGAAGTATGATGGAAAAATATTTACCTAAAATGTATCAAGAAAGTATTTATTCAATTGATTATTCAAAATTACTTAAAAAAGGTATTAAGTTTTTATTATATGATTTAGATAATACAATTACAACTGCTCATAATTATGTTCCTCCAAAGGAAGCTAAAGAGTTATTTGTAAAGCTTAAAAAAATGGGATTTGAAGTTATGATTTTTTCTAATAGTCCTAAAATTAGACTTAAAAAATTTACTAGTTTTTTTGAAATTGAAGGTGTTTCTAGTGCGAGAAAACCTTTACCAGGTAAACTTAGAAAGTTACTTAGAGAAAAAGGATATGATACTAAAGATACTGCGATAATAGGTGATCAAATTATGACTGATGTCAAAGTAGGTAATAAAGTTGGAATTACCACTATTCTCATTAAGCCAATATCAGATAAGGATTTTTTAATTACTAAATTTAATAGGTTTTTTGAAAATAGAAAGATGAAAAAATTAGCTAAGAAAAAATTATTTTATAAGGATAGATATTATGAATAAATGTTTAGGATGCGGAGCTTTACTACAAAATACTGATTCTTCTTTAGAGGGATATGTAAAAGATTTGGATAATAAGTACTGCGAGAGATGTTTTAAAATAACTCATTACAATGATTATATTTTTAGTAATAAAAGTAATTTAGAATATTTGGAAAAAATAAAATATATTAATAAAACTAAAGATTTAGTTGTACTAACTATCGATTTTTTGAATATGATTGATTTAGATAAAATTAAAATTAATAATCCTGTTTTAATTGTATTTACTAAAAAAGATATTCTTCCTAGAAGTGTTATTCCGAGTAAATTTATCTCTAAAATAAAATGTAATTTAGATGTTAAAGATATGTTATTTGTTTCTAGTAAAAATAATTATAATTTAGATTTATTATATTCCCTTATTATGAAATATAAGATTAGTAAAAATGTTTATGTTGTTGGTCTTACAAATGCTGGAAAGAGTAGTTTGATTAATAAGATGATTAAAAATTATTCTGATAATTCATCTGATATTACTATTAGTAATTTACCTTCGACTACACTAGATTTTTTAGAAAAAGAGATAAATGATGATTTGATTTTAATCGATACTCCTGGTCTTTTAGATGATAGAAATATAATATTTAAAATAGATAAAGATATGATAAAAAAAATAGTTCCTAAAAAAGAAATTAATCCTATTATTTTTCAAATTAATCGTAAGCAGTCTATAGTTGTTGAAAATCTATTTAGATTAGATTTAGATGATAATAATATTATTATGTATTTATCTAATAATTTGGATATTCAAAGATATTATAAAGATAATGATAAGCTAAATCATCTTCATAAATATTCTATTAAGGTAAATGATAATCAAGATTTGGTTATTAAGGGACTTGGATTTATTAAGTTTAAAAAGGGTTGCATATTTAATTTATATTTGATAGATGATGTCAAATATTTTGTAAGAGATAGTATTGTGTAAAGTTTTGTATAAAGAATCAAAAGTGTTGATTCTTTTTTCTTTTATGTGGTATTATTATTATAGGTGAGAATATGTTAGGAAATATAATAGGTATTGAAGAAGATACAGTTTTGTTAAAACTTGATATTGATTTAAATAGTACTCAAAATTTAAATAATATGCATGTTTTGCTAGAAGATAAGGATAGAGTATTCGTTGGTGAAGTAGGAAATATTAAAGAAGGTATTGCTTATATTAGTTTACTTGGTGAGATTATAAATGATAGGTTTATTTTTGGTATTATGGGTAAGCCTTCATTTGGAGCTAAAGTTAAGCTTATTTCTAAAGAACAGGTCCCAATGGTTATATCAGTTCCAGATTATCAAGAGAAGAAGGATTTATATGTTGGTGAAAGTCCAATTTATCCAGGAGTTAAGATTGGATTTAATATAAATGAATTTTTTGCTAATCACTTTGCTATATTTGGTAATACTGGTTCAGGTAAATCTTGGGGTACGGCTAGAGTAATACAGAGTATATTTGATAAGAAAAATACAGTTCCATATAAAGCATCTATATTTATTTTTGATGCTTATGGTGAGTATCATAGTGCTTTCATGGACTTAGGTAAAAAGGTTCCTGAGGTTAGTTTTAAAGCTTATACTACAAATACTAAATTTACTGATAGTGAACTATTGAAAATTCCTTTATGGCTTCTATCATTAGATGATATTACTTTACTATTAGGAGCTGAAAGTCCAACCCAAATTCCAATAATTGAGAAAGCTTTGAAATTTGTTTCTCTATTTGTAAGAGAAGAATCAGAAGTTATTAAAGCTAAAAACGATATTATTGCTAGAGCTATTTTAGATATTTTAGCTAGTGGTAGAAATTCAGCTCAAATAAGGGACCAAATTTTCTCAGTTTTATCTTCGTATCATACAAAAGATTTAAATTTGGAAACTCAGATTTATCAGCCAGGATATGTCAGAAGTTTAAAACAATGTTTAATTATAGATGCAAGTGGTAAAATTAGAGAAATGGAATTACTTACTAATTTTATGAATTCTTTCTTGGATAGTAGTTATGATTTAGTTTTACCAGATGGTTCATTTAGATTTGGGTTAGAGGATTTAGAGAATGCTTTAGATTTTGCATTACTTTCTGAGGGTGCTTTAAGTAGTAATAAAGTATTCGATGAAAACAATATTATTAAGGTTCGTTTACATACATTAATCGGTGGGGATTATGCTAAATACTTTGACTGTCCTGAATATATTACTAGAGATGATTATATTAAGGGATTACTTACTGCTCCAAATGGAAGAAAAGCTCAGATTATTAACTTTAATATTAACTATGTCGATGATAGATTTGCGAAAATTATTACAAAAATATATTCAAAAATGTTATTTGATTATGCTAAAGAGTTAGATCAAAGAGCATCTATGCCATTCCATATTATTTTGGAAGAGGCACATAGATATGTTCAAAATGATAACGATATAAATTTAATTGGATATAATATATTTGATAGAATTACAAAAGAGGGAAGAAAGTATGGTGTTTTATTAGGGCTTATTTCTCAAAGACCATCTGATTTGTCTGAAACATCTATTTCTCAGTGTAGTAATTTCCTTATATTTAAAATGATTCATCCTAGAGATGTTAAATATATTAGAGATATGGTTCCACATATTACAGATGAAGTTGTTAAACAGCTTAAGATATTACAGCCAGGTAACTGTGTAGCATTTGGTTCAGCTTTTAAGGTCCCAGTACTTATTAAAATGGATGTACCAGTTCCTGAGCCATCTAGTAGTAGCTGTGATATCAGTAATACTTGGTTTATCGATAGACAATAATTAAAAGACCTTTATTTAGGCCTTTTTTTATGATAAAAGTACTCTTATAAAGTACTTTTATTTAATTTTTTTAATAGCTTCTATAGAAAGTCCAGTTGCTTTAGAAATATCTTTTATATCCATTTTCATTTGCAACATATTTTTTACAATTTCTACATTTCTCTTTTCAATACCTTGATTTATACCTTCTTTAATACCTTGATTTATACCTTCTTCAATACCTTTTTCGACACCTTTTTCGATGCCTTTTTCATATAAACTGTTGGCAATTATTTCTTCTTCATCTTCGATAATAACATCTAATACATCTGGATCTTGATTTAATTTCTTAACTTTGTCAGATAACTTTTCCATATTTTTATCACCCTTACTTATTTTATCCATATTTTCCTCTGTAGATGCAGCTAAAAACATTAAAAATGGATTTTCTTTTTTGATATCTCCATGATACCATACATTCTCAAAATAATCCATATTGATATATACTATTTCAAAGATATTATCGTATAGTTTTTCATTTAATTTATCTTCTGATAGATGAAACTTTAATATCTTTTTATCTTCTACATTAAAGTCTAAATACTCCTTTAAATTCCAAGTTATATTGAGCTGAATGTGTTTAGCTATATTAGTATATGATTTATTTTTTCTAACGCTTGCGGATATTAATTTACACAGATATAGAAAATTTCTATTAGGTAGTTCTTCTTTGTATCCATGATTTATTTCTACATTTATAATTCCTTTATCAGTTTCTAAAATTAAATCTAAATATTTTCTTCTTTCTTTTTTATTATCTATAGAAAGTTCAATATTATTTTTATATATTTTTTTAACATTTAAATTCAATGTTTCTTTAATTAATTTTTTTAAAGCATCTTCGGTATCAAAGGTATTTTTA
>JAFWYR010000024.1 GCA_017522615.1 Bacilli bacterium | reverse complement strand
GTTAAAAGGCATTGTAACTTTTGTATGAGAAATATAACATTCTTTTTCCTCATCTTCAAACCATACATTTATTTTAATTTTTCCTTTTCTTGTAATAGCTATTTGATGACAGTTTTTCTTTTTGCCTTTAAAGAAAAAATTTCTTCTGTCTTGCATTCTTATAACAAAATAGTTCTTACTATCATCAATCATATCACTCAAAAACTTTGCCTTAGGCTTATCAAGCCCACTTGACACTTTTTTCGAAACTTTTAAAATTTCTCTTTTCGTTTCATATAAATCTGTAGTAAAATAATTCATGTAAAACACCTCCAATATTTTTGTTTAGTAATAAAATTTTTTACCAATTTAATTATACTAAATTATTGGATGTTTTACCTTATTTTTAAAGCAAAAAGATGAATTTGTTTTTCACATTTTCATCTTTTTTTCTTTTTTTCTAAATTTTTCCGGAACTCAAATTTTATTAAATGAATTAAATTCACATTAAGATTAAAAATAGAATAATCAAAAAAATGAGACTATTCTCACCTTTTTTGGCGAAATTCATAATTGTATGAACTTACTGAGTTATTTTGTCATTACTTTTTTTGTCCAGCTTCTTTTATGACATTTTGGACATTTTAAATATCTTGTCGTTGAAATATGCATAGCAAATAAAACTTCTTTATATGTTGGTATAAATCTATGATGACATTTCTTACATTCATAATATCCAGCATCTAATTCAAATTTCAATGCAATAAAACTTGCGGTAAGAAACATTATTGTTGAAATGCAGATTATTGTACCAAGCATTAGCTCTTTTTCTATAGTATTAATTGAAACAAGTATGATTCCTATATAGAATAGTGCACTTGTAATTAGAATTGTCCACATTGATGTCATTAATTTTTCATTTTTTAATTTATCCTGCTTTGCTAGTTCTATTAATAATTCATCCGTTTTCTTTTCATAATCTTCTGTATCAATTTTTTCACCTATTAAAAGTTCATTTACATTTATATCAAGTATGCTACATAAATCCAGCATTTTATCAGCATCTGGCAATGATAATCCCCTTTCCCATTTTGATACAGCCCGGTCAGTGATAAATAATTTTTCTGCCAACTGTTCTTGTGTTAGATTTTTCTTTTTTCTGCATTCAGCAATAAATTTTCCAATCTTAGTTATATCCATAAACTATTCACTTCCTTTATGAATAAATCATATAATAAATACTATGAGAATTACACATACCATTGGTTGAGTTAATATTCTATATTTGTTTTATTTGAATTTTATTTTTTTACCCTGCTCACAATGTTTGTAAAATTCAAAACAATTTATTCCATATTTTGGCTTTGTATACTTATATAAACATAAATTATCTTTTTGATTTTTTAGTTCATATTTTATAAATTTATTTGTTATATCTATCAATGCTTCTTTTTCATTTTTGTATTTGTGAATACCTCTAAATCTTTCCCAAGAGTGTTCAAACCAATAATAATTATTTTTATCCTCATAGATTAAGAAAGTATGTGTAGGACACTTATTATCATCATAATTAACAATAAAATATGTATTAAAATTTATATTATTTTTTTCAAAAAGGTTTCGCTCAAGTTCAACTTGATCCCAGCAAACTCCAACATTATTTTTTAATACTTCCTCTGGGGTTTCTAAAACATAATCATCAGAAAATGCCTCGTCTATATTGTAATGAATATTTTCATTTTTATCTTTCCAACCATATTTAATATTTTTCATTTTTTCTATAATTTCTTGAATCATATAATAATACCTCTTTTGTATTTTCTACTTTTTCATTATAATTGTATCACATTTAATTCTCTAAATTCTATATTTTCACCATTAGAATATATAGAACACATATATTCTTTTTTTACCCAAGCTTCTATTTTTTTGTTGTTATCTTTTTCATTATCTAAATATTTTTTGACAACACTGTCATTTATTATTCTATCTGTTTCTTCAATATCAATTCCAACTTCATATTTAGAAATAGCGCAAGCTATATAGTTTTTTGAATGAGAATAATTGAAGAATATATTTGAATCTTTAAAATAAGGTTTACCATTTTTGGATATATATGTGGCAATTTCAAATCAAAATAATCTAACATGTTTTTTAAAACTTTTTGAGCTTGAACAGTATCTGGTAATTTATCTTTTTTGTTTACTATTGAATAGTAGACAATGTTTTCTTTCATTAGTAACACCGCCTTGCTGTAGTATTCTTTCATTTATTTTTTAATATTTCACTTGAATCAATTATATAGTCATTTTCTTTATTGAATATTTTCTGATTATTAAGTGGATTATTAGCATTCATTACATCTTTTTGAGATTCATATAAACTATTCGTTTTTTCTTTATATTTTTCAAACACTTCTTCGTCGACTTCTCCCAAAATAACATCAAACCCACATTGACATTTTATTTTATTTTCTATAGGCATTCCGCAGTTTGGACAAAATTTCATTTTTTACCTCCTTTTCTGTTATATTTTACTAAATGTCATTTATTTAGTCTTAAAGAATTAAAGACTACTATTAAACTACTTAAAGTCATAGATATAGCTGAAAACATAGGGGTGATACTTATTCCAAATGGCTTTAGCAATCCTACCGCAATAGGTATCATTAAAATGTTGTAGAAAAAAGACCAAAACAAATTTTGTTTAATTATTTTTGTTGTCTTTTGACTCATTTTCATTAATGAAATAATTTTTGTTAAATCATTTCTCGTAATAATTACATCAGCTGAATCTCCAGCAATGTCTGATGCATCATCTATAGAAAGACCAATATTACTTGCTGTAAGGGATGGAGCATCATTTATTCCATCTCCAACCATAAGTACATTGTGTCCTTTTTTTATTAAATCTTTTACAACTTTTTCTTTTTCTTTTGGTAATACCCCAGCTATTACATTTTCAATACCTAGTTCGTTAGCGATTATACTTGCTGTTTTTTCATTATCTCCAGTTAACATTATTGCTTCTTTATTCATTTTCTTTAATTCTATTATCGTTTCTTTTGAACTTTCTCTTATTATATCTTTAACACCAATTAAAGCAATTATTTTTTTATTTTCGGTAACATAAATTATACTGTTTCCTTCTTTAGATAGTTCATTTTCATCTTCTATATGATTATTTTTAATATTTAAAAGATTAAATATTTTATTATTTCCAAGGTATATTTTTTTATTATCAATTATTCCGGATAAACCTATTCCTGGAATATTTTCAAAACTATCTATCTTAATATTTGAATCGTTATAATCTTTAAAGGCGTTTGCTATTGGATGGCTACTCTTGTTTTCAATACTTGCTATTATTTTTAATAGTTCATTATTACTATAGTTTGAATAGTTATTTATTTTAAAAATCTTTAATTTTCCATAAGTTAAAGTACCAGTTTTATCGAAAACTACGGTATCTATTTTATAAGCATTTTCCAAAGTTTCACTATTTTTAATAAGAATGCCCTCTTTCGCGCTTTTTCCTTCACTAATTACTACTGCAAGCGGGGTTGCAAGTCCTAAGGCACATGGACATGCTATGACTAAAACTGATACAAAAGATGTTATAGATTCATTAAAACTTCTGCCTATTATTATATAAAAAATGAAAGTCAAAATTGATATAATCATTATAATTGGGACAAAGTATCCTGATATTATATCTGCTAATCTTTGAAGTTTAGGTTTGGTATTTGTTCCTTCAATTACTAATCTTACTATTTCAGATATCATGGAGTTTGGCCCTATTTTTTCAGCTTTGTATTCGATGTATCCATCTAAATTGATAGATCCTGCAAGTACTTTGTCATTAATTATTTTTTTAGATGGTTTTGATTCTCCTGTGATAAAAGCTTCATCTATATGGGTTTTCCCATTTACAATTATTCCATCTACGGCAATTTTCGTTCCCGGTTTACATATAAGTATATCGTCTTTTTTAACTTCATCTATGGTTATTTCTTCTTCTCCTTTTTCCGTCTTTTTTAATGCTGATTTTGGAGTTATCTGAACTAGTTCTTTAATCGCTTTTTTACTCTTTTCTTCAGAATTTTTATCGATAAATCTACCTAATTTTATAAAATATATTATCATCCCACAGCTTTCAAAGTATAGGTGATGAGCTAAAGAATTATTTCCGAAGATTACTGATATTAAGTTTATTAGACTATAGATAAAACTAGATAGTACTCCAAGTGTTACTAAGGTATCCATATTGGGACTTTTATGTATTAATTTTGTAATTCCACTTTTTATAATATCAAAACCAAATATAATAAAAGGAACAGTTAAAAGTAGTAAGGATATACCATAATTAACTGGGTATTTATCAATATTTAGAAATGAAATACTAGGGAGTTTTAACATATGAGACATAGAGATATACATTAATATAATTACTATAAAAGCTAAAATACTTAGATATTGTTTTGTATTATCTTTTTCTTCTTTTATTTCATTAAATATACCTAAGCTTTTGTATCCGGACTCTTCTATGAATCTTTCTAAATCTGATATTTTTATTTTTTCTTCGTCATATTCGATTAAGGCATTTGCCATAACAAGATTTACTGATGCAGATACACCATCTTGTTTATTTAAATATTTTTCTACTCTATTTTGACAAGCACTACAGCTCATTCCTCCTATTTTTAATATTACTTTTTTCATTTATCATCACCTTTGATATAAGCACTTCCATTTAATAAAACTTTTATTAAGCTTTCTTTCTACTTTGATTATATCATAGAAAAAAGAGAAATTATTCTCTTTCATTAATTATTTTTCATATTCTGGACTCCACGCAGCATATCCTTGGAGCTGCTCTTTAGTTCCATTATAGTATCTAATACCTTTATTTAGTTCACTAATTTTTTCCATATCTTCATCATTTAGATTGAAGTCAAATAAATCAAAATTATCTTTTATATGACTGATATTTTTAGAACCAGGTATGACAACAAATCCCATTTGAATATGCCATTTTAATATTATTTGAGCATTTGTTTTACCATATTTGTTAGCTAAAGCAGTTATAATTTCTTCTTCCATTAGTGATCTATCCCCATGACCTAATGGATACCAGCACATTATTTTTATATTCTTTGGCTCTGTTACTTTTCTTAATTCTTCTTGTGGATAATATGGGTGACATTCTACTTGCATTACCTGAGGAACTGTTTCAAAATTATTAAATATATCCTCTAGATATTCTCCTTCGAAATTAGATAGACCTATGCTTTTAATTTTTCCTTCTTTATAAGCTTTTTCTAATTGTTGATATCCTTTTTTATAATTTCCTGTAGGTTGATGAAGGAATAGCAGATCGATATAATCTAATCCTAGTCTTTCTAACGTTTCATCAATAGCGTTTTCATTTTCATATTCACTTGGCCAAAGTTTAGTCGATACAAATATATCCTCTCTATTTACCCCAGATGATTTAATTGCTCTTCCTACTGCTTTTTCATTGACATAAGCATTAGCTGTATCGATTAATCTATACCCCATTTTTAATGCTTCTCTAACACTATTTTCAGCGTCTTCTGGTTTAAGTAAGAATGTTCCTATTCCGACATTTGGCATTTTAACTTTATTATTTAATTCTACATAATTCATGTTATCCTCCTTTTAATATGTGGATGCCTTTGATTTAATTATCATCCATTTGTCATTTATTTTTTTTAAATTTATTTCTTGTTTTAGGTTCCACCATGATTTTGTCATTCCAAATGGCGAAGCTAAAGTTTTGGTTTTTCCGATTATTGTGGCTTTATCTCCATCAATATTTACTTCTATACTATCGTGTATTGATTCATAATATTTTAATTCTTCATTTTTTACAGAATTGATATAATCTGCTTTTGACTGATGAATGCCTGTCATGTGAACTAGAATATAGTCTTCTGATAACAACTCATTTATTTTACTTATATCTTTATTAATACTAGCTTCACATAAATCTATATACTTTTTTTTAATTATTTCTTTATCTGTCATTATATCCATTCTTCTACTTTGTTTTTTGAATTTCCTACTGTAGAACCTTTAATAGCTAGTCCCTCTGTTACGGTGGCATTTTCACATATGTTTTTTATTTGATTAGGTACGTTACCTAACCCAGAACCTTCATGAGTTGTGAAAGGTCTTATTATTTTTCCTGTAAAATCTATGTCTTTTAAAGCAGTTACCAATTCTTCTGGCATTCCTCCCCAATAGATTGGAGAACCGATATATATTACTTCATAATCCTTTATGTCAGGAACATTTTCTTTTATTTTGGCATCGTGATTTGCATGTCTTTCTTTAGCCTCTTCTATACAAGTATTATAATCTTTTGAGTATGGTTTTAATGGTTCAACTTTAAATAAATCTGCGCCTACTATTTCTTTTATATATTCGGCTACCACCTCAGTGTTTCCTTTATCGATATATCCAACTGAATAATTCTCATCAGCTCTACTAAAATAAATTACTAAACTTTTCTTATCTTTCATTCTAATCTCTCCTATTTTTTTAAATAATTTGTCATTTACTTCTTTTCAGTATTTTATCACTTATTTTTCTTAGCTATTATGTCATAATAA
Source organism: Bacilli bacterium (assembly GCA_017522615.1). Lineage (GTDB taxonomy): Bacteria > Bacillota_I > Bacilli_A > RF39 > UBA660 > Coprosoma. The sequence continues at coordinate 29,086 of JAFWYR010000024.1, read as the reverse complement.
TGCCATTTTTTTCATCACTTTCTCTAACATATTCTTTTTCTTCAAATTTTATTATTTTATATTCTTTTAAATATTTTTTTACTTTTTCTTCAGTAAATGTATTTACTGAATTATTATGACTCCAGCCATCTCTATTACCAAATAATTGTCCCACAAAATATCCGCCATCATTAAGTGAATCATATATTTTGGCCCATAATGTATCAAAGTATTTAGGTGGGCAGAAAGGAATACTGAAAAAAGCTGTTACTAAATCTGTCTTTGGTAATTCTAAAGCTTCATAACTGCTTTCTTTTATATTTACCATTTCTTTTTCTTCTGCAGTTAATCTATCTAATATATATTTTTTATTAATTTTGTAATCGGTAGAAAAAACTTTAATTCCTCTTTTTATCATGTATACTGTTTCATTTCCACTTCCGCATCCTAAGTCGACTGCAGATTTTACTTTGTGTTTTTCTAAAAATTCTATTAATAATTCATATGGATCTTCATTAAATGTTTGATCTTAATATTTATTCCATTTAAACATTTTATCCTCCTATTATTTTAGTCACTTACATCGATATCTAAAGTAATATTTATATTATAATCAGGATATTTTTCTTTGACTTCATCATATATTTGACTGTAAACTTCTTCTCTATTTTTGATTTTAAAATCTATTATTATATCAAAGCTAATATTCTTTTCTTTTTCATCGATATAAAAACCATGCATTTGAAGTATACCCTCGTGAGAGAAAACTAAATTTTGAATATCCTTTTGAATTTTCATAATATTTTTATCTTTTGTATTTACAGAATATATTCCTATAGTATGAAGAATAACGCCATATTTTTTTTGAACATTTTTAGTTATATTTCTAGATATTCTATCTACATCTGATACTGATAAAGTATCAGAAACTTCAATATGAACCGACCCTAAGTAATTGTCTGGTCCATAATTATTTAAAATTAAGTCAAATGCTCCTGCAACTTCTTTTTCTTTGGTAACTTCTCTTTTTATATTTTTAGCTAAGTCACTTTCTACTCTCATTCCAAGTATATTGTCAATTGATTCTTTAATTAGTTCTATTCCTGATTTTATTATAACTACCGAAAGTACTATTCCAACATATGCTTCTATATTTAATTTGAAAAGCATGTATATGATAGCTGATGCAAGAACTGATATGGATAATATGGCATCATTAAAGGCATCAGAACCACTAGCTACTAATGAATCTGAATTTACTTTGTAACCTTTATTTTTGACATATATTCCTAAGATAAATTTTACGATAATACCTGATACTATGATAATTATGGTAGTTAATGTATAATCAGGATTTTCTGGTTTAATTATCTTTTTAAATGATTCTATTAGAGATGTTATTCCTGCATATAGAACGATTGCGGATACTAAAAATGATGTCATATATTCTATTCTTCCGTAACCATATGGATGTTTTTTATCTGGAGCTTTACCAGCAAGCTTTGTTCCAACTATCGTTATGATACTTGATAGGGCATCACTTAAATTATTTACCGCATCTGATATAACAGCAATTGAGGACGCAAGTAAGCCGACAAAAGCTTTAAATCCAGCAAGTACAATGTTTGAAATAATACTTATTATACTTGTCTTTATAACTGTTTTTTCTCTTTCATTTTTCATTTTCTCACCTTGTACATTTATTATAGCATATTTCCATCAAAAAAAGATAGAATTACTAACTTCTATCTTTTTAACATATCATCATAGTTGCTTTAATTTTTTTATTTTTGCTAATCTAATTTATTATATTCTTTATCTTCCACTTTCTCACACCATTCATTAGATGCATCTTCTCCTGGAACTTCTATAGCTAAGTGAGAAAACCAAGAATCTTTTTTAGCTCCGTGCCAATGTTTTACATTTGCAGGAATTGTTACTACATCACCTTTTTTTAAACTTTGTGGTTTTTTTCCTTCTTCCTGGTACCAACCTTCTCCATCGATACATATAAGGATTTGTCCTCCTCCTTTTGATGCATGATGAATGTGCCAATTATTGCGGCATCCTGGTTCAAAGGTTACATTACATACGCTTAAATTAATATCATCTATTTTTGACAATAAATTTAAATAACTTTGACCTATAAAGAACTCTCCGTATGGGTTCTTTTCACCTAAACCAAAGCCACCTCCTCTAACTGGCTCAGTATCTTCTTTTTCTATTTCTTCTGAATATACTTCTTTTACCATGTTAAATACAGCCCATGCATTTGGCCAACCTGCATAAAATGCGGCATGAGTTATTATCTCTACCATTTCAGATAAAGTAATTCCATTATTTTTAGCATTCATTAGATGATATTTTAATGAACTATCAACTAATCCTTTTCCCATGAATATACATACAGTTACTAAGGATCTATCTCTTAGTGATAATCTATCCTCTCTAGACCATACTTCTCCAAATAACACATCATCATTTAACTCAGCAAACTTTGGAGCAAATTTACCTAATTTATCTCTTCCAGCGGTTTGTTTAACCATTTTATCACCCTTTCATTTTAATTATAAATTATTTTAAAAAGACACGCAAGCGTGTCAGTTTAATAAATATACATTAAAACTAAGTATTGAAGCAAAGACTAACCATAATATATAAGGTATTTGAAGATATGCGGCTACTTTGTTTATATTATAAAATTTGTATGTCATTATTATTACTAATATTAAAATAATTATAACCAATATAAACGAAAATAGGAACCATTTTAAATTAAAGAAGAAAAATGTCCATAAAGAATTTAATATTAATTGAATACCATATATTAATAAAGCTTTACCCTTTTCTTTAGAATCACTTTCATATATTAAATAACTAGATATTCCCATTAAGATATATAAAATAGTCCAGGCAATTGGAAAGACAATCATGGGCGGAGTGAAACTCGGTTTATAGACATCCATAAATCCATTTTGAACATTGCCTATTAAGCTTCCTAAGAAACCTAAGGCAAGCGGGATTATTATGCTTATTATTAAAGATTTCCATTTAATCATTATTATCACCTATAATTATTATATGTGATAATTATTTTTTTATTAATTATTAATATCTTTTATTTCTTCCTCTGATAATTCACTATACTTACTAATAGTTTTTATATCTAGACCATCTTCAAGCATCTTTTTAGCAATATCAATTTTGTTTTGTTTAACACCTTTTTCATATAAGCTGTTAGCTATTATTTCATCTTCATTTTCGATAATTACATCTAGTATTTCTGGGTCTTCATTTAATTTCTTTACCTTGTTATTTAACTCTTCCATAAGCCTATCTCCTTCACTTATTTCTTCCATTTGTTTTTCTGTGGGAGCTGCGAGTAACATTAAAAATGGATTTTCTTTTTCTATGTTTCCATCATACCATATATCTTTAAAATAATCCATATTGATATATACTATTTCAAATATGTCGTCATGCATTTTTGTATGAGTCTTATCATCTGATAAATGACAGTATATTATTTTTCTTCCATCTACACTATAGTTTAAATATTTTTTTAAGTTCCATGTAATATTTAATTGAATATGTTTTTCAACATTGGTATAACTTTTATTTTTAATTACACTCGAAGATATTAATTTACAGAAATATAAAAAATTTCTATTAGGTAATTCCTCTTTATATCCATGATTTATTTCGACATTGATAATTCCTTTATCAGTTTCTATTATTAAATCTAAATATTTTCTTCTTTCTTTTTTATTTTCTACAAATAGTTCAGTATTGTTTTTATATACCTTATCTACTTTTAAATTTAATGTCTCTTCTAGTAATCTTTTTAAACTTTCTTCTGTATCAAAGGTATTTTTAAATATTATATCAGAACTTAAAGTATAAAATTTATTTTCTTTTGTCATAAGCCTTCATCTACTTTCTAAGAGGTAAATTACCCTCTATATATATTATTCTAGATGAATGGCCTATTTTGCTTTTTTTATAGAAGTTTTATTAAAAAACTCTAAGAATAACTTTATATCCTTAAAGTCTTTTAAAATTATTTAATATTTTCTATTTCTTCTTCTGATAAACCTGTTATTTCAGATATCTCACTGAGTGACATTCCCATTTCAATCATTTTTTCTGTGATTTCATTTGTTACTTTTTCCGTAACTTCTTTAGTATTTTTATCTAATGCCTCTACGAGGTCTATATTATCTATTCTAATTTTTTAAGAATATACATCTCCCTCTTCATCCTTTAAATAATATATCTTTATTACCTTTCCATTATTACATAATGTATCATTTAATCTTATCTGCCAAGTAAACCCCATAGTACTATAATCTTTCTTATACTTAAGCTGACCTCCATGAATTCTAGATAAATATACTAAATCTCTTTCTTTTTTTATGACTATTATTAGTTCATAAACCTGAGTAGTTTAAAGAGCTTGGGTGCTCGCCGTTCGAATTCGCATTTAAAACGTTATTGTTATTACTAGAGTTAAGCGAAAGAAGCCACCGATTCTAAGACCTCACCTTATGTATTATCCCTATATTAACTTTTATATCAGACTATAAATACCTACTACAACTATTCTTATAATAACCACCTTTACAATGTTTTTCTATTTTGACATTTATACTTATTAAGCCAAATTTTGTTCGTTCAGAAGTTCCTAATGGAACTTCTGACACCTTTTCACTTCAGCTTACGCTTCAATGCTTTTCAAATCTCAGACGGGGGGATTTGCTTTATTTTTAGCTTAATTTTAAAATTTTATCTTATTATATTATATGGATTACTTGATGTTCCTTCACCAGAAAATCTGAGGCCGGATTTCAGATAAAAACTGGGGCGGACACCGTCCGATGTACTCGCTTGGACATCGGCCACGTAACCTTGCTTATACGCAACGGAAGCGTTATAGCGGTTTGAGATGTTAGGCGAAAGAAGCCACCAATCCGTAGATTTATATAAATAATTTGTACCTTTACAATTTCTATAATTACTAAATAATAAGCTAGGTGTTCCGCATGAAGTTGTATTTCTATTAGCTCTTACATACTCACTTGCAGTAAGAAGGGCTATTTTACCATTCCAAGTAGATTTTTTCTCATTAGCTATTACCTTTGCAATAGTATTTTCATAATATTCGGTTCCACTTATATTCCATGTTTTTGATACTATTTTTGATGAATCTGTTAATGTTTTAGAATACGTATTATCTATATATTCTTTTATAGAAGAATCCTTTGATACGGCGCCAGTTTGAGTACCATTTGTAAAACTACTCATTGCTGCCCATGCGTTACAATAGTTATATTGTGAGCAATATCCACTTTTACGTCGATTTGCATTATCTGCATCAAAGTTCATTGAAGTTACTGCACTATTTCTTATTACTTTAATTGTGTTATCAGATTCTACCGAATATATGCGGTATTTTACATTAGAATTATTTTCTTTTATATATATATAATTATTAACACTAGTATTTCCTCTATATATATACCTTGTTATACCTTCCGATGTATCTTTATATAGTCCATTATCAGTTCCTGAGGTTTTAGCGGTTTTCTTTAAATCTTCTGCTGTTATTCCTTTTATAACTTCAACTGCATGACTACTTGATGTTACTACATTATTTGTATTTGTTTTATCTATAACTCGTGCTATTATATTTCCACTTTCTGTAAATGATACTTTATATGGAGTCGTTGTTACAGTTATCCAACTCGCTCCTCCATTTAATGAATACTGACATGTATAATTAGTGCATCCAGAAGGATATGTTACATCTACGTCTACTCCACTAGCTGTTTCTGTATTTTTAAATGTTGGTGTATCTATTTTAGTAGTTGAAACTGATTTAGATGATGTTGCTGTTTTGTTACTATTTGCTATAACTGTTGCTGATGCTGTATAAGTAGTATTATGGTTTAATACTTCTATAATACATATATTACTAGCTGTTCCACTTTTACAAGTTGCATTATTTCCATTTATTTTATATTCATAACTTTTAATTCCTGATGTTGCTTGAGCATTTGCTGTTATTGTTATAGTACTTGTTGTAGAAGATGTAGAAATTGATAAATTTACAGTATCAGCTATACTATTTCCATAATATGTTACATTAGCTGTAAGGTCAGTTATATTACTTCCTGCTGCTACTCCTGTTGTTGCTCCATTTGTTGTACTCCATCCTGCTGGTACATAAGTATCATTAGATGTTATACTTGGCGTTTTAACATTACAGCTTGTAGCTGTATTTTGGATTGTGCAACTTCCACTAGTAGAACCTACTGAAGCTGTATTTGTTCCTTTTACAAATGTTAATGTTATAACTTTATTAGTTATGGCATACCATGTACTATTTGATGATATTGTAAGTTTTTTTGTTAATGCATTATAACTACTATTATTTGTCGTTGCTTCAGTGCTTGTATTAAATCCTATAATTGTAAAGCCATCTCTTGTTATTGTTGGTGCATCTACCGTACAAGATGTTTCTGTATTATATATGTTACATGACTTAGCCTCTGTTGATGAAAGTGTTGCTCCATTGGTATTCCATGATGCTGTATATGCTGAACTATTTTTAGTTATTGCATAATATGTTGCATTACTAGACAAAGTTATATTTGCGTTTACATTTGCTCCACTTGTTGTTGCATTTTTATCTTTGTTCCATCCTATTACTGTATATCCATCTCTTGTTATACTTGGTGCTTTTACTATACATGATGTTTGATTATTATACATATTACAGCTTAAACTTGTACTTCCTATACTTGTTGAACCATTTTTATCAAATGTTGCGTTTACCACTTTCTTATATATGGCATATAGTGTTGTATTATTATTTATAGTTAAATTAGTTAAACCAGTAGTTGCATTACTATCTGTATTCCATCCGACAAAAGAATATCCACTTTTTCCATTATCCTGATGGGTTAAATCAACATTTTCTCCTTCATCATAAGAAGCTATTTCATTAGCTTTTGAACCACCATTAGTCTCGTAATCATAAGTTAATGTGTATGTATTTTTATCTGGTATTGTTCCAGCTTCAGCTTGAACAAAATTAAAGGTTAAATTTATTTCACTTGATGTAGGCTCTCCTGTGTATTCTGGATTATAGGAAACTTTAACATGCACTGTTTTAGAGCTTCCAGAAGAGCCTCTTTTAAATAATCTTTCTCCTTTTGAATAGCCTGAAAAGGTAATTAATACTGCACTATTACTATTTGTATTATCGGTTATGATGTCATCTAATTTAGCATCTATATCTCCTTTATTTGATATGGTTATATCATATTCAGCTGAATCATTTGCCTCATATAAATCAACATTTATATCAGCCGTTAATTTATTACATAGTTTTGGAGTTCCACTATCTGAACATGTTGGATCTACTTTGACTCCGTCTACTATAGCTTCTTCGGCAGAACCTGAGAAGGTACCTTTGGTTATATTTGTTATTTCTACATCCCAGTTACTGGTTACTTTGGATGATCCTTTTATTTTTAATTGAGATGTGAAAGAGGCATACCCTACTGCCATAAGCATGAGTACACCTAGCAAACTATATATTACTATTTTTCTTTTTTTATTTCTTCTATGCATTTTAATTACCTCACTTATCTTTATATTGTTTGTAACAATAATAAAATATACTTATTTTTCTTAATGCGAATGTTTTCTATACCTATTAGGTTGTGGAGTTAGTTTTATAAAAATCGTACCATATTACGTAGGTGATACGATGAATCTCAAAGAGATATTCGGAAAAAATGTTAAATATTATAGATTTAAAAACCATCTAACACAGGAAAACCTTGCTGATATATTAAATGTTAGTCCAAATTATATAAGTAGATTAGACCTAGGAAAACATAATCCGTCTTTAAATATGATAGATAAGCTTTCTAAAGCTTTGAATATCGAGCCATCTGAGCTTTTTATAAAACTAATAAAACTACTTTACCTCCTAGGGTTGATATGTTAATAAAATTATAATATTTTAAGGGTTTTGTTGTCAACCTATTAGGTATAGTTTTGTAACCTTTTAGTACATTAAAAGAATTGAGATTTATATATCCCAATTTTTTATATTGATTTAAGCATTTCTAGATATGGTGAGAGTTTTTCTAAAAGTAAATCAATTGGTGTATATTTATCTAGAGTAAGTAGATTTTCTAATATGTTTGTAGAAAATCCACTTACCATGGCTACATCTTTATCGAATTTGGTAACGGGAATTCCTCTAGCATTTCCAGCTGCATTCCAAAAGATGATATTTGGTAGTTTATATTTTTCTTCTTCAAATGATGATTTCCATGTTTGAAAGTTGGTTCCTCCTTTAGAGTTTATTCCGTCGTCAAATTCCATGTCGGAAATTATTATAATATGACTTGGCATATCTTTATCTGATAAATTATTTTCTTTAGCTGTTTTTAAAAGAAGATCAAATACTTTATCTATGTCGGTGTTCCAAGCATTGATGGTTTCGATGTTCCTAACTTTTTCAGTTAAGGTTTTCCCTTTAATTTCTCTTAAGACAGGTTCTTCAGAGAACGTTATAAAGTGACTATGAAATATTCCGTGGTTTCTTTCAGCTATATACATAGCTAAACCTACTGATGTACAGTATGGAATATATCCATAATTTGTCATAGAGCCTGAGGTGTCGGCGACTACTAGTAAATTTGTTTTGTCACCATTTAATATGTCTTTTTGATTATCCCACATAAGATCATATATAGTGGTGTCATCACTTTCTTTTAAAAGGATTTTTTTGATTATTTCATAAGAAAATAATCCTTTGGTGTTTATTTTAGTTTTTCCTTTTTTTACAAGGTCTTTATATTCATTAAATTTTTCTTTCATGTTTTTGTCAAATGCATTTTGATATTTAAGCATGGCTTTGGCTGGAACTTTAGAAAAGTCTATTTTTTCGTACTTTTTTTCAGTAAGATTTTTTTCTGTGATGTTTATTTTCTTTCTTAAAGTACTTAATGTTTTGCGGTATTCTTTTTCTTTCATACCAAGTAAGGTCATAAGTTTTTTAGCTAGTTTATTATTTTGACCATGGGTGCGGTGTGATGGCATCCATTTAGCAAGAAGTGATGGGGCATCACTTTTTATATCTTCTTCAAGTTGCTTTTTTATATAGCTTATGGTTTCTTTTTCAATAGGAGTATCAATACCTATTAAGATGTAGTCAAATCTACCTAGTTTTTTAATAAATGGAAGGATTTTTAAAGCTTCATCTTTATGATGAAAACATAAGTCTTCAAATATTATTTTAAAGATTCGCCTTTCCCCTTTGCCATTTCTAATATCTAATAGATATAGAAGATTAGCTAGAGCTAGGTCTTTGTCTTCCTCTAGGGCATTTTCAAATAAAATTCTAATTTTTTCTTCATTTGAATATCTAGTTAGTAAGGTAAATACATCTAAGTTACAGTTATAAGAAGTATTATAATACTTAGATCCTTTTGTGTTTGTCACAGTAGAGTTTTGTTTTAAACTATCTAATAAGGTCATAATATCGCCTCCTAATTATGTGAGTAAAGCAAGCCACAATGGTCTTCACTAAAAATTGTTTTGGGTAGTGTGCTGTAAGTGGCTTTCTTTTCAAGACTCGAATACCTCTTTGACCAGAAGAGATATTTCTCACTATTAATCCATTTAGTTTGCTGCTAAGAGTCTTTCTCTTCACTGCATAATCATTATATAGTTTTTACTAATAAAAAAGGTCGCAAAAAAAGCGACAAAAAAAACTGTTATAAAACAGCATCTACGTATGTATATAGATAGTCATTTATAATGTTTAAATCATAGATGTTATTATCTAAACAGTATGTAATTATTAAATCGAACTTGTTTTTTCTTAGACAGTATCCAGCTGAATTTAATAATTTATTAAATTTTACTTTATCTAGTTCTAGGGCTAAACAAAGTTTGATTATGGTGTTTCTTCTTGGGATGTAATCATTATTACATCTGATTTTAGAAAATAATTTTCTATCTATATCTACTTTTTTGTAAATCTCAGAATCTTTACAACCTTTTTCATCTATAAAAGAGAAAAGTAAGTCGTTGAAATTCTCAGATTTACTGTGACTTAAATAGTCTTTTGGACTTTCTTTCATATGAACCCTCCTTTATCCTAAAATAAATACAATACGCCCTATGCGTCCTTAGGATATTAAATTCATATAAATTTTTAAGTCACTCAAACATCCATTAATGGAAGTTCATATTTAATATATCAGATTTTTTATATTTTGACAACAATTTATTAAAAAAGTGTGTTTTATACACTCTTAGTCTTTTAATTCATCAAACATCTTAGTCATTGTCGGATTATTTCTGGTTAGTTTCTTTATAGTTAAATCATCAGCTTTATTGTTAGCAAGTCTTAGATTATTATCTGTTTTAAGTAAGTTTTCTTTAGTTTTATTTAGGTGATCTATCGTCTTATCTATCTCTTCTATTGCTTTTTTAAACCTTTCACTAGCTAGTCTATAATTTCTTGAAAATCCTTCTTTAAAGGTGTTTATGTTTTCTTCAAAATGTGTTATATCGATGTTTTGATTTTTTACTAGTTCTAATTCTTTTCTATATTCTAAAGATTTACTAGCTAAGTTTCTAATTAGGGTTATTAAAGGAATAAAGAACTGAGGTCTTATTACATACATCTTATCGTATATGTGTGACACATCAACTATTCCATCATTATAGTAATCATTATCTGCTTCTAATAGAGATACTAATACAGCATATTCACAGTTTTTCTCTTTTCTATCTTTATCTAATTCTTTAAAGAAGTTTTCATTTTTATGTTTAGTAGCTGTTTCATCAGCTTCATTTTTCATTTCAAACATAATAGATACTATTTCACCACCATCTTCATCAAAGTCTCTAAATATAAAGTCTCCTTTGGAACCACTTCTCACATCGTTATCTTTTTCAAAATAAGCATTTTTAAATAATGGCCTTAGTCTATTAAATTCAGTTTGGCAGTGCTGCTCCAGAGATTCACCTATCATTTTGGTTGACTGTTTAGCTTTAAAATCTTTATAGTACGCTATTTGTTCATCTTTATCTTTTAGTTTTGATTCGTATGTTTCTTTGATGTTGTTTTCTTTTAATTGGTATTCTTTATTTTTAATATCTAATTCATTAGTTAAAGTTGTTATTTCTTTATCTTTTTCGGAAATAGCTCTCTGAATATCTAATTCACTTTTAGACTGTCCTATTTCAATTTTATTTTTAAGTTCGGATATTTTTAAATCTTTTTTATTAAGTTTTTCTTGAAATTCTTTTTCTAATTTATTTTGAGTTTCTTTTTCTTTAGTTTCAAGTTCACTTTTTAATTTGGCTATTTCGACTGTTTGACTGTTTATTTTTTTCATCATTTCTTCTTTGATATGGGCTTCGGCAAGTTTGACGGCATTTTCTCTTTCTATTTTATTTTGATTATCTCTTAGAGTAATTTCTTTATCAAATTCTTTGTTTCTTATTTGCTTAACAATAGATTCATAATCTGTTTCATTTATTTGAAATACTGTTTTACATTTTGGGCATTTAATTTCATTCATTACTATCACCTTCAATTTCAATATATCATTCTATTAATTAATTTGTCAATGCATGAAAAAATGGTAATTATTTTTTACCATTTTTTTCTATATAGTTCCATGCATCTTTGCACATATCTTCTAGTGTTTTTGTAGCTTCCCAATTAAGTTCTTTTTTTGCTTTTGTAGGATCAGAATAACAGGTCGCAATATCGCCTTCTCTTCTTGGAGCTATTTTATATGGAACTTTTTTTCCAGTTACTTTTTCAAAAGTTTTAACCATATCAAGTACGCTGTAACCATTTCCTGTGCCCAAATTATATATAAATAGCCCTTGATCTTTTTCTAATTTTTGAAGAGCTTTTATGTGTCCTTTAGCTAAATCTACAACATGGATATAATCTCTAACTCCTGTTCCATCTTTGGTATCATAATCATTTCCAAATATCGATAATTCTTTTAACTGCCTACTAGCTACTCTTACGATGTATGGCATTAAATTATTTGGTATTCCGTTTGGTTCTTCACCAATTAGACCGCTTTCGTGTGATCCTACCGGATTAAAATATCTTAGAATTACTATATCCCAAGTATTATCTGATTTATATAAATCTTTTAATATCTGTTCGATATATAATTTAGTTGTTCCATATGGATTTGTCGTTCCTCCAATTTTACAGTCTTCAGTAATTGGTATTTTCTCTGGCTCTCCATAAACGGTTGCGGATGATGAAAAGACAAATTTTTTAACATTATATTTTTTCATTACATCTAAAAGTGTTAGAGCTCCTGAAATATTGTTAATATAATAATCTAATGGTTTTATAACTGATTCACCAACAGCTTTAAATCCAGCAAAGTTGATAACTGAATCTATTTGATTTTCTTTAAATACTTTTTCTAGTTTTTCTCTATCAAGATAATCTATTTCATAAAATTTAAAATCTTTGTTTGTTATTTTCTTTATAGAGTCTAAAGTTTGTTTTTTACTATTTGAAAAGTTATCTATTACAATTACATCTTTTCCTTCATTTAATAATTCTACTACAGTGTGACTCCCAATATATCCAGCCCCACCTGTTACAAGTATCATTTTATCTCTCCTCTCTTAATTTCATTATATAATATTTTTAAAATTAAATATAGAAAAAAGTGCTTATTTCAGCACTTTAATTAAATTTACCGAATTTATTAAATGGAAATATAATAAAATCAGTCTTTCCTTGTATTACATCTTTTGATACAAGTCCAATTATTCGGCTATCAGTTGAATTTGTTCGATTATCTCCTAGGACAAAATACTCATTTTTTGGGATTTTACTAACACCAAGTTTTTTTAATTTAAAGTCATATGTCTTTTGATTGTTTTTTAAAAATGCTTCTTTTACATGTTTATCATTGATATATAATTTGTTATCTTTGTATTCAACCTTATCACCGGGTAATCCAATTACTCTTTTTATTAGTCTATTATTTCCATGATAAAAAACTACTACATCAAATCTTTTTATATTTTTATCATATTTCTTTAACAGTAATATTTGACCGTCTTCTAAGGTCGAGTACATACTAGAACCATCGACTTTGATAGGTGTTATTACAAAGCTTCTAAATATTACGACTAGTACTATTATTACGATATAGGGTAATATAGCTTTAGCGTATTCTATTATTTTTTTATCACTTTCTACCATTTTGTGCATCCCCTTTATAAAGAAAAACAAGGCTTTTTGGCCTTATTTTCTCTCTTTAATTTTAGCTTGTCCTTTAAGGTCACGTAAATAATTAAGTTTTGCTCTTCTAACTTTACCTTTTCTAACTACTTCAATACTGTCAATCTTTGGTGATGAGAAAGGAAATGTTCTTTCTACTCCAACGCCACTTGATTTTTTTCTAACAGTGAAGTTCTTACTTACGCCACTACCTTTTATGGCAATTACAATACCTTCAAATGCTTGAATTCTTTCGCGTTTTCCTTCAATAATCTTGTAGTTAACTTTAATGGTATCTCCAACACGGAATTCAGGAAGGTCAGTTCTGATTTGGCTTTTCGTTATTTTATCTACCAAATTCATATTTTCACTCTCCTTTATAAATCTGTGATCATAAGTAACGAACCTCAGCGGATCACGACATGGATAATTTTACCACATTTTATATTTAATTTCAACTTTTTTATTATCTTTTTCTTCCAATTTGTATTTCTTCAGATATAGTTAGTTCTCGAATTTTGTTTTTTAGTTCTCTTTCGACAAAGGTTATTTTTTTTAATAGTGAGGCAATATATCTTTTATCTAGGAATAATGCATATTTATTTATTATCAATAATTTATATCTTTCTAAATCATCGATAACTAATTCTAAAGCCTCTGAATCATCATCGTCATCATCGACAACAGTTAATAAAAAATTTAGATAAGTGTTTAATTTTCTTTTTATTTTTCGTTTTAATACCTTTTCAATTAAATGAGGTTCAACTAATTTTAAATGACCTACTTCTATTCCGTCATAAGGAACTTTGTTTTGAGGTTTAATGTCAAAGCCAGAGATACTTTCATAGTTTATGTAACCTTGAATTATTAATTTGTTATTTTTTTCAACTGCGTAATATGTTTTATTCATCTTTAACACCCTCTAATAAATCTGGTCTTCTCTCTTTGGTTTTTTTTAAGGCTTCTTCTCGTCTAAATTTTTCAATGTTGGCATGATGTCCTGATAAAAGAACATCTGGTACTTTCATTCCTCTAAAGTCTACTGGTTTAGTATAAACTGGATAGTCTAATAAATTATTATTAAATGAATCATTGATATGCGAGTCTTTTTCAATTACTCCATCTAATAATCTAGTTATACTATCGGTGATAATCATACTTGGAAGTTCCCCGCCAGTTAAGACATAGTCACCAATACTGATTTCCATATCAGCAAGTGTACGTATTCGCTCATCAAATCCTTCATAATGTCCACATATTATTATTATATGTTTTTCATTTGATAAATCGTAAGCTATTTTTTGATTATAAGTTTTGCCTTGAGGAGTCATAAGTATTATTTTACAGTCTTTTGTTTTTATGTCTTCTACAGCATCGAATATAGGCTGAGGCATTAGAACCATTCCCCTTCCACCACCATAGCCATAGTCATCAACTTTTTTATGCTTATCCTTACTATAATTTCTTATATCATGAATGTTTATATCTACTTTATTATTGGTGCGGGCTCTTTTAATAATGGATGTATTTAAAAATCCTTCAAACATTTCTGGAAAAATTGTTAATATATCAATCTTCATCGATAAATCCTTTTATTAAATTTAAATGTATATCTTCATCTATACTTTTTACAAATTCTTTTACATACGGAATTAGATATTTTTTATTATCTTTTTCTACTTCTAATAATTCTTGATTTCCATTTTGTCTGATGTTTTTTAATACCCCAATATATTTGTCTTTATCATATACTTTTTTACCATATAAATCTTCATTTAATAAGCCACTGAAATTATAGTCTTCTCTGTTTATGTAGACCAGGCTTCCTTTTAATGGTATAGCATCATTGATGTCATTTATTCCTTCTAAGGTTACCATGTCAAACTGTTTATGTTTTCTATATGAGTTAATCTTATATTTTTGATTCTTAATATATATTATAGAATCTTTTTTAAAAACTTCTTCTTTATATTTGAAACTTGAGATGATTCTAACTTCGCCTTTTATACCATGGGTATTTACTAATTTACCGATATAAATCATTATTATCACGCTCCAAACTCATATAAAATAATACTTGTAGCAATAGCGACGTTTAGGCTTTCACATTTCTCATTCATTGGAATATAAAGGAATGTGTCAGCAAGACTCAATAATTTTTGACTAACGCCTTGTCCCTCACTGCCCATTATTATAACAAACTTTTCTGGTTTTTCAACATTTTTTAAACTTTCTCCGCCATCTACTTTTGTTGCGAATACTTTATGGGTGTGTTTTATTTCTTTTATAAATGTTTCAAGGTTAGCCTTTATTATATTTACCGAAAAAATCATTCCTTGGGTCGCTCTTATAACTTTTGAATTATATGGATCTACACATTTATCATTTATTACTATGGTATCTATATTGAATGCTTTGGAACTTCTAATTATAGTACCCATGTTGCCAGGATCTTGAATACCGTCTAAAACTAATATTTTGCCTGGTTTTAAATTCATTTCCTTTTTAGTACAAATACCAAATATGCCTGTTGGAGTTTCTAGTTCTGATAGATATTTTTCAACTGACTTATTTATTTCGTTTGTTTCTACATCTAGTTTATATTCTACGTTTTCTCTTACCAATATTTCTTTTAAATAACCATTATTATAAGCTTCTTTAACTAGATGATCACCTTCAACTATAAACATATTTTCTCTATCTCGGTATTTTTTACTTTTTAATAGATTTAATTTTTTTATTTTTGGATTGTTAATAGATGTGTATAACATTTTCTTCACCTAGTTAAATTTTATCAAAAAAAGAAGCTAAAGTAAATTAGCTTCGGCAGTTAACTGCGGTATATTCATATGTATATGTTCCAGTACTTCCATTTTTAGTAATTGTTACTTTACTTTCTAAATCAAATACTCCACCTCTTGGATTTTTTATTTCTCCTTCTCTTAGAAATCCAGCTAGTTGAAGTTCTTTAAGTGTTACATCGCTATATGTCATATAAGGATTTTGAGAAGTGTAGTTTCGGGCTGCTCTTTTAAATGATTCTATTTGAGCTTCACATGATTTCATACTATTTTCTTTTAAAGTTGATTGAATGATAGGTGTTACTAAAAGTCCAATTATACCTAATACGACAATTACTCCTAATAGTTCTATTAAAGTAAATCCTTTTTTCATAATTTGTCCCTCTTTCTCTATTTGTTATCCTATTTAAATTGTATATTTTCTTTTTTATTATGTCAAATGATTTTAAGTATTTCTTTTTAATTGTGTAAAGTTTTTGTTTTAAAAAAAATATGTTTCTAGAACATATTCTTTATTTTGAATTAATTGTCTTTGCTATTACATTTGTATAAATATCACAGATAACTGTGGAAATAGGTATGTTACAACACTTACAAAGATTGAAACCATTACTAATGACGAAATATTTGTAGAGATGCACAAATAACTAACAATGAAGAAACTACTGATAGATTTATGATTTTTAAGATTACATTTTGCCTAAAATTAAAGAAAAAGACACTGAATGTGTCTTTTATTATTAATAAACAGTAATTTTATCCTCCTATTGTAATCTTTTCAATTCTCTTATATGTCTTTTTTTCGACGTTGATTACATATTTAATATTTCTAGTTTCTGAATTATATTTAAATTCATATTCTTTATCATTTTTCATTTTTGAGAATGTAAACTGTTCTTTAGGTATATTTGATTTTTCTGAAAGAATTTTTAATGCTTCATTTTGTTTGTAAGATTTGTAATAATTATATGATAAAACTGCTGATATAAATAAAATTACTACTATTATTAAGCTAACAATTATTTTCTTTTTCATTTTAAACTCTCCTCATGTCAACGCATATTTCATCGCTTTGGTTACCAGCATTATCAAAGGTTCTAAAGCATTCTATTATATAACTTGGAATAGAAACAGTTTTGAATCCTGAATAATTTACACAGGTGTCAAAGTCTGTCCAATTTGGGCACAACTTCTGATTAGTTCCGTCGTGAAGCCACTTTACATCTATATGGCCACATCCACTACCACCATAATCATCACATGTATAATCTAAGTCATAGAGCATGTATGATGCTGAATAAGTTGCATAACACGTTCCACTATGAAAATTATTACATGTACTACTGTGTATTGTTGTATAACCATTAAGTCCATGTATATTACTTGCTGTGGTTAATGGTTTAGTTACATCACGTTTAAATGATATAGAACATTCACTACTACCAGCTTCATTTTCAACATATCCATAATATGTTATTCCTGTTGTATCAGTATTAACGTTGACTTCCTTGTTACCGTTTTTGCTACTATGGCTAGTTGATAGTCCGTATGACTGTGGAATTCCTGAACCTGTACTAGTTGTCATTTTTACTTTGACGTCACTTCTGAACCAATCATTCCATCCTTTAGTTCCGTCAGCAGTTAATTGACAACTTGGCTTAGTATAAATGAATTTCCAGTGAGCATATAACGTACTGTTACTTGCTGTTTTATATGTCGTTGAACTTGTAACTTCGGTTCCATCAGATTTAAACCATCCAACGAATCTATAGCCTTGTCTACTTGGAGTTGGCAGAGTTCCATAACTACTATCATATGTCACTTTTTTGTTACTTTGAGAAACACTTCCTCCGTTTGCATCGAATGATACAGTATACTCATTTGCTTTCCATGATACATAAAATGTTAATTCTTCATTGTCTTTAGAAGTTAAATTTTTAATTGTTTGACCATTTGTGAAGGTTTGGTTTTTTCCTCCTATTTTAGCTGTCCAATTATTAAATGAATATCCTGTTTTTGAAAATGCATTATTTGGTAATTTACAGTCTTGATCATACGTGCATGTAATAGTGTTCATCGATCCAGAACCACCATTGTTTGAAAATTTAATTTTATATTTATTGGCTCTCCATATTAAATATAGTGTATGTGATTTTGGATTTGTATCATCTTTATTTGCGTTATGTGAGTTATATATACTTTCTATCCAGTCGTTTGACACTCCACTCAATTCTGAATAATTCGAAGTAGTAGCATTTCTGTTTTCACTCCATCCAACTATACTATATCCAGTTTTACTATTATCCCAATTTTTTTCACTAAATGACTGACTAGCAGCTCCATAAGTAAATGTCTGGGTATGATTAGTTGTATCTGATGCTGAAGTATTTCTATAGAATGTTACTTGGACTTTCTTAGCTTCCCATTTCACATATAAATTTTTGGTATTGTCTGATGTTCTAACACACATAATCGTATTATCATCAATCTTTTTGGAAAAACTGTTATTATCTTCATACCATCCCCTAAATATGTATCCAGTTTTTGAAATTTGATCTCTATTTGGAAGATTTCCATTTTGATTATATGGTTTGTTATTAATTAATGATCTATCTGATGGTTTTGGTGTTCCTCCATTTGTATTAAAGACTACATTATGTCTTACATTTGGTTTAAATTTTAAGCTGTTTTCATTTCCAGCATTGTCTCTTACATATATGGTATATTCTACTTCATCTTCTGCCGTAAATTTTATGTTTTTTTCATTCACCTTATCTAATTTTTTCCATTTTTGATTAGTTAAATTTTCTTCACTTTTTATTACGGCATATTCTTTTAATTTACTTCCACCTTCATCCGCTAATTTAACAGTTACTACTTTTTTACATGTAGGTTCTCCAACTTGGGATATAGTAGGTTCAATACTGTCGATATTTACTACATTTATTTTTGATTCAGTTTTAGTGCCATTGTATTTAGCTGTAGCAGTTATACTTCCATCTTTAGTGAAAGTAACTTGATGATTTTGATTTCCAGTATTATTAAAGTTTTCAGTATCTTTTTTATATTTTCTTTCCACAGTATCACTTGGGTATTTGATTGTCACTTTTCTCGATTGTACCCAGTTAGTACCAGCTGGGTCTACTATAAAGTCTATCATAGGAATTGAGGCTACTTCTTCACATACTTTGTCGACAAATGGCCCTTCATAGTACTCATTGCCAGTAGAATATATCGAGACAAGAATTGAATAATTGTCATCTACTGTTTTACCAGTTGTTACATCCTTAACTGGTGAGGCTAATTTTCCTTCATTTATTAATTCTCTAACAGTTATACAATATTTTTTTCCAGTTGGATAATTTTGTCTGTTTTCTATGATGTGCTGGGAAGCAGCATTATATATTATTCTATTATTGGTATTTATAGCCGTATCTTTGGTAATCCCTATCCTTCCGACAATAACTGGAGCTATCAAAATTAGTAATAGCCCAATTATTACAACTACTCCCAATATTTCTGCCAAAGTAAAGCCTTTTTTGTTTCCTTTTTTCATAAATCACCAAGTTTAAATACTTGGTGTCACCTCTCTTCCCGCATACTGTTATCTTTTATAATTATAACACATGATTTAACTTACTTACAATAAAAAAAGCAATAATAGATGAAATGTGGTTTTTGCTTTCTTTTTTTAAAATTATCTTGTTTTTTATCGTTTTCTGTAGCAAATGTCTGTATATATTTTCTAATAATTCTTGTATAATATTAATAATACATTTTATTAACATATGATATTTATTTGTCCTGTTCGCGGTTTTAGAACGTAACCCCCCACTTTGGGTGCCTATTTTATTTTTAAAAATTTTGTTAATGATTCTTTTATATTAATAACAAATTTTAAATTATTTTTACCATAATTGATCATATCAGTATCTGTTTCATCCATATAAACATTTTGTCCAACAAGTTTTCCTTCATTATTTTCGATAATTTTTCGTGAACCAATGTTATCCTCAGTACAGTATACAGTAATGTCGTCTAAACCCAATTTATTAGCTTCTTCAATAAGTAAATGCAAACATACTGAGCCATAACCTTTTTGTCTTTTATCTGGTCTTATAATATAAGAAACATTTCCAGTATAATCATATAAGTCTTTATCATCTTCAGGGTTTATAATTAAGCAGCACAATCCAATTATATCATCATTCTCCATTAAATAATAATCATGAATAAATATGCCATTGTCTACACCATTAACTCTTCTTTCAATACCTTTAATATATTCATCGAAAGTCTCTTTGGTTGCTAATGGTTTAACATTTGGATTATATTTTTTTACAATCTCATAATATCTCATAAAATTATCTACATCAGTTTTATCAGGTGATTTAAGATATAAATTTATAAAATCATCTCCTACTATTATTATACCATAATTCTATTTCTGATGTCTTGATATATTAAGTATAATTCCCATACTAAGTAAAGTAATAAGTAAACTTGATCCTCCGTAACTTAAAAATGGTAATGTAACTTCCGTAACAAGTCATTTAGGGTGCTTTTTTATGTTAATTATATTGAGTTATGTTTAGATTTTTTACTATCTATGTTCTTAATGTATTCTTCGTATCTTTTATGCCACATTAAATACATTGGACTTTCATATATTCTTCCTTCTTCTTGTATATATAATTCTTCTTTGCCAGATTGTGCTAATGCTTCTTCAAATGTAACATCAGAAAGATCTGGGTTTTCCTTTATAAGAAGTGTTCCATCGCTTTGCACTTCATATGTTTTGCTTGAAGATATTTTATATTCTTTTAAAAACTCATCGGGATTTTTAAATCTAAAAGTATCTTGAATAGTAAATACTTCTGTAAGTTCTTCTAGTTCTTTAATTGCATCAATATTCTCCATGTTTCCAGCAACTTTTATACCAAAGGTATGTCTATAATCTGAATAAAAGAATCTTGAATCAGTTTTCATTGCTTCTTCGATTATATTTCTGTTATTATCGTCTAGGGCTCCTAGTAGAACATACAAATAATTATCATCATTATTACTAACCATAAATGTTTCTATGTTTTTATTCCATAATGATTTGCATGCTGGTTGGCATGCTGGAATAATATATTCATCTATATTTGCTATAACTGTTTCCATATCAACATATGAATATTGATATCTTGTACTTTTTGTTTCTACAAACTCTGTAACTGTATTATTATATTCCATTTCATACATCTCCTTCATACTATAGCACTATTATACCATAATTTTATTTCTGATACCTCGATATATTAAGTATAATTCCCATTTCTATTAAAGTAATTAACAAACTAGAACCTCCATAACTTAAAAATGGTAAAGTTACTCCTGTCACTGGTATAAGACCTATTACAACTGAAAGATTTAATATTGTCTGAAAAGAAATCATGAAAATAATTCCAAATGCAAGATATTTCCCAAATAGATTTTCACTTTTAAGGGCAATCTTTACTGATTCATATATAATTATTATAAAAAGAATAGATACTATCATTATTCCCATAAAGCCGAATTCTTCACTAATGATAGAAAAAATGAAATCTGTTTGAGGTTCTGGAAGATAAAAATGTTTTTGTCTAGAACCACCTAAGCCAAAGCCAAACAAACCACCTGGCTTTAACTTTTGGCGATAAACTATCTTTTTTACAAAATAAGCGCAGATAAAAAAAGGGAGTTTTGACCCTCATATTAGATGAAATTAACTATTACACATTTAATTTTTTGAAATTGAAATAAATATCTATTGTTTTATCTTGATGTAATTCTATTTTCTTTATTAGTCTTATCACTATATCTCGACTTGGTTTTTCCATATTTAATAAATCTTTTACCATAGTAATACACTTTTCATTATCATTTGATAAGTCATTATCATAAATATTTTTTATAATGTTATCTTTCTTTTTTTCGAGTTCTCTAATCTCATTATTTAATTTATTTTTAATTCTACTGTACTGTTCTTCCTCAATGTTACCTTCAAGTTTATCGACATACATTTTATCCAAATTTCTTTTTTTAGTTTCTAAACTTTTATCTATTTTTATGAGATTTAAAGATAGGTCACTCGTATTATTTAGTTTATCTTTGTTTTTAATTAAATTATTAACTGTTTTTCTTTCATCAATATAATCATTAATTATTTTTTTAAGCTGCTTTATTATTTTGGTTTCAAGTTTTTCAAAATTATATGAATGAGAAGTACATAGTTTTAATTTAGAATACTTTTTATAAGTATTACAAATTGTATAATAATGACCGTGGCAATGTCCTTTATTTCCTCCTTGTAAAGCCATACGACTTTTACATTCTCCGCAGTATATCAATCCGTCAAAAATACCTTTTATTTTCTTTTTATACCTTAAACCAGTGTTAATTTTTGCTATTCTTTGAACTTCATTAAATTCTTCTTTACTTATAATTGGCTCATGAGTGTCTTCAACTATTATCCACTCGCTCTTATCATTAGATACAATGTTTCTAACTTTATAACTAATCCTACTTCTTCTATTTTGTACCATATCACCAGTATATAATTCATTTGAGAGTATAGACCTAATAGTAGTTGTATTCCAATAACCGAGTTCTGAATATTTACAGGTTCTGTTAACATTTCTAATCATAGAAGGTGTTGGAACTTTTTCATCAAATAGTATATTTATTATTTGATTTTTAGACTTTCCCTCTAGGGCTAAAGAAAAGATTTTTTTAACTATTGGTGCTTCTTTTTCATTTATTACTAAATGATTTCTATCGTTTGGATCGACCATATATCCAAAAGGAGCACAACCTCCAACCCATTTTCCTTCCTGTTGTTTGGTTCTTAATGCTGCTTTTATCTTTTTTGAATTATCTCTTGAATACATATCATTAATAATAGCTTTAAAAGGAGCGATTTCATTGTTAGTAGTATCAAACATTGTATCGACACCATCTAATAACGAAATATATCTTACATTATGCTTAGGGAACCATTTTTCAATGTATTCTCCAGTCGTAATATAATCGCGGCCTAACCTTGATAAATCTTTAGTAATAACCATGTTTATTTTTCCTAACTCTATATCTTTAATCATTTGTTTAAACTGTGGTCTTTCGAAATTGGTTCCAGTAAAACCATCATCTATATAAATGTTAACTAATTCATAACCATTGTCTTTTACAAATTTTACTAAAAGATTACGCTGATTTGCAACGCTTTCACTATCTCTTTCTTTGCCATCTTTTTCATCTTCTTTAGATAGTCTGATATAAATCGCTACATTATAATCTTTTTTTTCTAATATATTCATTTTATTCTCCTATATTTGTGGTGTTTTGCTTATATATTTTTATTAAAATATTATCAATAATTTCCTGCAGTTCTTTACCATTATTATCAAAAAAAATGTTAATATTTTTTTCCATATGTCACCTCTTAATAAATTATATTAAAAAAATAATTTTCTATTTTTCATAACTCTATTTTTCGAATTTTTTATTTTTGACATATTTT
The DNA here is from genome assembly GCA_017522615.1 of Bacilli bacterium. Lineage (GTDB taxonomy): Bacteria > Bacillota_I > Bacilli_A > RF39 > UBA660 > Coprosoma. The sequence continues at coordinate 5,451 of JAFWYR010000024.1, read as the reverse complement.
TTTCATACAAAATGGTAATTTTTACTAAATAATATATTGAATTTTCCTAACTGTTATGTTAGAATAGGTGGCAATTTTAATATTTTATTAAAATTATTAGGGAGGGTTTGGAATGTATAAGAATATTATATTAAAATTAACTGTTTTGTGTAGTATTCTATTATTTGTATTTTTTACTCCTTCTATTGTTTTAGCAATGGATGCAAGTGAAGAGTTACAAACTAATGTAGAAAACAGTACTGAACAGTTCAAAAAAGAAGAAAATACTGATACAACGGATTTTGAAGAGGACACAACTAAAAATGAACAAATTAATATTCCATCTAATGATAGTGTCGTTAATGAAGAGCATAAGATTCCTGTTCTTATAACTAAAGTTGACGAGAATGGAAATCCTTTGAAAGGCGCTACTCTTCAAGTGTTGAATTCAGACGGTGATGTAGTTGACGAATGGATATCTGATGGTACAGTTCACACTACTATGCTAACTGAAGGCGACTATGTTTTGCATGAAAAAACAGCTCCAGATGGATATCTATTAGCCAAAGATAGCCCATTTACTGTTAAGGTAGAAGTTAATACTCTTGATGCTGGTGTTGATTTTTCTGAAACACCTTGTAGTCATTATGGTGGCACACCTTTATACTATGTCGAGATAAACGGTGAAAAGAGCGAGGTTTATTGTATTAATCAGGACTGGGAAACTCCTGATGAAAATTCAATCTATGACGGAGAAATACTTGATCCTAGTGATATTAGAAATTATACAATACAAACTGTATTTGTAGATGCTCATCAGAATAAAGAGTCAAAAGATATATCTGATCAATCTTTAAGCTCACAGGAGTTGTATGATAAAATTTTAGATATTATTTATCATAGACAGTTAGCTTCAGAAGTTTTTGATGATTTATCTGAAGCTGAAATTAGATATGTAACTGAATCAGCACTTAAAAATTATACAAACGCAGGTTTAACAAGAGTTCAAAGAGTATCTAAATCCAGTGCACCTGAAAATTATCAGAGTATGGATTATTATATAACTGATGATGACAAATATATATGGTATTTATATCCTTGGTATAGAAGTTTTGTTTATGATCCTAATCAACCATTAGGAAGTGATATATATACAACATCTATTGGTGGTGGAGATGCATTTGGTAATCTTGCTAGACATTGGAGTTCTGGACATAATGCTAAATCTAGTGAAGAAGTTAGAAAAAAGGTTGCTAGATTTTATGAATTATTTTTATATCTAATTAATAACGAGGAACATCATCCATCTGATATGCATTTATACATTTACTCAACTGGTGATTTATCAAATAGTTTATCTGGTTTTAACTTTGATGAAGGTGCTTATCAAAATTTATTAGGAATAACTTGGTATAATCCTTATGATGAAAATGTAAAAATGGATATTACTCTCGTTAATGAAGAGGCTCCAAAAGATGTTATTAAGATGATAACATTAAATAATCCACAAACTGGTGATAGTATTATTAACTATGTTATAATGCTAATTATAAGTGTAATGTGTTTCTTTACTGTAACTTTATACTTATCAAAAGAAAATACATACAATTTTAAAGCTATTGAAATTTAATTATTTTAATAGCTTTTTTTATCGCTATTGATAAGGCCCACCTGGGCCAATCGCATATAAAGATTGAATTATTTGAAATCCACTTCCTAAAGGATCACTCCAGGGATTTAAAAAAGATAAAATTCTTTTTAATCTATATGGAGCCATAGCTATTAAAATTACAATTCCTATTATTCCAAGCATACCTATTTTTATAAAAAATTTTAGGTCAACTCCTCCGACGAATAATAATCCTATAACTCCCATGATTAATATTATCCCAGTTCCAAAATCTGGCTGAAGCATAATTAATACGAATATAAGAAGTGTGAGTAATAGTATAGGGATAACCCCTTTTTTTATATTTGCTATATCTTTTCGATTGTTATATAAATATTTACTTGTAAAAATAATCATAGATAATTTCATAAATTCAGATGGTTGAATACCAAAAGAACCTATGCCAAACCAACTTTTGCTTCCGTTTCGTTCAGTTCCAATTAATAAGACAAGTATCATTAATATAAAACAAAATATAAATATTTTATTTGAATAGTTATAATATTTTTTATAATTTATTTTACTTGTATAATACATTGAGATTATTCCGATAATTAAAAATAGTCCTTGATTTTTTACATATTTAAATGGGTCATCAAATTTGTACTCGGCCCATATATTTGATGATGAATAAATCATAATTAAACCAAATAACGATAGTATTATACATGTGATAAATAGTTTTTTGTTCATAAACATACACCCCATATAATGGCAATCATACTTGATATTAAACCAATTACCCAAAATAGTATTACTATATCATTTTCTTTCCATCCCTTCTTTTCAAAAGCATGATGAATTGGTGTCATAGGAAAAACTCTTTTTTTTGTTAATTTATATACCAATATTTGAATAATGGTACTTAAAGTTTCAATTACAAATACTATTCCAATAAGACCTAATAATAGTTCATGTCTTGTTATTATGGCATACGCACCTAAAGAGGCTCCTAAAGATAAAGAACCAGTGTCTCCCATAAACACTTTAGCTTTTGGAAAGTTGTATATCATAAAACCTAATAAAGATCCTATTAAGGTAAAGGCAAAAAGTGCGATATCTTCATAGCCAAGTAACCATTCGGTATTCCACGATATTATTCCATATGCTATAAAAGCTAATACAGATAATCCACCTGCTAGACCATCTAGACCATCAGTTAAATTTACGGCATTTGATGATGAAGTTAAGACTAATAAAATAAATAATCCATATAACCATCCTATATTATTTTTGATATTTAAACTATGAATCCAAATTAATGGTTCATTACCTGATTTCATAAAAATATAAAAAAAGATTATAGCTACAATTATTTCTAAGATAAATTTTTGATTTTTAGTTAACCCTTTATTGTTATGTTTTAATACTATTAATAAATCATCAATAAAGCCAATTACCGCATAGAAGGTAAAGGTAAATAGGATTATTAATAAGCTATAAGATGGCTTTATTTTATTAAATATAATAAATATTAAAGTAATTATTATTGAAGGTAATATGAAAATGAGTCCTCCCATAGTTGGGGTGCCTATTTTATCATGATGAGTTCTTTCTAAGTATTTGTTAAGTGTCTGGGATGCTTTTATTTTTTTTAATATTGGAATTAAAATCATTCCAAATATCGATGAGAAAATAAATCCAATCATCATAGCCATTACTGATTTTGTAAGATTTATCATTTTAACCTCCTTTAACTTGTAAATATTCTAACAGTTTTTCCTTCATCTAATACTGTTTTTGGCTCGGGTGATTGATGAAGTACTGTCGGTCCATTACCTTTAACAATTACATTAAATCCTTCTAATTCTTTTTTTGCTTCTTCAACAGTTTTTCCAGTTACATCATTAACCGCAATAGTCTTTTTGTTTGGCCATTGATATTTTTTTGGTTTTCCTCCATCTGATTTTGGAATATTTAATGCTTTAATACAATCTTTTAAAACGGCTTTAGATAATGGTCCAACTGTTGTTCCACCATATTGAACAGTTCCTTTTGGATTATCTATTGCAATGTAAACTACTACTCTTGGACTATCGGCAGGTAGAAAACCTATGAATGATAAAATATAATTATTAGACATATATCTTCCATTTTCTACCTTTTGGGCTGTTCCTGTTTTACCACCTACTCTATATCCATCTATGTAAGAAGTTCTTCCACTTCCATTTGATACTACACTTTCTAAAGCATATCTAACTTTTTCACTAGTTTCTTTACTGATTACTTCTCTTACTTTAGTTGGTGTATTTTGTTTTACAACTGTATTTGTCTCCGGTTCATTGACGCTTTTTACTATATATGGTTTATATAGTGTTCCACCATTAATTGCAGCTGAGACTGCAGTAACTTGCTGAATCGGAGTTACTGAGACACCTTGACCAAAAGCTGTGGTTGCAAGTTCTACTGGCCCCACTTTACTCCTTTCGAATAATATTCCCGTAGCTTCACCATTTAAATCGACACCTGTTTTTTTACCAAAGCCAAATTTTTCTATATAATCAAATAAGGTATTTTTTCCAAGTCTTTGTCCAAGAACTACAAACCCTGGGTTACAGGAATTTTCTACAACTTCTAAAAATGTTTCTTTCCCATGTCCTCCATGTTTCCAGCAATGTAATGTTGCATTTTCAACTTGAATACTGCCTGTGTCTACATATGTATCTTTATCTAAGTCAACTTTACCTTCTTGCAAGGCAGCTGATAATGTTATTATTTTGAATGTCGAACCTGGCTCATAAGTTGCCCACACTGGTAAGTTTCTATTAATCTCTTCTATCGAATAGTTTTTATAATCTTTTGGTGAGAAGTTGGGTCTTGCGGATATGGCTAATATTTCACCAGTATTTGGGTCCATTACAAGTCCTATAGCTCTATCGGGATTATATTTGGTTACGGCATTAGACAGTTCTCTTTCTAGAGATGTCTGTATTTCATTATTGATTGTAAGAGTGATATTCATTCCATCTTGAGGTTGTTCATAAACTTCATTTAATTTTAATTTATTTCCTTTCGCATCACTAAAATATTTAATTGCTCCATCTTCTCCGGTTAAATAATCATTATATGTAAGTTCTATACCGGAAAGTCCTTGATTATCTATTCCAACAAAGCCTAAAGTATGTGACATATAAGTATCAAATGGATAATTTCTCTGTGATTCTTTTACTAAATATACTCCGTCGATTTTTAATTTTTTTATCTGATCAGCTATCTCATAAGATAGTCTTCTTCCTTCTGGATGGACTCTTTCTATGGAAGTTTTTTTATTTATGTGTTTAAGCATATCTTCATAATTGACATTAAGTATTTGTGATAGTTTTTTAGCTGTTTCTTCTTTGTCTTTAATTTGATTTGGAATAACGACTAAAGATGTCGTTGTAACATTATCAGCAAGGATAGTTCCATTTCTATCATAAATTAGTCCTCTATCAGCTTTAATAGGAAGATTTCTACTCCAAAGGTTTGAGGCATATTTGTTTAATTTTTTATAATCTATTACTTCTATATAAAAAACTCTTAGTATTATCACTGTGAATATTAATAATATTATAGTTAATATTATCTTTATTCGAATATGGATATTTTTAAAGAACATAAGCTTCACCAATTAACTATATTCTTAATTTTAATATAATATGAAATAGAAAAAGATTACTGTTTTTTGATATGAACCCCGTTTCTTGGACAAAGAAACGAGGTTTTTATATGAGTAAATTAAGTTATGAAGACAAAATTAATATTTATCAAGAAAGAAAAAAAGGAGAAACAAGAATTAATCTATCAAAAAAATATTCAATTGG